>DHJA01000015.1:9143-33216 GCA_002404095.1 Planctomycetaceae bacterium UBA4732 | reverse complement strand
CCGCAGATCACCCCTGGCGTCGAGTGTTCCGTGGGAAACGAAAAGACTGACCACCGGACATTTCTATCTCAACCAACATGAGGACATTTCTATTGCGTTCCGACACCGCCGTCAAACTCCTCTTGCTGCCAAAGGGGGATCTTGTTATCAGCCGGCGATTCACAGTCCGATCCATCGCGGGAACCTGCCAAGGCGGTTCCGCGCCTCAAGCGTTAGGGAGCAAGTATGAGGACTTTCTTCCGCCAGTTCTGCGCACCGCTGGCCGTCGTGGCCTGGGGCGCGGCCTTCGCGCTGGCCGCCGATCCGTCGCCGTTGCCGCGCGACGTTCAGGCCGCGCCGTCCGTGATCGGCGGCCCCGCCGGGCCGGTCGATCACGTCAGAAGTGATGCGCCGCTTGAAGTGCCGGGCTTGCCCCCGTTGCCGCCGCCTCTCAAGGGCGAATCGTGCCACTTCGCCGAAGCGGCCCACGAAGAGCCGGCTTGCGGCCGGTGGGGAGGCGTCTTCGCAGATGTGGAATATCTCTATTTGAAACCCTATCGCCGGGGGTTGGACTTCGGCATCGTCTCCCCCAACCGCAACGGCGATCCTGAAGGGTCGATCCAGTCGGACCCGTGGCACTCCCACAGCGCCTTCCGCGTGGGCGCCGGCTACCGGCTGCCGGAGGACGGCTGGGAAGTGGGCTTCTTCTACACCTATTTGCACGACAATGAAGGCGGCGTACTGAATCGTCCCGCAAACGGCCTCCTCTTCGCCACCCAAACCCATCCGGGAACGGTCGAATTCGCCGATCGCGCCGCTGCCGATGCGACGCTGTCCTACAATGTGTATGACTTGGAAGTCGGGCGTCGCTTGGAGATAAGTCAGCGATTCGCCGTGCGTTCTTTCGGCGGCCTACGCTTCGCCGACATCGGCCAGAATTTCAACGTTTTGTACGACGGCGGCGACGCCAACCGGGACGTAGTCGGCAGCCGGGTGAACTTCGAGGGCGCCGGCCTTCGCGCCGGCGGTCAGGCCGATTGGAAGGTATTGGACCATGTGAGCGTGTATGGCAAGGGCGCCGGTTCGCTGATGGTCGGCGATTTCGACGTCCGCCAGACGGAATTTAATAACAGCGGGACGACGCCGCTGACCAACGTACATGAGAGTTTTCGCAAAATCACGCCGGTCCTGGAACTGGGCGTCGGCGTGGCCTACCACACGGAACACTTCCGGGTAAGCGTCGGTTATGAAGCGACCAACTGGTTTAATCTGGTCGATACGCCCAACTTCGTGAACGACGTACATCAGGGAAAATATCAGCGGAATATCAGCGACCTGGGCGTGGACGGATTGGCGGTGAAGGCGGAAGTGACCTACTAAGAGGCTATAATAGAATGATCTCCGGCGAGCCGCCGGGTTTATCCCGGCGGGGATAAACCCCGCCGCTCGCTCATTCTTTTTGGAGCCTCTAACGAGACGTTCCGTCCATGACGACGCCGCTTGTATGGCGGGGCGCCTGCCCGCACGACTGCCCCGACAGTTGTGGGATTGTTACCGAAGTGGAGGACGGCCGCGCCGTCCGCTTTCGCGGCGATCCCGACAACCCCGTCACACGCGGCTGGCTATGCGCTAAGGTGCGGCCCTACCTCGATCACGTTTACCACCCCGACCGAGTGCTATATCCATTGCGCCGCGTCGGCCCCAAGGGCGGAGGCCAATGGCAACGCATCGGCTGGCAGGAAGCAATCGACGAGATCGCCCGACGTTGGAAGGCGATCATCGCCCGCTTCGGCGCCGAGGCCGTCCTGCCCTACAGCTACAGTGGTACGCTCGGCCTGGTGCAGATGAGCGTATCCAGCGCCCGCTTCTGGAATCGGCTTGGCGCCAGCCAGCTCCAGCGCAGCATCTGCGGGGCGGCCGCCGAGTTCGCCGTCGAGGCCACGCTCGGCAAGCGCTGGAGCCAACCCTATGCGGATATAATCCATAGCAAGCTCCTGATTATCTGGGCGCACAATCCCATCGCCACGGCGCCGCATTTTATGCCGTTCCTACAGCAGGCGCGGCGGGCCGGCTGTCAAGTCGTTGTCATTGACCCGCGGCGCACCGCGACCGCCCGCGGCGCCGACGTTCATCTCGCGCCGCGGCCAGGCACGGACGGAGCCCTCGCGCTCGGCCTGGCCCACATCCTCGTCGCGGAGGGATTGCACGATGAGCAATGGCTTTCGGCTCACACCCTCGGCTGGCCTCAGCTGCGCGAGCGATTGTGCGATTTCTCTCCAGATCGCGTTGCGGCTATAACCGGCTTGTCGGAACGGGAGATTGTCGGATTGGCCCGGTTGTACGCATTACGACGACCTGGCCTTATTAAGATCGCCGACGGCGTGAACAGAAACCGTAACGGCGGCCAGAACGTGCGCGCCATCTGCGCTTTGCCGGCGCTGACCGGACAATACGGCGTGCGCGGCGGCGGCCTGGCTTATAGCACCAGCGGCTATCTCAAATGGGATAGTGGCGCGGTCCAACACTGGGAGGGCTGTCCCCGGCCGGGCCGCGTTGTCAACATGAACCGCCTCGGCGCGGCCCTGCTCGGTGAAGTCGCCGACCCGCCGCTTCAGTCGCTCTACGTCTTCGGCGCCAACCCCGCCGCGTCCAGCCCTAACGCCGGCCGCATTGTCGAAGGCTTGGGCCGCGACGACCTCTTCACCGTCGTTCACGAACTCTTCCTGACCGACACCGCCGACTTTGCCGATCTCGTATTGCCGGCCACGTCGCAACTGGAACAGACCGACTTGCATAAGGCATACGGCCACACGCTTTTGACGTACAACCGCCCGGCGATTGCGCCACTTGGCGAGTGCAAGAGCAATTGGGAGGTCATGGGGCTGTTGGCCCAAGCGATGGACTTCGATGAGCCGTGGCTGCACCAGAGCGCCGACGAAGTGATTGACGAAGTGCTGACGGCGACGGCGCGGAACCATGCGATTCTGCACGGCGTCACGCTGGAAAGGCTAAAGGCGGACGGTGCCGTACCGTTGACCGTCGAGGAACCGACGCCCTACGCGGACGGCCGTT
This sequence comes from Planctomycetaceae bacterium UBA4732, assembly GCA_002404095.1. GTDB lineage: Bacteria > Planctomycetota > Planctomycetia > Gemmatales > Gemmataceae > UBA4732. Next base: position 30,165 of record DHJA01000015.1, on the reverse strand, counting down.
TCCCCACGCGGAGCGGTAAGGTCCAACTCTACTCGGAGTCGATGGCGAAGATGGGTTTGGACCCGCTACCCGGCGGCGCGTGGGAGCAAGACGACGGCAGCGCGGCGGGCCCGGCGGAAGAGGCGTTGATACTGATTTCGCCAGCGTCGCATCATTTCGTGAGCAGCAGCCTCGCCAGTCAGCCCGGCCTCTTAGCTGGCGTGGGCCGGCCGGTCGTGGAGATTCACCCGGACGACGCCGCCGCGCGCGGCGTAGCGTCCGGCGACGACGTGATCGTCGAGAACGGCCGCGGCGCGGTGCGACTGCGAGCCGTGGTCACGGACGGCGTTCGGCCCGGCGTGCTGGCGTCGCCCAAGGGGCGCTGGGCCAAGCTCTCCGGCGGCGGCAACGTCAACCGCACCACGTCCGACGCGCTCGGAGACCTGGCCGGCCAGAGTACGTTTCACAGCAACCGCGTCTGGTTGCGCCGGGCGGGAATTGTAGAGACTTAAATCAAGACGACCTGTACTATACCGCTGCTGACGATATAATGGAGCAAAGGATTATTGACACACCGCGAACGAGCAAAGTACGCTTAAATGGAGTAGCGGCAAAACCGTCGCCAAGGGGTGGATCCAGGGCGTCGCGCCTAAACTCTGCCGCGGCAAACCTAACCCGGAGGCGGCACAATGGCCATTCCCGACGCCCCGCGGGTGATTTATGATAAGAACCCGCTACAAGAGGTAATTTCCCAGCTGCGATTTCCGCCGGTCCTACGGATCGATGCAGAGCCTCCTGTGGCGTTTCAGGAGTTGGTCCGCGTAGACTACCCATTCTATGAGTTAAAATCGGCCGTGCAGTTCCCTTCCGGCTTGCCGCCTGAAATCGCTCAGATGGTTAGCGCCGACTTGCCGTTCGCGGGGCAGAGATCCCACGAATTCGCTTCCCAGGATCGGGCGTGGAACCTGAAGCTCAACCGCGAGTCCCTTGCATTGACGTGCGCGACTTATACCCGCTGGGAGGACTTTCGCGGACGGCTAGCGGGGCCGTTCCAGGCTCTTGTCGCGCAATATCAAACGCCATTCTGCACCAGGATCGGACTCCGCTATCGGGACGTGATTCGGCGCTCCAGGCTGGACCTGCAAGACGTGCCCTGGAACCAACTGCTCAAACCATGGGTCACGGGGGCTCTTGCTCCAGTTGAGACGGTGGACGACGTCGAGAACATGCAGGCTATGGCTATCATCCGGTTACCCCCCGAAGCTAGTAAGACGCAAGTGGGGTTCGGCTTGGCCCAAGACCCAACTCAGAACAACGAGATCGTCTTCTTCATTGACGCGGACTTTTTCACCGAACAACAAACGGACCCTACCGATGTCTTCCAACGCCTTGACGCCCTCCACAAACAGGCTCAGCTTCTCTTCCGGTGGTGCATTACCGATCGCCTCCACCAAGCTATGGGACCGCATCCTCTTCCTGCCGTTTGAGAGCGGAGAACCGGGGACGGGGCGCTTTGGTCGGCATGTCATCCTTCCGGTGCATCGTAGTACGGGAGGCGGCCCTTCCATCGTAGTCGGCATCCACCTACCCGGCACGTCCGACGATCTCCAAATTCCGGAGGCGGTGATGAACCGACTGTTCTGTCACGTCCTGATCCAACACCTACAGGATCGCGGGCTGCCGGAAGCGGTCGACCGGCTGTCGGACATGGTCGGTTTCTATGAGAATCCCCCGCCCATTTATCGCCAGCTGACGCATGGGCCGACAGTCGTTGTCAAGATGGGAGCCTCTACCATCCGCCCTGTCTATCCGGTCACGGAGGAGGATTGAGTTGCGCCTCCGGTATGCGGATCAATCCAACCCTCTACTCCACCCTCTACCCGGTCACGGAGAAGGACCGATTTGAGCCTTGCCGTACCAAACTCTTACAGGGTCACAGCCCCGGACGCCTCCTCCTGCCTGCGGCAGGGGGAAATCTTGACCCACCTGGGTCAATTCCGCCCAGACATTGCTTCGCTCGGTACTGACAGTACCGCAGGCAGACTTTTCTGGCATCCCTTCGCGGTGATTCTTACCCAGGATTGTGACCTGGAGCAGGACTTTCACGTGCGCAGCGCCGGAAAGGAGTCGGACAAGCTGCTGCCCGGGATCCTCTTCTGCGAGGTCGCAACGGCCGAAGAGGTGCATGGGCGAACGCGACAGATCAATGCGAAATTATGGGATGGGATTAAGATCAACAATAACGTCCGCTTTCACTTCCTCCAGAAGGTCGAACCGGGCTGCGATCGGCTTCACGAAGGATTGCCCGAACTGTCCATCGACTTTAAGCGCTACTTCACTCTTCCTGCCGAAGAAGTCTATAAGCGGATCGACCTCGGCGAGGCCCAGCGCCGCTGTGTCCTGGTCAGCCCCTATATGGAACACCTATGCGTTCGGTTCGCGTCCTACCTGAGCCGCATTGCGCTCCCGGCAGACCACTCTAGCGAATAGCGCAGACGCGCTCCCCTTTCGGGTCGCGGCCAAACAACTCCCTCTCAAGTCTGGTCTAGCCCCGCGACCGCCCCCGACTAGAATGAGGCGGTCATAGGAAATGACACGCTGCCGGCGCCGCCAGCATGACGGACCATCCCCCGGTTGAGGCGCAATATGCAGGACGCACCAGGCGCCGGCGAAGAACCCATCGCCTGCGCCAACATCCTTTTGGTGGACGACCAGCTTTCCAACCTCGTCGCCCTGAAATCCATCCTGGCGGACCTCGGCCAGAACCTCGTCACGGCCTCCTCCGGCGAAGAGGCTCTGCGCCTGCTCTTCCAGGATGACTTTGCCGTCGTCCTACTTGATGTGCAAATGCGCGGCCTCGACGGCTTCGCCACCGCCCAAGTCATACGCAGCCGCGAGCGCACCCGGCACACTCCCATCATCTTTCTCACCGCCTATGACAGTGTGGATTTCCCGGTGGAGCGCGCCTACGCCCTCGGTGCGGTCGATTACCTTGTCAAACCGCTTTTGCCGGCGATACTTCGGGCGAAAACGGCCGTCTTCGTTGATCTATTCCATAAGACCGAACGGTTGCGGCGACTGGAGCGGCGCGAGTTCCAACGCCGGCTGGGCGAAGCGGCCGCCTGTCACGCCGAAGAGGCGCGCGGCCGGCGCGAAAGCGAACGGCGCTCGCGTCAACTGGCCGAGTTTCATCGGGCCGTCATGGCCAGCATGGGTGAGGGTCTCTACGCCATCGACACCCGCGGCATGTTGACGTACATGAACCCCGCCGCCGAACGCCTTCTCGGCTGGACGGCGGAGGAACTGCTGGGCCGGTCGATGCACGACAGTATCCACTACAAACACCCGGATGACTCGCCATTCCCAGCCGATCAATGCGCCTTGCTCCGAGTGCAATTGGACGGGTCGGCGTTGAAAGAACACGAGGACGCTTTCGTCCGCAAGGACGGCACGACCATGCCTGTGGCGTGCAGTTCGTCGCCGATCATCTCGGACGGCGCCGTTGCCGGGGCCGTCGTGGTGTTCCGGGACGTGACGCGACAAAAACAAGCCGAACAGGATTTGCGCGGCAGCGCACGGCGCTACCGCGCGCTGGCCGACACGATGCCGCAGATCGTCTGGGCGGCCCGGCCCGACGGCTGCCTCGACTACTTCAACCGCCGCTGGTATGAGTTTAGCGGCTATCCGGAGGGGAAAAGTGGCGATCCCAGCTGGTTGCCTATCCTCCATCCCGATGATGTGGCACCTTGCCTTGAGGCTTGGCGGCAAGCGCTTCAGTCGGGCGAACCTTATCAGGTGGAATATCGCTTCATGGACCGGGTCACGGGAACCTACCGCTGGCACTTGGGCCGCGCTTTGCCGGTTCGTGACGACGCCGGCCGCATCGACCGCTGGTTCGGCACCTGCACCGACATCGACGAGCAGAAGCGGATGGAACAGGGCTTGCGCGAGGCGAACGCCGCCAAGGATCAGTTCCTGGTGATGCTGGCCCATGAGCTGCGCAACCCGCTGGCGCCGCTGTTGAGTACGTTGTTCGTATTGGCAAAGGACGAAGCGGTGCGGCAAACGCACGGCCCGTCGCTCGATCGCATGGAGCGCCAGCTCCGCCGGCTCAACCGCATGGTGGACGACCTCTTGGAAGGGTCGCGCGTGATACTGGGGCGCATCCGGCTCCGCTCCGAACGGTTGGACCTGGCGCGACTGGTACGGATCGTCGTCGAGGACCATCGGCCGCTGTTGGAACAGGCCGGCGTGACCCTGACGGTAACGGCCCCGCCGACGCCGGTGTGGGTCAAGGGGGACGCCGATCGGCTCGCGCAGGTTCTCGACAACCTGCTAGACAACGAGGCCAAGTTCGTAGACCGCGGCGGCAGCGCGGCCGTCGTTCTCACGGCCGACTCGGAATCCTCCGAAGCGGTGCTTACCTTCGCGGACACGGGAATCGGCTTCACTCCGGAAATGCGAGATCGGCTATTCGACGTATTCGCGCAAGCGGACCAGAGCCTGGACCGGACGCGCGGCGGACTGGGTCTCGGCTTGGCGGTGGTGAAGGGCCTCATGGAGCAGCACGGCGGCACAGTCGGGGCGGCCAGCGACGGCGCGGGACTTGGCGCGAAGTTCACGCTGCGCCTGGCGCTGGAGCCGGAACCGCTGGCACTGGCCGCGACGCCGGAAGGATCGACGGCGGCGGGACCGCGCTCGCGCATTCTGGTTATCGAGGACCACCGCGACGCGGCCGAGAGTCTGCGGACGCTCCTGGAGATCCTGGGCCATGAGGTTCGTGTGGCTTTCACGGGGCGCGAAGGCGTGGAGGCGGCGCTCGTATGGACGCCCGACGTAGTGCTGTCGGACATTGGGCTGCCGGAACTGGACGGCTACGAAGTGGCCCGGCGACTACGGCAAGAGCCAAGTTTCGCCAACGTGCTGCTGGTGGCCTTGACGGGATACAACGGCGACGACGATCGCCGGCGCAGCAAGGACGCCGGCTTCGATCATCACCTGGTCAAGCCGGCGGACGTTCGAGAGTTGCAGCGTGTGTTGACGGTACGCGCGTCTTAGTGAGGTCTCTCGAATGAGGAGCCGTCGCTGATCGGCTCTCTTGCCCTATTCGTTCACCGTTCACCCAGCTTTCCATGCTCGCCTTGACAAGCATTCCACTTATGACAACAATCTTGTTCCATTGACGGCGTTCGCTTGACCCAGGTTTGCACCATGCCAGCCCTCGGAAGGATCCGAGGCGCCGCACCTGTGACGAGGATCAGGGATGATTATCTGCCGGACGCCGTACCGCATCTCCTTTTTCGGGGGCGGCACCGACTACCCCTCCTGGTATTGCACTCACGGCGGGGCCGTCCTCGCGGCCACCATCGACAAATACTGCTATCTCACCTGTCGCCATCTACCGCCGTTCTTTGAACACCGTATCCGCGTCGTCTACCGAAACATCGAAACGTGCAACACGGTGGACGATATCGGTCATCCGGTGGTGCGGGCGGCCCTGAACTATCTCCAATTCGACCGCGGCCTCGAACTGCACCACGACGGCGACCTGCCGGCGCGTAGCGGCATGGGGTCCAGCTCGGCGTTTACCGTGGGCCTTCTCAACGCGCTGTACGCCCTACGCGGAGAGACGCGCACCAAGATGGAACTGGCGCGTGAGAGTATTCACGTCGAGCAAGAACTAGTGGGCGAGACCGTCGGGTCGCAGGATCAGGTCATGGCTGCTTTTGGCGGTCTGAAATATGTCCAATTCCATCCCGACCGCCGGATTGACGTTGACCCCGTACCCCTGGCGTCGGGCCGGTTGGCCGAGTTGCAGTCGCACCTGATGCTCTTTTACACGGGTGTCTCGCGGACCGCTTCAGACGTGGCGCGAAGTTACGTCGTGAACATTGAGGGTAAGCGCCGGCAGCTCAAAGCGCTCCGCGGGTTGGTGGAAGAGGGAATCGATTTGCTGGTGGGCGGCGCCGACTTGCGTTCCTTCGGAGAATTGCTCCACGAAGCGTGGCAGATCAAGCGCGGCCTCAGCGACAAAGTGACCAATCCGAGCCTGGACGCCCTTTACGACAAGGCTCGCGCGGCCGGGGCCGTCGGCGGCAAGCTCACCGGCGCCGGCGGCGGCGGCTTCTTGCTGCTGTTCGTGCCGCCCGAAAAACGCGCCTCGGTACTGTCGGCCCTACGCCAGCAAATTCACGTGCCGTTCGCGTTCGAGTCGGCGGGCAGCCAGATTATTTTCTACGAACCGGGTGTGGATTATCGAGAAGCCGAGATGGCCCGCACGCTCCAGGCCGCTCCGCATGAGGAGTTGGCCGTCGCCGTCTGAACCCACGAAGAGTTGCACCCATGGACCTGAACGCCTCCATTTTTGTCGCCGGCGGCACGACGCCCATCGGCCGCGCTTTGCTGGAGCGACTCCGCGCTGAAGGTTATCGCCGGCTCGTCGGCGTCCCTCCCGACGAACCGGACCTTACCGACGCCGGCCGGGTCGCCGCCTTCTTCTCCTGGGCGCGTCCGCAATATGTGTTTTTGGCCGCCGGCAAGTCCGGTGGCATCGGCGCCAATCAGAACCGGCCTGCCGACCTCATGCTCGACAACCTCCTCGTCGCCGCCCACGTGATCGCCGAGGCGAGCCGCTCCGGCGTCGCCAAGTTGCTATATCTGGCGAGTTCTTGTTCGTACCCGCGCCTCGCCCCGCAACCGATGCGGCCCGAAGCGCTCCTCACCGGCCCTCTGGAGCCGACCAACGACGCCTACGCCGTCGCCAAGTTGGCCGGTTGGAAGCTGTGCCAGGCCTACCGGCGGCAATGCGGCGCGCCATTCATCACCGCCATTCCCGCCAATTCCTTCGGCCCGTTCGACGATTTCAGCCCCGAAAACGGCCACGTCATCCCCGCACTGATGCGCCGGATGCACGAAGCCAAGATGCGGAATGAAGAGGCCGTCGTAGTGTGGGGCACCGGCCGGCCCGTGCGCGAATTCCTCTACGTCCGCGACTTGGCCGACGCCTGCCTTTTCGCCATGCGGCGCTACGACGGCGACGAGCCGCTTAATCTCGGTAGTGGATCGGAAATATCCATCAAGGAGACGGCTCGGCTCATTGCAGCGGTCGTCGGCTATCGCGGCCGCATTGTCTTCGACACAAGCCGGCCCGACGGAATGCCGCGCAAAGCCCTCGACGCCGAGCCACTTTCCGCACTGGGCTGGAAACCATCGACGGATTTCCGCGCCGCCCTGGAAGAAACCTACGCCTGGTTCCGCACCCATGAGGTCACGGAGGACCCGCACCATGTACGAGCGGCTGTATAGATCCTTGTACCGGATACGCCGAGTGGAAGAAGAGATTGCCCGCGCTTATCCCGGCGACCAGATTAAAAGCCCCGTTCACCTGTCGATTGGCCAGGAAGCGGTGTCGGTAGGCGTCTGCGAAGCGCTGCGGCCCGACGATGTGGTTTTCGGCAGTTACCGCGGCCACGCCCTCTATCTCGCCAAGGGCGGCAGCCTCAACGAGATGACGGCGGAGCTGTACGGTAAGGCTGGCGGCTGCTCGCGCGGCAAGGGCGGGTCGATGCACCTGATCGACCCCGAGGCCGGCGTGATGGGCACGTCGGCCGTCGTCGGCACGACCATTCCCAACGCGGTCGGCTACGCCTACGCCTTTCGCTATGGTGGGCCGCTCGCTCCGCGAGCGGCAAATGGGTCGACTGCCGTCCCGCGTGAGGAGGGTAGCAAAGCCACTCGCGGAGCGAGTGGCCCACCTTCTTCGACCGCCGTCGTCGCCAGTTTTTTCGGAGACGGCGCCACGGAAGAAGGCGTTTTCGCCGAGAGCCTGAACTTCGCAGCCCTAAAGCAATTGCCGATCTTGTTTGTGTGCGAAAACAACCAGTACGCCATCCACACCCACCAAAGCCGTCGCCAAGGGAGTTTGGCGATCTGCGAGCGCGCCCGCGCGCATGGCGTGCCGGCCGAGCGGATCGAGGACAACGACGTGCTGCGCTTGTTCGAGCGCACCCAAGACGTGGTCGCACAAATCCGCGACGGACAAGGGCCCTATTTCTTCGAGGTAATGACCTACCGCTGGCAGGAGCACGTCGGCCCCGGTCAAGATTATCGTCTCGGCTATCGCACCGAGGAAGAAGCCCGTCCGTGGATGGAGAACGATCAGGTGTCCCGCTTGGCCGCGCTGGTCGAGCCGGGGTGCCGCGCACAAATCGAAGCGGAAATAGAGGAAGAAGTGGCCGCCGCCTTCGCTCACGCGAAGGCCTGTCCCTTTCCTGACGCCCAAGAGCTGTACACCGACGTTTTCAAGGAGGCCCAACATGCCCACTAACCTGAAGCCCGTTCCGGTGAGGCGGGCCGCTCTGCCGGCCGCCAGCGGACGAACGCTGTCTTACGTGGAGGCCGTCCGCGAAGCCGCCGACCTGGAAATGGCCCGCGACGCCGCCGTGGTGCTGTTCGGCCTGGACGTGGACGATCCCAAGGCGATTCAGGGAACGACGCGCGGATTGCTCGAGAAGTACGGCCCCGACCGTGTCTTCGGCACGCCGCTGTCCGAGGACGCCATGGCCGGCGTGGCCGTCGGCATGGCCCTGGCTGGGTTGCGCCCCATCCATGTCCACATTCGCATGGACTTCCTGATGTTAGCGATGAATCAGCTCGTTAATGTCGCCGCTAAATGCCGCTATATGTACGGCGGCCGCGTGTCGGTTCCGCTCGTCGTCCGCGCCATGATCGGGAAAAGCTGGGGACAGGGTGCCCAGCACTCACAGGGGCTGTACAGCTTTTTCATGCACGTTCCGGGGCTGAAGGTCGTGGCGCCGTCCACGCCCTATGACGCGAAAGGCTGTCTGGCGGCCGCCGTCCGCGACGACAATCCGGTGCTGTACGTGGAACATCGACTGCTGCATTTTCAGAGTGGGCCGGTCCCTGAAGGCGAATACACGGTCCTGCCAGGCAGGGCGCGCGTCACCGCTGTCGGCGAGGACGTGACGATTGTCGGCATCTCGCAGATGCAGATGGAGTGCCTGGCGGCGCACCGTTACCTGGAAGTGATTGGCGTCCGGGCGGAGGTCATCGACCCGATCTGGCTCAGCCCGCTCGACATGGATTCCATCGCCGCATCCGTGGAAAAGACCGGCCGCTTGCTGGTGGTGGACAACGGTTGGGTGACGTGTGGCGCCGGCGCGGAGATTGTGGCCCAGGTCGCGGAGAGGCTTATGGCCGTCCGCGACGTACGCGTCCGCCGGATGGGATTTGCCCCCGTCACCTGTCCGACGACGCCGGGCCTGGAAGCGCTGTATTATCCCAACGCCCGCACCATCGCCGCCGCGGCGCGCGACCTCGTGGAAGGAAGAGAAACCGGCTGGCTGCCCGAAGAAAAACCGGATCTGCAATGCGTTGAATTCAAGGGGCCATTCTGATGAACCACGCCGCGACCGCCTTACAAACCAGGCTCGATTGGCCGCTGATGAAGAACAACATCACGCGCGACGACCTCGACGCCGTTTGTGCGTTGCTGAACCAGGAAGACCCCGTCCTGACTCAATCGCGCAACGTCCGCGCCTTCGAGCGCGAGTGGTCGGAATGGGTCGGCGTGCGCTATAGCGTCTTTGTGAACTCCGGTTCCTCCGCGAACCTGTTGACGCTGGCGGCGCTGAAGGATCGCGTCGGCGTAGGGGAAATTATCCTGCCGACCGTGACCTGGGTTTCCGACATTGCCGCGGCGCTCCATTGCGGATTCACGCCCGTTTTTGTGGACATTGACCCGCGCACCCTCGGCATGGACCATCGCCAGATTTTGGAGAAGATCACGCCGCGAACGCGCGCCGTTTTCCTGACGCATGTACTCGGCTACAACGCTCTGAACCGGACGCTGCTGGACGAGTTGGCGGCGCGTGGCGTGGCGTTATTGGAGGACGTTTGCGAGTCGCATGGGGCGACGTTCGAGGGCCGTAAGCTCGGCTCATTCGGGCTGGCGTCCAACTTTTCTTTCTATTACGCCCACCACCTGAGCACGGTGGAAGGCGGCATGGTCTGCACCAACGACGCCGATTTTTATGAAACCGTGCGCATGTTGCGCTCGCACGGCATGATCCGCGAATTGGAATCCGAGAGCCGCCGCCGCGACTATGCCGACGAACACCCGGACCTCAATCCAGACTTTATCTTCGCGCTGCCCGGTTACAACGTCCGCAGCACGGAGATCAATGCGGTGTTCGGCCGGTCGCAGCTAAAACGGCTCGACGAGGGCAACCGTCGGCGTGGCGAAAATCTCGCCCTATTTCTGGATAATCTCAACCCGCAATGGTATCAAACGGATTTCGCAACCGAGGGCAGCAGCAACTACGCCCTGACGCTGGTTCTCAAGCATCCCGATGAAGCGCTGATGGCCGCCGTCATGGCCGCGATGCGGACGAGCGGGGTGGAGTTTCGCCGCGGCACAGCGGGCGGCGGCAACCAGATTCGCCAGCCCTATCTCAAGCGCCTGCTCGGGCCGGACGCCTGGAAGGACTTTCCTCGGGCCGATCACGTGCATTTCTTCGGCGCCTATATCGGCAACTATCCGACTCTGGAAAGGGACAAAATCCTCCGGCTGTGCGCGATGCTCAACGCGCTCGCCGCCGAAATGAAGGGAGGCGACTAATGGCCGTCGGCCGCAAACTCGACCTGCTGCTTGTCAATCCGTCGAGCCGCACCCAGGTCTACCAGTCGCTGGCAAACGAGCTGGCCGCTGTGGAAAATCCCGTTTGGGCTGGGCTGATGGCGAGCTTCTGTCGCACGGGCGGCCTGTCGGTCGAGCTAATCGACGGCGAGGCCGAGGGGTTGAGCGCCGACCAGTTGGCGGAGCGCGTCCGCGACGCGGCGCCGCTGTTGACGGCGGTGGTGGCTTATGGACAACAGCCGTCCGCGTCGACGCAAGTAATGACTGCTGCCGGCCGCGTTTGCACGGCCGTCAAGAAGTTGGCGCCCGAGCAGAAAGTGATCCTGGTGGGCGGCCATGTGACGGCCTTACCGGAGCGCACGCTTGCGGAAGAGGACGCGGATTTCGTCGCGGCGGGCGAAGGGCTGCATACGCTAGTGGATTTGGTGGAAGCGCTCAAGACGCCTTGCCCGGACCTGGCGCAAGTGCCGGGCCTCTGGCACCGCGACGCCGGCCGGCCGCGCGTGACGCCGGATCGTCCGCTCGTGTCCGATCTCGATGTGCGGATGCCAAACCAAGCCTGGGATCTGTTGCCGATGGTCCGCTACCGCGCCCACAACTGGCACTGTCTGGATGGCCGCGACCGCCAACCTTATGCGGCGATTTACACCACGCTGGGGTGCCCTTTCCACTGCTCTTTCTGCTGCATCCAAGCGCCGTTTCGCACCGGCGAGCGGGCGGGCGGGCTTCGGGAAACAAGCAACAGCTATCGCTATTGGAGTGTGGACGCAGTTTTGGCGCAGATCGACGTACTCGTCCAGCGCTACGGTATTCGGAATATCAAGATCGCTGACGAGATGTTTGTTTTAAATCGCAAGCACATCCTTGGCATCTGCGAAGGGCTTATCCGCCGCAAATATGACCTTAATCTGTGGGCCTACGCGCGGGTCGATACCGTCAAAGAGGGAATGCTCGACAAACTACGCGAAGCCGGCTTCACCTGGCTGGCTTTGGGCATCGAAGCGGGTTCCGAACGGGTCCGGGCCGGCGTGGACAAGCGATTTGACCAACAACAGGTCTTTGAAGTCGTCGGTCAAGTGCGGGCGGCCGGGATCAACGTCATCGGTAATTACATCTTCGGCCTGCCGGAGGACGACGCCGAGACGATGGGGGCGACGCTCGACCTTGCCGTGGAACTCAACTGCGAATTCGCCAATTTCTACTCCGCGATGGCGTATCCCGGTTCGCCGCTCTACGAACGGGCCGCGCGTCAGGGCGTCCCGCTTCCCTCGGCCTGGACCGGCTACTCCCAACACTCGCGCGACTGCCTGCCGTTGCCGACGCGCCATCTGACGGCGCGTGAAGTACTGGGCTTCCGCGACAAAGCTTTTACAAGCTACTACACCAACCCGCATTATCTAAATATGGTCGAACGAAGGTTCGGCCGTGAGATGGTGGAACACCTTCGGCGTATGACCGACGTTCCCCTGCAACGCGATCTTCTGAGCGGCAAAATGCAGATTCCTCCGTTGTTGCTGCCGTCCGACGAGGTGGAACCGACGGCGCGGCGAACGGCGCTGGCAGTCTCTCCCTAAGGAAAATCGCCTTGACCCAAATTGCCGCAACGGGTTAATCTTTCCGCCGCCGCAATGTCCGCCGTCCGACCGCAAGGAGGCCCACAGCATGATCAGCGTCCTTTTTTGCTCGCGAGTCAAAGACAATCCGGATTCCAATCTTGCGCGGTTGTTGGATTCCGCGGTTGCCAATGTTAGCGCGGAGGAGCGCGATAAGATCGAGTTTCTCATCAAGTACGACGACGACGACGACGCCCGGCCGCCAGACGAGTTCTTTGCTAAGTACCCGTTCTCAATTCGCACCTTCGTATGGTCGCGGGGGGAAGGCCGGCACTCTCTGCACCACGCCCAGGAGTACCTGTTCGCTCAGCGAGATCCGCGCTCGCGATTCTGCTTGATGACGGCCGATGATTTCTATTTCTCCAGGCCCAACTTTGTTTCCGAGATTCTAAACGTCAAAGACGAATTCTGCATCATCGGCCAAATCCGTCCCCCGATTGAATCCTATGCCGGCGTCTACGAAAACGAGGAGGCAATCCGCAGGTGGGTGTTGTCCTTTGGCGCCTTGTCGCCGGTTATCAGCGCTCGCCTTATTGAAGTCTGTCAGAATTTTGGCTGGCAATCCAACGTCGATAGTTGGCTTATGGGATTGTCCGTCGTCCTCTACGACCTGTACAAGATCATAATCTGGCAAACCATGCCGACCTTTTATGAACGCAGCGGCGGCTGGGGTCTGGGCGATACGCCGACCTATAACAACATGGAACTAACCGGACAAAAGGGACCGTACAACAAGTATTGGTTTGAGTTGCTAAGGCGCCAGGCCCGCAACCTCTATTTGAACATGGAATACGGCACCGACTTTAACAAGCTGGCGCCAAGCGCGACGCCGGCCAAACTCTGGAAAAAGGTCCGGTCCCAGCCGTTACAGCGGCTGCCTCTGAGAGTTTGCCGTCGGCTGTGGAGAGGTCTTCGCACCGCCCTGGCCTGACATTCCATGGACCTTAATGGTGCGAACACGGATGTTTAATGGGTGAAATGGAGTTCCACTCATGCAGCTTGGCTTGCGTCCACGGGTTCCCTTTCCCGTTTACTACCGCGGCTTCCGCTTGATACTTACGCACGGCCGCGTCTACGCCCTTCCCGCGTCCGTGGAGCCGAACGCAGCGGTTCGCAGCGGCCGGCTGTTTTCTCATCCCGCCGCGCTCTCGGCCGCGACGAGGGAAGAGTTGGTATCGCTGATTGACGATCGCTTTGTGGCGGGGCCGGAAGAGCCTACTGTCGTGGCCGGCTGCGAAGACTATGATCTCGTTCGCTATGGCGGCGAGCTTCACGGCGTACCGCGGTCAGCTGGCCCGGTGGACCTGGCTTCGGCCGAGGACCGCCGGCGCGCGGGGGTTGTCACCGGCAAGAATCGGGAAGAGGTGCAATCCGGCTTTGAGGCGCGGCGAGACGACGCGCCCGTGGAGTTCGCGGGTTGGTTGCCCATCTACGAAAAGTCTGGCGACTGCGGCAGGCATCCGCAGTTCACACACACGGCGGAGCCGCCGACGGGCTATCGCTTCACCTGTTCCGCCCCTCCGGAACGATCCCGGCCCGTGTCACGGCGGGACGGGACGGTAGGCCGGCTGCTCGCTCCGTTGTTTCGCTTCACGGCAAGGGTTCGGACGCTCCCTAAGCTCCTTTTCTCCTTTCTCCGTCCGGTCCCAGGCGTAACCTGGCGCCGGCGATTGCGAGTGCTGACGGCTGTCGTCCGACTTGGCGTCACCCTTTTGCGCGGCGGCGCCAGCCCGGCGGCCGTCTGGCAGTTCCTGCATACGCGACATTTTCACTCGCAATTATTGCTTTCCCCCTACCGCGGCCTAGTTTTCCTGACGAGTATGCCGTACACCTACGGCCAGAATCCGTGGGTCATTGAAATTGAGGATCCGACGACGCTCTTTTATCCGCTTATTCAAAACGGCGGAACTTGCGATTTACAAATCAGTGAATCGCCTTACCTGCCGATCCTTAAAACATTGCTCGAATCCGACCAGTGCAAGGGCATTGTCACGCACATTCAATCCACCGCGGATATGGTTCCCACATTATTCGGCAGCGAGATCATCCGCCAAAAGGTTTTCTACGCGCCCCTCGGCGTCAAGCTCCCGTCGCGCTGGCAGCGGCACGACGGGCGCGTGGACGACGATGCAATTCATCTGCTTTTCATCAACTCCTGGTGCCAGGTTCCGGAAAACTTCTATGTGCGCGGCGGCCTGGACATTTTAGAGGCATTTGCCATCCTTCACGAGCGCTATCCTCAACTGCGCCTCACGCTGCGGACGGCTCTCCCGCCGCTTGACGGCCACTATCACCGCATCCTGGAATCCGGCTGGGTGCGCGTGATCAACCGATTCCTGCCTGCCGAAGAGATGGCCGCTCTGCACGCCAATAGTCATATTTTTCTTTTGCCGGCGGCGCGCATTCACATTGTCTCTCTGCTACAGGCGATGTCGTATGGGTTGGCGGTGGTGGGGTCCGACGGCTGGGGCATGGAGGAGTACCTTCATCACGAGCGCAACGGCCTCGTCGTCAAAGGCCGTTACGGCAAGGTTTCCTGGGCGGACCAAACGGCCGGGATGCTGCGTGAAGACTATGAGCCGATGGCCGTGACTGACCCCGTAGTGGTTCAAGGCATTGTCGATGCGGTGTCGCGCCTTGTGGAGGATCGCGGCCTGCGGGCGCGGCTCGGCCGTGCGGCTCGGAATGACGTCGAAACCAAGTACACGGTTGAGCGCTGGAACCAGAATTTGACAAAAGTCTTCGACCAGGCCAACGGAAACAGTCTGCCAAACGTGTCGCGCGGAGGTTTTGGCGCCGACCCGCCCATGGTGATAGCGCAAGCGGCGCCGCGACCATGAAGGAGCAAGGAACGCGGATATACCGTTCTCTCAAGCCGAGGCTCCAAAGGCTCCTTTTTGGATCGCCGTCCTAATGTTTTAGCGGGTAGTCCAGGGGCTTATTGATGAAAGTTACTCTGCTCGCCCTCACGCTCAACGAGATCGACGGCGTGCGCGCCATCATGCCCCGAATCTCGCGGGAGTGGTTCGACCAGATCCTTATCCTCGACGGCGGCTCTACCGACGGAACGGTGGAATGGGCGCGCGACAACGGTTACACGGTAATCATTCAACGCCGGCCGGGCATCCGCTTCGCCTACCTTGAAGCGCTGCCGCTCATTGAAGGGGACGCCGTCGTTTCCATCAGCCCCGACGGCAACTGCGATCCCGTGTTTTTGCCTCGCCTTGTCGCCAAGCTCCGCGAGGGTTACGACCTAGTAATCGGCTCCCGCTATCTGGACGGAATGAAGAGCGACGACGACGACCTCGTTACCGCCTTCGGAAACTGGCTGTTCACACGCACCGTCAACCTGCTCTACGGCGCCCATTACTCCGACGTGATGGTCATTTATCGGGCATTCACCAAGTCGCTAATCTACGACCTCGGCTTGGACCGGGACGAATCGTACACGCTGCCGGAGAGGTTGTTCGGGACCGTCATCAGCTGGGAGCCGCTCATGTCGGTGCGCGCGGCCAAGCGCGGCAAGCGCATCGGCGAAGTACCCGTGGGCGAGCCGAAACGGATCGGCGGCGAGCGCAAGCTCCAGGTTCTTCGCTGGGGCGCCGCCTACTACTTCCAGGTTTGGAAAGAACGCTTTTGCGCCTAAACGTCTGGTTTAAGGAGATGATGAAGTGGAACCCGCGTTGCCGTCACGCTGGCCGACGAGCCTGGTGCTTTTCGCCGTCGTCGCGCTCGGCTATACGGCGTGGCGCGCCCCCGGCGATCTCGTCTGGGACGACACCCCCACGGTGCTGGCGAACCTATACTCGGCGCCGAGCGGCCCGGTCATCTCCTTCGCTGACCCGAACTTCCTGCGGTCCATGTGGCGTGAGGACTTCGGCGCCGTTCACGTCGATGGCTATCGGCCGCTCAGCTGGGCGGTGCGTCGCGTCTCTCTGGCCTTTCAGGCACGCTCGGCATGGGCGCCAGCCGGTTTTCTGGCTCTCAACGCCGTGCTGGCCGGTCTGTTGGCGGTCGCCCTATTCTGGCTGGCCAGGCGCTTCACGCAGACGACGGCCGGCGCCCTATTCAGCGTATTTCTGTTGTTGGCTTCCACCCCCATCCTCACCGGCTTCTTGGTGCTCTTCACCGGCATTCAGGCGCTCGTTCCGCTGGCGATGTGCGCCGCCCTCAATTGCTACTTCGCCTCGGTGGATAGTAAACGACCCCGGTTTTGGCTTCTATGGATGGGCCTATTGCTCTTCGTGGCGCCGCTCTATCGGGAGTTCGCCGGCATTGCTCCTTTGCTGATTCTTTTTCTCGAAATCCAAATGCGCCGGTGGCGCAGCGGGGCGGCGTTTCTTTCGGCCCTGGCGTTCGCGCACGCGCTGTTTCCGACGGCGCTGCCGCACTACTTATTTTTCCCGGATTTGGCCGTCGCCCCCGTTTACCAACTCGGCGCCCTTGGAGCGCAGGCTCGGGCAGGCATCGAACTGAACGCCCCCTTCCTGACCCGGATCTGGCAAGCGGCGCTGACCTTAAAGTGGCGTATTTTCCTCGATCTGGTCAGCATCCTGCCGCCGACGTTGTTCTTGCTCGCGCTGGGCGGCTGGGCAGCGACCGCATTGCACCACCGGACCCCGGCGATCCCGTGGCGGCCGACGGCCTTTCTCGTCTTCTTCTTCCTGCTAACGTTCCTGCCTTTCCTCAAGGTCTTCAAAGAGCAGGTCCACTTGGCTTATTGCCTGGTTCCGGCGTCCATCCTTTTAGCCGCGTCAGTGGAGGCGCTCTGGAGGGAGGCCGCCGCCGTCCGGTGGGCGCCGCGCCTCCTCGTCGCAGGGTTAGTGCTAATCGTGGTTAGCGATCACGCCCTTAATCCGTTCATCGTCCGCGCCGCCACTCGGGACTGCTACGCCGCGATTGGCCGCGTAACGGCGACCTGTACGCGGGAGATGCCGGAAGGGTCGATCTTGCTGTCGAACGCCCACCATGCCGCCGACGTCTGCCTGCTGGTCCGCGGCCGATTCGCTCTGAACTATACCGTCATGTCGTCAGGAAGGATCGACCTGTTTATCGACAACCCCGCGGCCCTGTACGCCCTTCGGAAGTCCGCCGGAGACAAGCGAATCTTCTGCCTTGATGTGAGCTTGCCGCGGCGGCGCGGCCAACCGGGCGGCGACCGAATGCACTGGATAGTGCGCGACCGCCCGGTCGAATTGCGCGACCTCGGCGCGATCGATCGCGTGTCGTACCGCTATGCCTTCATAGATCCGATAAAAATGCTTCTTCCGATCCGAAATACGCCTTGGCCCGGTTCGCCCGACCTGGAATATGACTATTATCGCGGGCCGGCGCTAGACGGCGCCCCGTTCGTGCGGGAAGTGGCTGCGTCGTACCATCTTTTCGAGATCGTCGGCGCCAAGACTATCTTCGAGGAGGCGACGGACGGCCCGCCCGTGCCGACTAATAAAGCCGACCCATCTGGGATTGACAGGAAAACCGCATCGGAAGAATAATACCGCCTCCCCACGGGAACCTCGCCGCCGAACCGTCAGAAGCGGCTCCCACTCGCATTGATGCAGCACCCAAGGAAGGGACGCATGGATAAGCGTGTTCTGGTGACGGGCGGCCTTGGCTACCTCGGCAGCATCCTGTGCGAACATCTGCTCGCCGCGGGCCATCGAGTGCAGGCCGTCGATAACCTCATGTACGGCGTCGGCCAGCAAGGCCTGTTTCACCTCTGCGCCAACCCCGCCTTCGATTTCGTCAAGGGCGACGTTCGAGACGAGACGCTGATTCGCGGCCTCGTGCGCGACGCCGACGTCATCATCCATCTGGCGGCCATCGTGGGCGCCTCCGCATGTGACCGCGACCCGCTCTTGGCTACAAGCGTCAATTTGGAGGCGGTTCGTCTGCTTTCCCGCTTGCGCAGCCCTCAACAGATAGTGATCTATCCCAACACTAACAGCGGCTATGGCGCCACGTCCGGCGAAAGTTTCTGTACCGAGGATAGCCCGCTCCGGCCGATCTCGCTCTACGGACGGACGAAAGTGGAGGCGGAAAGTCTCCTTTTGCAACAGCCGAACACCGTGGCCCTGCGTCTGGCGACTGTATTCGGCATGTCGCCGCGAATGCGGCTCGACCTGCTCGTCAACCATTTCGTGTACACGGCCGTCAAGGAAGGCTACCTCGTCATCTTCGAGAAGGATTTTAAGAGAAATTTTATCCACGTTCGTGACGTGGCCGACTGCATGTTGCACTGCATCGCTCATGCGGAATCCATGCAAGGCCGGCCGTACAACGTCGGGCTGGATTCCGCCAACCTCTCGAAGGAAGAGCTGGCGCTGAAGGTCAAAGAACACGTACCGAGTTTCTACATCCACTTCGCGCCGATCGGCCAAGACCCGGACAAACGCAACTACATCGTCTCCAGTCGGCGGCTGCATGAGACGGGATTTGTGCCGGGCCGCTCGCTCGACGCGGGCGTCAAGGAGCTGCTCAAGGGCTATGCCATGGAAGGGCGCGGCCTGTTTCAAAATGCGGCGTAAGAGGATGGGTAATGGCCGACATGACCGCTGCCGTTCTCGCGGGTGGACTGGGCACGCGCTTACGATCCGTGTTCGACGATCGGCCCAAGGTGTTAGCGCCAGTGTCGGGACGGCCGTTTCTGACGTATCTGCTCGATATGCTGCACACGGTTTCCGTAAGGCGGGTCGTTCTGTTGACGGGTTACAAGGGCGAGCAAGTGAAGTCGGCCTTGGGAGAGTATTACCGGGGCATGACTCTGGTTTATTCCGCCGAGCCGTCGCCGCGGGGAACCGCCGGCGCCCTGCGCACAGCCCTGCCGCACCTAAATTCACCGACCATACTCCTCCTTAACGGAGATTCCTACTGCGGGATGGACCTGCACTCCTTCGCGCGGAACCACCGACGGCGCGACGCGGATGTGAGCATCGCCCTGACGCGCGTGGAAGATGCGGGCCGATACGGGCGGGTAGTAACAACGGCCGGGGGTCTGGTCACGGCGTTCGCGGAAAAACAGCCGGCGGGCGGGCTAGGATGGATCAACGCCGGAGTCTACCTCCTCGAACGCCGGCTGCTCGATGAAATCCCCACGGGTCGGCCGGTCTCGCTGGAGCGCGAGATGCTACCGGCGTGGATCGATAGCAAGACCGTATACGGCCATCGTCGCGCCCGGCCGTTCCTCGACGTTGGGACGCCGGAATCGTACCTGTCGGCGGCGACCTTTATGCAGAAGGTTTTGAGGACGCCGCGGCCAAAAGTCGCAATGGAGCTTCTCCTAAGGATGGGATTGTAATGACGGTTTCCTTAGTCGAACCGGAAGCGGTGCAAGAGCTGGAAAAAGGCCCTTCGGTTCCCAACCGGGCCGAGGGGCGCGAAGTCGTCTCCATCGAATTCGCGGGTTGGTTGCCCTGCTTCGAGTTCTTCGGCGACTGCGGCCATCACCCTCAGTTTTCCCACACCGACGCGCCGCCGGCGGGCTATCGCTTTGTTCGCTCCGAGCCGACGCCGGCGCCCCCCCGACGCGGTTGGGGCGTTCGCACCGCCGTAGGAAAGGCCGCATGGGCGGCGTGGATGTTTTTACGGCCCTTTCTGTCGATCATCAACCAAGCACGCAGCGTCGGCCTGGTCAGGAGCCTACAGACGCTGGCCGACGTAATCCGTTTGTTCTTCATGCTGCGCCGCGCAGGGTGCCGGATTGTTCCGATCATCCAGTTTCTCCGCACGCGCCATTTCGCGTCGCAAGTCCTCCTGCCCACGCACCCGGACCTGTTATTCCTAACCAGCATTCCTTACACCTTCGGCCGGCATCCGTGGATTATCGAAATTGAAGATGGGACAACGCTTTTTTTGCCCTTTCACATGAATGGCTGCACTTCCCGAACGCCGATCCGGCGCTCGCCGTACCTAGCGATCGTCAAGGCGATGTTGGAATCCGAGTCGTGTCGAGGGATCATCACGCACATGCGCTCCACGGCCGAAGCGTTGCCGAAGCTGTTCCGGAGCGACGCCATTGCCGCGAAAACCTCCTACGTCCCGTGCGGCGTGAGCCTGGCGCCGGTCGCACAAGACCACGCCGCGACGGATCGCCTCGACTTGCTCTTTACCTGCTCCTGGCATCAGAATCCCGAAAGCTTTTTCCTGCGCGGCGGGCTGGACGTGGTGCGCGCTTTCGAGACCATCCATGAACGTTATCCGCACGTGCGGTTGACCCTGCGGACGGGGCTTCCCAAGCTCAAGCCGCGCTTTCGCAGGGTGCTGGAAAAATGCTGGGTGCGCGTGATCGACCGCTACTTGCCCGACGACGAGATGGACGAGTTGATGCGGTCCACTCACCTATTTATCTTGCCGGCCGCCCGCATCCATGTAGTCTCGGTGTTGCAGGCCATGGCGCATGGACAAGTGGTGGTCGCCTCGGACGGGTGGGGATTCCGCGAGTACGTCGAACACGGCCGGAACGGCATGATCGTACCCGGGCGCTACGGAAAAGCGTCGTGGATGGACGACGAGACTGGCATGATGCGAGAGAATTACGATCTCATGCTCGCTTCTGACTCGGCGGTCACTCGTGGGCTGGTCGAAACGATCTCCACGTTGGTCGAGGATCAAGAGCTGCGCCGGCGGCTCGGGTGCCAAGCCCGGCACGACGTGGCGACGCGCTACAACTTGGAAAACTGGAATCGCGGGTTGAAAGAGGCGCTGGATCGGGCGGTTTCCTGAGAAAAAGGCGAACGGCCGGCGTAAGCCGGCTGGTACGTCACGCTATCGCCGA
>DHJA01000015.1:0-9040 GCA_002404095.1 Planctomycetaceae bacterium UBA4732 | reverse complement strand
CGACTTGGTGACGTACCAGCCGGCTTACGCCGGCCGTTCGCCCATAAAATTATTGGCGCTAAGGAGCTAACTTTTGAAAGTGTGTAGCCCGGAAGTCGTGTTGAAGCGCGCCAAGCCCGGTTGTAAAGTCAGCGTCATCCTCATCGACTGGGGCGTCCGCGAAAGCTTTCACGGCGTCGAATACTTAAATCGGCAGACCGTCGCGCGCTCCGATTACGAATTGATCTGGCTTGAATTTTACGACCGTAGGCCGGAAGGCCTGCGCAAGATCGTTGATAGCGGCGTCGATGGGCAGCCCGCATTGGATCAATGGATCGTGGCCGGTTATGGAGACGCCGGCATTTATAGCAAGCATCGGCTCTACAACATCGGCATATTGGCGGCCCAGGGTGAAATCTGCGTCATCTGCGACTCCGACGCGATGTTCACCCCTACCTTCATCGAAAAAATTATTCAGGGATTCGCCGAGACGCCGCGCGCTGTTATTCACCTCGACGAGATCCGCAACAACGATCACAGCTTCTTCCCCTTCCGTTATCCCAGCCTGGATGAGGTGCGCGGAAAGGGCTGCATCAACTGGCAGGGGACTATCTCGGTCGGCCTGGATAATCACTCCGACATGCTGCATAAAGCCAATTATGGAGCGTGTATGGCGGCAAAGCGGGCAGATTTGATTGCCGTCGGCGGGGCCGACGAACATCTCGATTATCTCGGCTACGTCTGCGGTCCCTACGAGCTGACTTTTCGTCTGATGAATTACGGTCTTGAGGAGCGCTGGCTGCGCGACGAATACCTCTATCACACGTGGCATCCTAACGAAAACAGCATCAACACCGAGTACCATGGGCCGCACGACGGTCGATTTATGTCCCTGCGAGCGCTAGAAGCGCTGGCGGATGGACGAGTATTGCCCTGCCTGGAAAATCCTTGGATCGCCCGCGCCCGCCGCGGCGAACGCCTAGAACTGGATGCAGTGTTGCGCCTGGCCGCGGACAAAGAAGAGCCGGAATGGCGCAATGGGAATCAGCCTACGTCCTGGGACGGCGTTTACTGGATGAAACGCGACTTCGAGGGTTTTAACCTCTACGTCCACAAGGATCGGTGGTACGGCCTGAAGGTCGGCGAAGGCGCCTTCAACCCGAGGCTGGCCTGGCGCTATCGGGTGCTGATCGAGACGGACAACCAGGAGCAGACGCGCCAGGAAATCCATTATTACAACCAATTGCCCACCGGCTTGTGGGATAGGATGTGGGTGCATCCTCCGCATCGTCTGCCGATCCGTGTTTGGCGGAGACTCAGCAAGGAGTTGGCCCGCTTGTTTTGAGACCGTTGCCATGCCAACATTGCACACCTTTGAGGCGCCGCGAAACGCCAGCCTTTTGATCTACCGCCATTTGCCCGCCGGTTGGGCGCGTATTCGTCTGAAAATGACCGCCTCAAGGCCAGGCAGGTTGAAGCTGTACGCCGACGCGGGCAACGGCTTCCTTTCGGCGACGCGCCTTCTGAATCTCGAAATGGGCGGCGCCGTGGACTTTGACGGCTTCGTATATGTCGCCTCTCCGGTAAGCGCGTTACGATTTGATCCGCCAGAGGGGGCGGGAGAATTCCGCCTGGAAACCCTGCGGATCGATCCATTAACCAGTCTCCAGGCTTACGGTCACGCGCTCGTCTCCAAGGTTAAGTTGCTGCGAAAATACTGGCATACCAAACAGGCGCTCGGCCGCGCCTTGCGAATGTTGGCGCGCGGCGACTTCGCCCGACTGCGGCACAAACTGTTTCAAGGTTTGAACGGCCCCGACCTCGAAGGTCGAGAACCCTACGACGAAACGCAGGCTTATGAAGCCTGGCGCCTGAGCCGGCGCCTGACCGACGATGACCGCGCAAACCTGCGCGCCGAAGCCGCTGCTCTTGCCGATCCGCCGCGTTTTTCCATTCTTCTATCTCTTACTGGGAAATGCGAACCGGATGTGCGGCAGTCCATCGAATCCGTCCTCCGGCAGACGTATCCCTTCTGGGAGTTGTGTATTTCGTGCAACGCATCCGCCGACGCCGCGGTCAAGACGGACGTTGCCGAGTATGCAGCCCGCGATTCCCGCGTCCGGTTTACGGAGGCGTCCAGCCGCGCCGGAATAGCCGCGGTCTCAAATGCCGCGCTCGCCGTCGCGTCAGGGCAATACATCACACTCCTGGACGAAGGCGATGAATTAGCGGAACATGCACTCTCTAAACTCTCCCAAGCCGCCGTCGGCGATCCCGGTTTGGACATGCTCTACGCCGACGAAGATCGCTTAACACCCGAAGGGCGGCGCGTCGCGCCGTTCTTTAAGCCGGGTTGGTCGCCGGAGTCCCTGCTGGCGTGGATGTACACCGGCCGGCCCGGAGTTTACCGCACCTCGCTAGTCCGTGAACTGGGCGGCTTCCGCGCCGAGTACGGCCCCGCCCATGAATATGATTTGGTCCTGCGAATGGCGGCAGGCTCACCGCGTGTGGCTCGCGTACCGGACGTACTGTACCATCGCCGTATGGCGGCCGCCTCCATTTCGCCATTAGTATCTACACAGGCTGGGGGTGCCATGCTTTCGCGGCCTCCTTTCCTCACCGTCCCTCCGTCGAAGCCGCCGCGAAAGCATGAGACCCGTGCGAGGACTCATGCTTTCGCGGGGTCGGGACCGGATGCGGTCTCGGAACTGGCCCGCGAAAGCATGGCACCCCCGACCGTTGACGGTGTTTGTGTAGATACCAATGCCCTTGCGCAGGCCGACGAGGCCGCGCGACGAGCGCTCCAGAATCATCTGGATGGGACGAACCGGAAAGGGACTGTGGAGCCTGGTGCGACGCCCGGCCTCCATCGCATCCATTTCGCGCTGAGCGGCGTTCCGCGCGTCAGTATTGTCATTCCCAGCGCTTGCCGGCGCGTGCGCATCCGTGGAGAACAGACTTATTACCTTCTCAAATGTCTTGAAAGTATTCAAAAGAGTACTTGGCCGCACTACGAGATCGTTGTTTTACCTGGCCCAAAAGTTCCCCCGGTTGTCGCGCACAGACTGAATCAGGACGGCGCTGCCCATGCAGCTTACGAGTCGCCGTTCAACTGGTCCAAGGCGATGAACCAGGGCGCGGCGCTGGCCCAAGGGGAACACTTACTGTTCTTGAATGACGACGTGGAAGTCATCACACCGGACTGGCTTGAACAGTTGCTCGAGTTCTCGCAGCAGCCAGCGGTTGGCGCCGTCGGGGCCAAGCTGTTCTTTCCGGGCGGCCGTATTCAACACGCCGGCGTTGCGGTGTTAGACGGCCGGCCTCAGCATCCGTTTTATGCGCACCACGGAGAACATCCGGGCTATTTCAACAACCTTCTCGTTCCGCGAAACTGCTACGCCGTCACCGGCGCCTGTCTGATGACGCGCGCCGACGTATTCCATTCAGCGGGCGGGTTCGACGAAGCGCTGCCCTTGAATTACAACGACATTGATTACTGCTTGAGGCTAATCGCAAGCGGCCGGCGAGTCGTTTGGACGCCTTACGCCCGCCTCTATCATCATGAGCTTGGCACGCGCCCGGCCGAGGTGCGCCCGGAGGAAACCGACGCACTCCGACAACGCTGGGGCAAGTCGTGGGCGCATGATCCCTATTACAACCCCAATTTATCCACATCTCATTTCGATTACCGCATCCGGTCGGTTCCGGGAGAAAGCGCTGGCCGTCATGGACCCGAGTGAAATCCCGCGACGACAAGGGGCGGTCTGCTTCGTGGCGGGAAGTTCCGAAGCCGTGAGCGACGGTATAGGACGGGCTGCCGGCGCGATCGCGCGCGGCGGATGGGAAGCGCACATCCTCCACTGCGGCCTCGAGGCGGACGGCTCGGCCGTGCCAGGCGTTGCCGTTCACCGGCTCAAAGACCTCTCTCTTCCCAAGACGTGCCTCGCCCCCAACGGCACGCCCGGTTGTGGGCCGGGCGTATACCATAGTAATTTGATCCGTTATGGCGTCGAGACGTTGCACCGGGTACACCGCTTCGACGCCATTGTCTTCCCGAGTTGGCAGGCCGCCGGCTTCCGATGCGTCCAGGCGAAACGTGCGGGCTCAGCTTTCCGTAACA
The DNA here is from genome assembly GCA_002404095.1 of Planctomycetaceae bacterium UBA4732. Lineage (GTDB taxonomy): Bacteria > Planctomycetota > Planctomycetia > Gemmatales > Gemmataceae > UBA4732. The sequence goes on along the minus strand of DHJA01000015.1, from coordinate 4,941 downwards.
CCCGATTGATCGTCCGAATTGATTGCATCAACCAGCAGCTGCGCGAGGCGGAAAAGCGCTGGAGTTCGCCGCACGACATATTTCTCGACTATTGCGAGCGCTATACGTTTGAGAACGCGGACGTTCAAGCTGGGGCCTCCGCTGATTTGTTGGATTACATTCGTGGACTCGGTTGGGACGTACAGGCCGACGCGCGTGTTGCTCCTTTCACGGCCGCACCGGAAGACCTTCTGACGGCTGCTCCGCGGGCGCGGTCGTTGCCCGCCGTTGCGGCCGGAACGCCGGCCGTCACCGTTGCGGTGTCCCACTACAATTTGGGGCGATTTCTACCCGAAACATTGGCATCGCTGGCGGCGCAGACCTGCACCGAACTGGAAGTGATGGTCATCGACGACGGTTCAACGTGCGAAGAGTCCTTGCGCATCTGGGACGAACAGAAGAGGCTCTATCCCCAATTCAGATTCATTAACCAATCCAACGTTGGCCTCGGCGCGACGCGGAACCGCGCGCTCGACGAAGCGAAAGGCGAATTCTTCATTCCGGTAGACGCGGATAATATCGCGGCGCCGGGCATGGTCGAAGGGTTTCTTCGCGGCATACGCAGCTGCCCCGACCTTTCGGCCATGACCTGCTTCTTCGCAGCCTTCGAGGATGTTGGCGATATTGCCCTAGGCAAATTTTTGCATCAGTATTGTCCGACAGGCGGGCCGCATCTCGCGGCGTGCGCGTTCAACGTCTACGGCGACGCCAACGCCATTTTCCGCACCGAGGATTTACGTTCGGTCGGCGGCTTTGTTGCGGATCGATCCACCTACTGCCACGACTGGGAAACATTCGTGAAGCTGGTAAACGCCGAGCGGCATATTGGCGTTATCCCGGAGTACCTGTTCTATTACCGGCGTCGCGCGGACGGCATGTCCGCCGTGATGACGGAAGGTGGGACTAACACGTATCCCTTCATTCAGCGGATGATAACGAGCTTTGTTGCCGGAAATGAGGCGGGAGTAAATCCAGAGGCCCGGATGCTCTGGGAGGCGTTGGCTAGTTATTTTCTCCGAAACGATTCGAGCGAGGCGGCGCGTCCCCGTTCGCTTCACGGTGCGGTAAGGCGATGGGCCGCGCGGGTCTGGAAAGCAGTCTGTTCACGCTGAATGCCGACTCAGGCCGCGACCGCCGCAGGTTGTCCCACTTGATCGACATACGCGGCGATGACGTCGGCGATCGGGCCGTCCGCCCTTACGCGCCCTTTGTCCAGCCATAGCCCGCGCTCGCACAGTTGAGGCAGCACTTTCAAATCGTGACTGACCACCACTAAAATACGCGCCTGCTCCATCATCTCGCTAAGGCGTTGTTTGGCTTTCTGCTGAAAAGCGAGATCGCCGGCGCCGAGGACTTCATCGACCAGGAGGATTTCCGGCTCGATGGCCGTGGCGGTCGAGAAGGCCAGCCGTACCATCATGCCGGCCGAGTAGTAGCGCGCGGGGATCTTAAGGAAGTCGCCCAGACCGCTGAACTCCGCGATCTCCGACGCCTTGCGGCGGATGCCTTCCCGGCTTTCCCCCTGTAGGTATCCCCGAAAGCGGATATTCTTCCAGCCGCTCGCCTCCATCTCGAAACCCAGCGCCAGCTCGAAGAGGGAACTTACTTTTCCCTCGACGGTGCTGCGGCCCGAAGTGGGATGATAGACGCCGGCTAGGAGACGCAACAAAGTGCTTTTGCCCGAACCGTTGGATCCGAGTACGCCGACGCGCTCGCCGTCGCCGATGCGCAAGCTGACGTCCTGAAGCGCGCGCACCTCGAACAATGGGTTGCGGGCCTGACGGAACATCCCCTTTAAGAGATATTCTTTGAAGGTTAACTGATGTTGCTGCCGGACGCGGAACGTCAGCCCCGCGCGGTCCAGTTCGATGGATGCCATCGGCGTATTCCTTTACCGAACGACGGAAACCCTCGTGTGCCACGGCTGTGTCAGCCGTGTTGGACAGTCTAAACACGGCTGACACAGCCGTGGCACACGAGATATCGGAACCGCGCAAACAATTGTGACCGGCCGCGTTACAGATAGAAAACGACCCGGCGTTGCTGGTAGCCGAGGCTAATGGCGGCGGCGAGGCCGGTGACCAAGGTGATGGCGACGGCCGCGCCAAGGCACGCAAGGGACGGCGCCCTACCCTCCACCAACGGCTCCCGAATTAAGTCAACGAAGGGCGCTAGCGGGTTATGATCCAACACCCAGCCGACGTAGCGGCTGGTGATGTATTCCCGATGGTAAATGATCGGCGTGAGATAGAACAGGATCTGGAAGACGACTTCCATAATATGTTGCGTATCCCGAAAGGCGATATTTACGAAGCCGGCTAGGATGGTCACAGCCCAGCCGAAAAGAAAGAAAATGCAGATTCCAAGCAGCAGGGAGAATACTTCGGGCGGCCTGCCCACGCCGCGCAGCGCGGCCGTTAGGACAATTACCAAGACTACGGCGATTAGGAAATGGATCATCGCGCCCAGGACGGTGCGCAACGGATAGACCGCCAACGGCAAAGGGTGCTGCCGGATGTAATTTTCCGCCTGGATGTAGCTCTGACAGCCCTGGAGAAAGGCGCTGGTAAGGTAAGTCCAGCAGACCAAGCCGCATAAGAGGTAGGGGAGCAATTCGCGGATAGGCTGTTTAAAAATCTCATGAAACACGGCCCCCATCACGAGGGTCCACGCGAGCGGATGGAGCAACGACCAGCCGACGCCCAGCACCGACCGGCGGTAGCGGAGCTGTAGGTCGTTCACGACCAGCGAGAGCCAGAAGTTACGGCACTGCCAGACGGCGACGAGATACGCCCACATTCGCTGCGACCCTCCGATGGTCCGGCCGTCGAGGCCGAAGTGCGCGAACCGCCCCGACGGAGGCGGTTGAACGCGGCCGATTAAACCAGAAAGTGCTTGTCGCCGGCAATACCGAAGGAAGGGCCGGCATGGTCTGAAAAGCAATCGGGCGGCCTGTTGACATCGGATAGCGAGGTCAGTCAACCGCCTCGCGCGGCGGCTTTGGCGCCTTCCGTCGCAATTCCTCAAGAAGATCCCGCATGTCGCGCGGCGGCGGTGAAGTCCATCGCACTCGTTCGCCGGTCGCCGGATGGTCGAAACCCAGCGTCGCCGCGTGCAGCATCACACGCTTCGCCCCGCTGCCGTCGGGGTACGGCCGGCCGTGCAAGGGACGGTCGTAGACCCGTTCGCCGCACAGCGGCGTACCGGCCTCGCCGAGATGAATACGGACTTGATGGGTCCGCCCCGTCTCCAATCGGCATTCGACCAACGTATATTCGCCGAGCGCTTCCATCACGCGCACTTGTGTCACCGCCCGCTGCCCATCGGGTTGCGGGTCGGTCGTACTGCCGCGCCTCGCGTCGCCGCGGTCGCGCACCAACACCGACTCAATGCGGCTTTCGCGCGCCTGGCCGCGCACCAATGCCAGATAAAGCCGGTCGGTAGAGTGGGCGCGAAATTGTCCGCCCAGGTGGCGCTCGGCGTCGGCGGTTCGCGCAAACACCACGAGACCGCTGGTTTCATTGTCGATCCGGTGGACGGCGCGCACCGGCCTGGGCCGGCCGTGTCGTCCCTTGGCCAGCAAGGCCGGTATCACGTCGGCCAGCGTGGGAGGCAAGTATCGCCGCGCCCTTTGGCCGAACTCGGCAACGTCCTCGGCGTGGCGCATCGTGGTCATCCCCGGCGGTTTGTCCACGACGATGATATGGTCGTCGGCGTAAACAAGGCGGGGCTGTCCGATCGACGAGTTGGGAGCGTCATCACGGGTAGTGGACGGCTTTTTGGGAGGAGGAAGCGCATGAATTTCCAGCCGCTGGCCGCGCTGAAGACGACGAAATGGATCGGGGCAAGGGGAGCCGCCCAGAAACACGCGCCGCTCGCGCAGCAAGCGGCGCATATCGGGAGGCGACAGCGACAGTTTCACGCGCAGCCATTCGGCCACGGTTCGGCCCGCTTCGGCGCTGCTCACGATGTAGGTCCGGGCGCCCATAGGGAGAAAAGTTTCAGGGCTTGGTGAATTCGGCGTCGTCCACCTTATCCAGATATTTCACGTCGACTAATTCCATTCCCAGGATCTTCTTGCCGTTGCGGTAGGCGGCGATCTTCATCGGCCGTTTGTAGCCCTGATCGTCCTTGAAATCGCCGTAGAATTCTTCCTGCACCACCGCCTTGCCGGCGCCGTCGTCCATGAGATGCTCGGTCTTAATTAGTAATCCGCTCTCTTTATGGAAGAACAGCCGCACCTCGCGGCGCCCCTTGGCCGTCGCCTTGACCCCCCAGGCCGGCTGATCCTCGACCTTGACCTCGCCCAACGGCTGTAGCGTATAGGCTTTGTCCGTAATTAGTGGAACCAAGCGGGCGACGTGGTTGAGCTGCATCGTCTCGCGCACCTCCGCCGCCAGGGAATCGTCCACCTTTTGCGGTTGGCCGTCGATGGAGAACGACACCTTGTCGCCGTGGAGGGTTTCCACGAACACGGTCTTGCGGGCCCCCTGCAGTTGGAAGACGCTACGGAATTGGTGAGGCGGCTGCACGAGGATTTCAGAGAGGAACGGCGTTTCTTTGTCGTTGACAATGAGGACGCCCTTGCCCTTCACCCGGTCGGCGCGGATGCGCGACAAGCGGTCGAATCCGCCGTGGGCTTTGATCGCGCGCTCGATGATTGCCTGAGCCTCGTCGTCGGCGGGCGCGGCGACGACGTTGCCGACGAACAGGGCGGCCGCACAGGCCGCGAGCAGGAGTTTCCGCATGACATCCTCCGCTATGAGGAGAGGGATGGGAATCCATTCCAGGCCAGCCGTACTTCCGTTGCGCGACCGGCCGCTGTTTATAATGACAAGACGGCGGAACGGAAACAACGCCGGTTCGGCCGTCGCCGATTGGCTCCCTCCCCCCTTGCGGGGG
>DHJA01000089.1:1378-4460 GCA_002404095.1 Planctomycetaceae bacterium UBA4732 | reverse complement strand
GGCAACAACAACGCCTGGTGCCAGGACAACGAAGTAAGCTGGTTGGACTGGTCGCTGGCGGTGAACAACAGCGATTTCCTGCGCTTCGCCCGCGAGCTAATCGCGCTACGCAAACGGCACTCGGCCCTGCGCCGCCGTATCTTCTTCGAGGGGTCGGATGTCGCGTGGCACGGCATCGAGCCGTACCGGCCGGATTTTTCGGAGCATAGCCGCAGTCTGGCGTTGACGCTGGACGGCCGGCGCACTGGCCGTGAGCCGGATCGGGATTTTTACATGGCGTTCAACGCCTGGCAGGAGGCGTTGCCGTTCGTGGTGCCGCCGGCGCCGCAGGGCAAGCGCTGGCGCCGCGTCATCGACACGGCGATGGCGCCGCCGTTGGATATTGTGGGGTTGGATGAAGGGCCGGAAGTACTTGCGGGGTTCGCTTACGCGGTGGCGCCGTATTCGGCGGTGGTGCTGATTTCGGAGGGGTAATCACATAGAACCTTTATCCTAGATTTTACTTGCGATGCGTTAGCGGATAGGACGGCGCCAGGGCGTTCCACTAGGCACGGCGGAGCCTGCCGTTCAATGATTTGTTGTAGCGATGAAGGAGCATCCACCGCGCGGCTTGTTTACTTGCAGCGAATGGTTCGGCGCTATTACGCGAGCAAATCCGCCACCCGCACCGTTGCCGACGGCGCCGCCAGCGGAGAGACGGCCTCCGCCGGGCCGAAAGTCTGTTGGGCAGTGTAGTCGCCAGCCCTGGGGTCGCGGTAAACGTGCAGCCGCCGGCCGTTGACGTCCGCGACCCAATACTCGCGTATCCCGGCTTTGGCGTACAGCAGTCGCTTCTCGTTCGTGTCGAAGTCGAGAGACGAGTCCGCCACTTCAATGACCAGGTCCGCCGTCGTCGGGTGCGCCGTGTAGTCGCGCGGCCGGCCCGGAACGACCGCGAGGTCGGGTTCCGGGTCGGTGTCTTGGCCGAGCATCAACGGCAACTGCTGCCGTAAGCACCACCCGGCGCCGAATGCCGTTCGGATCGCTTCTTCGACCAGCATAAGTGTAATCGCGTGCGGCGGGTTCATGGGGCCTTCCTCCAGAATCACGCCGTTAATCAGCATCGCACGCTTGCCCTCGAAGGCGCCCATGTCGCCAAGGCGGTTGAACTCGGCGCACGTCCAACGCACTGGCCAGGGGCTGCGAGTCGCGGCTCGTGGTGTCGGAAGCGTTGCTGTTGTCACACCTATTCTCCGGTTCGGCGCTCATTCCGAATTCAAGCCACCGCATCGCTTTCGGGCGCCATGCTTTGGGACGGCGGCACTGGGAATGCGGCCGCGTCGTCAACGAATTCGTCAAGTAAATGAGTCTTGACGATCTCGCTTTGGTCCGCCGGCGGCCGTGGATCAACGCCTTCGAGCGCGTCGTCGATAAACTCAGCCAGTAGGTTGGCCCCGACGTTTATGCTAGGCTGCTTTTCCATGATCGGTCGCCCAATTACCGCCTAATCACGTTGCCCGATTTATCGAACTGTTGAGGGTTCGACCAACCGAAGTAGTCATCATAGTAGTTGCCGCCGACCGATTTCACTTCGTCGTTCTGAAATACGGCGAGGCGACCATGAAAAGTAGTAATGCCGAGGGTGAGAGCAATTGACGGGGCAGCGTCGAGATAGGGAACCAAAGCCTCTTTCACCCGGCGATTACCATCCGCCGTGTACATGGCATAAACATCGGGCAAGACGAAATCGGCATCCGGTTTGATGAACCCGAAGAAGACGGCATTTCCCATCGCTTCTCGAACATCAGAATCGGAGACTTCAGGGTGAATTTCTTCGACGCTGTCGAGCCGATTCAGCAGTTCAAGAAGAAGAAACTCCATCGGCAGACGCCCCTCAATGCGCCTCTCTGCCCTCCCTGATTGTACCGTGTCCCGCTACCCGCAACTGCGCCCGCGCTCGTTCCTGTGCCTTGTATCGCGCCTCTTGTGTCTCTTGCGTGGCTGCCGGTTGCGTCTCGTGCAACGCCTGTTCCGCAGCGGCTGTATTGATCTCCTCCGCTTTCAGCGCACGCGCGGTCAACACCGTAACAGTGTTGGCGCGCACTTGGGCAAAGCCGCCGTCCACGAAGAATCGCCGCGTTTCCTGGCCGTTGCGGATGCGCAGTTCGCCGTAGCCAAGACGGCCGATCAACGGCGCCCGGCCCGGCAGTACGCCCAGTTCGCCGTCGTACATTGGCAACGCCACGAAGTCCGCCGTGGCGTCCACCAGGGCGCGCTCCGGCGTCACTACCACACATTTCAGGATTTTTTCCGTCGTCGTATCGCTCATGGGCGTCAATTCCCTTCCGCCAGCCGCTTGGCCTGTTCCGCGGCCTCGTCGATGCTGCCCACGTATAGGAACGCCTGCTCCGGCAGGTGGTCCCATTTGCCTTCGCAGATTTCCTTGAAGCTGCGAATCGTCTCCTTCAGCGGCGTCACCTTGCCTGGCTTGTTCGTGAACGCCTCCGCCACGATGAACGGCTGCGACAGGAACTTCTCGATGCGCCGGGCCCGATGCACCACCTGTTTGTCTTCTTCGCTCAACTCTTCCACGCCGAGGATGGCGATGATGTCCTGCAATTCACGATAGCGCTGCAAAATCTGCTGCGTCCGCCGAGCAACCGCAAAGTGTTCCTCGCCGACGTACTGGGCCGACAGAATGTTCGAGTACGACGCCAACGGGTCTACCGCCGGATAAATGCCTTTCTCGGATATCTTACGTTCCAGATAGATGAAGGCGTCAAGGTGCTGGAAGGCGTTGGCCGGCGCCGGGTCGGTCGGATCGTCGGCCGGCACGTACACCGCTTGTACGCTGGTGATAGCGCCCTTCGTGGTGCTGGTGATGCGCTCTTGTAGCTCGCCCATTTCCGTGGCCAGCGTCGGCTGGTAGCCCACGGCGCTCGGCATACGTCCCAGAAGCGCCGACACCTCGGAGCCTGCCTGCGAGAAGCGGAAGATGTTGTCCACGAAGAGCAGAGTATCCGCACCCGTAACGTCGCGGAACCATTCGCACATCGTCAGGGCCGACAGGGCCACGCGCAGACGGGCGCCGGGCGGCTCGTTC
>DHJA01000089.1:0-1192 GCA_002404095.1 Planctomycetaceae bacterium UBA4732 | reverse complement strand
CGCTCGCCGACGCCGGCGAACACCGAGTAACCGCCGTGTTGGCTGGCGATGCGGGCGATCAGTTCGGTGAGGATGACCGTCTTGCCGAGGCCGGCGCCGCCGAACAGGCCGGCCTTGCCGCCGCGAACCAACGGCGTCAGCAGATCGATGACCTTGATGCCGGTCTCGAAAAGTTCCGTCTTCGACGACAACTGATCGAACGGCGGCGGGTCGGCGTGGATGGGCCGATATTCCTCGGCGTCCACCGGGCCGCGGCCGTCGATCGGCTCGCCGAGCAGGTTGAAGACGCGGCCGAGCGTACACTTGCCGACCGGCACCGTCACCGGCTTGCCCGTGTCTTTGACCGGCATTCCGCGCATTAAACCATCGGTCGAGCCGAGGGCCACACAGCGGACGCGGTTGCCGCCGAGGTGTTGCTGCACTTCGCCGACGAGCCGGATTGTAATGCCCTTCTGGTCCTGATCGACGCGCAGGGCGTGATAGATTTCGGGCAGATGGCCCTCTTCAAACTCGGCGTCGAACGTCGAGCCGATGACCTGCACGATCTTGCCGGTACGCTGTTCGGTCTTGTGGGCCGTTCCGTTGATAGTGGCAACCATTAAAACTCCGGTTAATGCTCAATTAGATCAAGGACGTTCGCCGTCACACAAGCCCGTTGCGATAATCCGGCGGCGGGCGACATCCGGCGGCAGGCGACGTTCGGACATAGCCGTAACGACGATTTCATCTTGTTTACTGAGTTCTTCACCCAGTTCCCGCACGGCGATTTGGATGTCTGACAGATTCGCCGCGACAACTCGTTCCGGGACTTCATAGTCCGTGCATCCCGTTTCACTTCCGCCGATGTCGGATCGAATCTGGACGCCTTCTCCGTCGGCGGAAAAATGGATACCGGCAATGACGTCTTCGGCTTCGGTGTCGTCCTGAGTAAGGTTAAATTCGCGGTAGCTGTAAAGGAACCACACGCGGCCGCTCGTTCTACCCCCGGCACGAACGATCACGGAAGAGCAACGGGCGCGAACTCGTTCCGCCAACACGTCGAGCGCGGACTGCACTTGGGCGTCCACCTGGTCCCATTCGCTGGCCGTAAGGGTTGGATTTCGGACTTCTGGTACGGTGCTCATGGCTGTTGCCTCACATTACTCTGGACGACAGCGCGCATGACATTCCTAGCACTACAGCGCAGCTGACG
>DHJA01000188.1 GCA_002404095.1 Planctomycetaceae bacterium UBA4732 | reverse complement strand
ATGATTTTTCGCACAGGCTCTGAGTCGGTCGCAACTCATGAGTCTTGGCGGCCGCCCGCCGAACCGGCGCCGGCGCCGCCGTTACGCCCTCCCCAAACGGCTTCGGCGCCGGTTCCGGAGCCGCCGTTGCGGCTTCTCCAGGAGCGTCCGGGGCGGCCGGGCGCCGTCGGCCTCGAGTGGTGGATCGGCAATCGGATCGGCTGGCTGGCGGTCGTGGTGTTCGTCTTCGCCGCCGCCTTCTTCCTCAAGTACGCCTTTGACAACAACTGGATTAACGAGTGGGGCCGCGTCTGCATCGGCCTGGCGATCGGCGCCGGGCTGTGCGTCGGCGGGTTAGGCTTTCATCGCAGAAGTGGGTACGTCCTTCGAGACGTCTGCACCGCGGCAGGCGTCGCCACGCTTTACCTATCCGTCTACGCGACCTTCGGCTTCTTTCATCCCGTACTGCTGACGCCCGACCACGGCGGCGCCTTTTTGACCACGACGATCGGGCTGGCGACGGTGCTGGCGTACGCATACGATTCCGCCCCCATCGCCCTGTTGACTCTCACGGGCGGCCTCCTCACGCCGCTGCTGCTGGCCAGCCCCGTGGACCAGTATCTCAGCCTATTCCTCTACCTGTCGTGCCTCGCCGCCGCCGAAGTCGGCGTGACGCTGTGGCGGCCTTGGCCGGCGGTTCGCACGGCCGCGTTGCTCGGCGTCCAGGGGCTTTATTGGCTGTGGTTCTCGGCGCAGTATCAGCCGGAAAAACGCCCCGCCGCCCTCCTTTTTATCGCCGTGATCTACGTCCTGTTCTTCGGGCACGCACTGCTGACGGCGCGGGGCCGGCGCGCCGCCGGCGAAGACTTGGCCCTGGTCGTGCTGAATCCGGCGCTGTTTTTCGCCGCGGCTTACTTCCTGCTAGGCGCCGATTATCACCTGTGGAGAGGGGCGCTGGCCCTCGGCGTCGCGCTCGCCTGCGCCGGGGGCGCGGCCTTCGTTGTCCGCTGGCGGACGGACGATCCGCCGCTGCGGTTTCTCTGGATCGCCGTCGGCCTGGTCTTCCTGGCAATCGCCGTCCCGCTGCAGATTGGCTTAATGGAAATCGGCTTGGTCTGGATCGCCCCGTGCTGGGCCCTTATGGGGTTGGCCCTCTGGTGGTATGGCCTGCGCGTCGCATCTTGGCCCTACCGCGCGTTCGGCGCCGTCCTTCTTGTCGGCGCCTTGATCCGCCTGCTGACGGCGGAGGAATTTTTCGTCGCCCCTGGGCGGTTCGTTCCCGTACTGAACGCTTATACGGCTGCCGGCGCACTGACGGCGGCGTGCCTCTTCGCGGCCGCCGTCGTGGCGCGGCGATACGCCCACCGCTTGGAGGAAGGGGACCGCGGCGTCCGTTACGGCGCCGGTTTACTCTGCGCCGCGCTCCTCTGGCTGTTGCTATCCCGCGAGATTTACGACTTTTGTACTCACGTCTTATACCCTGGCGCCGATCCGTGGGGTTCGGCGCAGGGGCAACGCGCGGCGCAAACGGCGTTTCCGGTAGCCTGGGCCGCTATGGGACTGGCGCTTTGGTTCCTGGGCCTGTGCGGAGCGTCGCGGCCCTACCGCGTGTTCGGCGCCGTCGTCCTCATCGCCGCCCTCCTCCGCCTACTGACGGCGGACGCCTTTTTCGTCGGCGGCGGTGAACCGTTCATCCCCCTAGGGAACGCTTACACGATAGCCGGTGTGCTGACGGCCGCGGGACTGTTCGGGTCCGCCTTCTTGGCGCGGCGACACGCTGGCAAACTGGAAGCGGGCGATCAAGCCGTCCGCTACGGCGCCGGCTTCATCGGCGTCGCACTGATCTGTCTGTTAGTTTCCCGCGAAGTTTACGGATTCTGCACCGAGTTTTTATACCCCGCCGCCGGCTTGGGGCCGTCGCCGGGGGAACGCCTGGCGCAAACGGCGTTGGCCGCCGCCTGGGCCGTTATGGGGCTGGCGCTCTGGTACTTCGGCCTGCGCGGCGCATCTCGACCGTACCGCGCGTTCGGCGCCCTCCTTCTTGTCGGCGCCCTCCTCCGCCTTCTGACGGCGGAAGATTATTTCGTCCGCGAAGGGCCGTTCGTCCCGCTATTCAACAATTACGCGATAGCCGGCGCGCTGACGGCCGCGGCATTCCTGGGGGCCGCCTTCGCGGCGCGGCGATACGCCGGCCGGCTGGAGGAAGCGGACGTGGTCGTCCGTTACGGCGCCGGCTTGATCGGCGTCGCGCTGATCTGGCTCTTGCTTTCCCGCGAAGTGTACGACTTTTGCACTCTGGTATTGAACCCCCACGCCGCTCCGACCGAAGGCCCTTGGCCTGGGCCGGGCGAACGCCTGGCGCAGACGGCGTTGTCGGTGACATGGACTACGCCGCCCTGCTCCTGTGGGCCGGCTTCACCCTCAATCACGCCCTCACGCGCTGGGCCGCTTTGACCGTGTTCGCCGTCACGGTCGCCAAGGTGTTCCTCTATGACCTCAGCGGGCTGGACGGCCTGTTGCGCATCCTGGCGTTTCTGGTGCTGTCGCTGGTGCTGGCGGCGGCCGCCTGGGGGTATCAGAAGTTTCAGGCGTATCTTCACGTCGGGCCAAACGGAGAGGTTGCCAAGTAAGGTTGAGGATTGGCGGAATCGCCCGCGCCGTGATATATCAAGTATCATCGCGTTTTTACTCGGACAGGAGCATACGCCGGTGGCCGAATCTCTTCGTTGCGTCGCCCCCGACAGCGTCATCGCCGGCTGGGACTTTAGCACCGGCGCCGTCAAGTGTCTCGCCTTCGATCTCGACGGCCGTACCATCGCCGAGGTGCGTTTGCCGACCGATCTGTGGACGGCCGGCGGTGTTTCCGAACTCAATTTGATGCAGCTCGAAGGCCAAGCGCGAGCCACGACGCGACTCATGGCCGCGCGGCTGCGTGAGCTGGGTCGGCTGTCGCATTGGGTCGCGGCCGGCGTCTCCGCCACGCATCATACGGCCGGTCGCATCGACCGCGACCGCGCTCAGGTGCGTCGGGCCATCTGCTGGAACGACCACACCATCGCCGCCTACCACGCTCGCGGCCTGGAAAGACTAGGCGGACCCGACCGGGTGCGCGATCTTATCGGCGGGCCGTGGGCCGCGCGCTATTCCCTCAGTCATCTCGTCAAGGACGAGGAGCATCTATCATCTGAGGACTGGCGGCGCACCGAGCGCATCTTGCCGCATGGCGCGCTGGCGGCCGGCTTCCTGACCGGCAATTTCGACGTATGCAGCGTGTCGGCGGCGGCGTCCACCGGCCTGATGGACCTACGCACACGGCAATGGCGCCGTGAGATGCTCGGCGCCTTAGCAAAACCGGAGTACCGCGAACTGGCATGGAAACAATTGCCGCGTATCGTGGAGGAAACCGATCTCATTGGTCCGTTATCGTCGTCGCTGGCGCTGGAGGCGGGCATCGACGCCCAGCACAGGCCGTTGATCTTTCCCACGTCCGACGACCAAGCGGCCGGGCTTGCTGGCGGCGGCGCCGTGGACGCGGGACAGGTGGCCGTCATCCTCGGCAATTCGGCCGTGGTCAATTCGTCGTCGGCCGAGGCGCCGGCGTCGGGTAGTTTGGACGCGATGCGGCTGAATTGGGGGCCGTATCTGTGGATGCGCTGCTATAACAACGGTGCGCAGTTTTTGGATCGCGTCGTCGGCGAACGGCCAGATTGGGACAAGATCGAGCGCGAGGCCCGCGCCTGTCCGGTCGGCGCCGGCGGGGCGGCGATTTTGCCATTCGCATCGCCGGAGCCTTCGCTCGGCATACATGCGCCGCGCTTGGAGTGGCGGCCGTCGGAGCCTACGGAGCCGGGACGCCGGTTCCGCGCGTCGCTGGAGGCGTTAGCGTACCTGATCGCGCGCGGCGTCAAGGAGCATGAGGCGGCGGGGCAGAAGATCACGCGGATCAGCGTATCAGGCGGGATCGCCCGCAGCGATTTGATGTGCGAGATATTGGCGTCGGTGCTGGATCGGCCGTTGGAGCGGTTGCAGTCGTTTGAAGGCCCAGCACTCGGCGCCGCCGCCACGGCGTTGGCCGCGCTGGAGACGCATTTACGACGACAAAAGGGAGTTGCAATACCGTTTACTACGGCCGACGCTGTGGCCGTGCTGGTCAAGTTCCGTGAGCCGACGGCGCCGAACCCGGCGTGGCGCGCCACGTATCAGGAAGGCTTGCGGGCGTTCGAGAAGTGGTTGCAAGCGTAAGCGCCTACAAGCCCTGAGCGCAAGCGAGGGGTTAAGCGAAAACCCCTCGCTTGCGCTCAGGGCTTGTAGCGCTCAAGGCGGGTATAAGGTAAAGAAGGTCCGTCATGGCTGAATATCCTATTGTCCGTCCTCGGCGCCTGCGCGGCCATCCACTGCTGCGCAACCTCGTGCGCGAGAACGCGCTCACTGTAAACGACCTGATTCTGCCGTTGTTTGTGCGCGGCGGACGCGGCATCAAGAAAGAGATCGCGTCCATGCCCGGCAACCACCAACTCAGCGTGGACCGGCTCGTGGAGGAAGTCGGCGCCGCCCTCGACCTTGGCATCCAGGCGTTCATCCTCTTCGGCATCCCTGCGCACAAAGACGCTACCGGATCAAGCGCGCTAGACGACGAAGGAATTGTGCAACAGGCGTTGCGGGCGCTTCGTAAAGAGTTTCAAGATCGCGTATTGCTCATGGCGGACGAATGCTTCTGCGAGTACACCGACCACGGCCATTGCGGCGTACTGTCGCAAACGCATGGCCGGCTCGACCTGGACAACGACGCCACGCTGCCGCTGCTGGCCGCGCAATGCGTCAGCCATGCCCGCGCCGGCGCCGACGTGGTGGCGCCGAGCGGAATGCTCGACGGCATGGTCGGCGCCATTCGCGCCGGCCTTGACGCGGCCGGCTTCGCCCATCTGCCCATCCTCAGCTATGCGGCCAAGTATGCCTCGGGTTTTTACGGCCCCTTCCGCGACGCCGCTGAGTCGCCGCCGCAGTTCGGCGACCGCAACGGCTACCAGATGGACCCGGCCAACAGCGACGAGGCGATGCGCGAAGTGGAGTTGGACCTGGCGGAAGGCGCCGACATAATTATGGTCAAACCGGCTCTGGCTTATCTTGATATTGTACGGCGCGTGAAGGACCGCTTCGGCGTACCGACGGCCGCGTACAACGTGAGCGGCGAATACGCGATGGTGAAGGCGGCGGCCGAGAAAGGTTGGATCGACGAAAAGCGCGTGGCGATGGAAATACTCACCAGTATCAAGCGGGCGGGGGCGGACATGATCCTGACGTATTACGCCCGCGACGCGGCCAAGTGGTTGCGTTAATCAGCCGGACAAATTCAACATGCAATTAACCTCGCTGGTTGTCCCCGTCTACAACGAGGCCGATAATGTCGTTCCATTCCTGCACGACGTGGAACTCAAGGTACGCGAGCCGCACGAAATTCTTATCGTCTACGATTTCCCCGAAGACTCCACGTTGCCGGCCGTCGCCGCCATGCAGCCGCCTTGCGCCGCCGTGCGCCTCGTCCACAACACTTTGGGACGCGGCGTTCTCAACGCGATGAAGGCGGGGTTTCAGGCCAGCCGCGGTGATGTGGTCGTGGTGATGATGGCCGACCGTTCCGACGAGCCGGCCGATGTGGCCGCCCTAACCCGGCTGGTCCGTGACGGCGCCGACGTGGCCGCGGGGTCGCGCTACATGCGCGGCGGCCGCCAGGAAGGCGGCCCGTGGCTGAAGCGCACACTCTCGCGCGTGGCCGGCTTGTCGCTGCATTTCTTCGCCGGCCTGCCTATCCACGACGCCACCAATAACTTCCGCGCCTATAGCCGCCGTGTGATTGAGGAGATTCCCATTGAAGGGCAAGCAGGTTTCGCGGTAGCGCTGGAGCTGACGCTCAAGGCCCACTGGCGCGGCTGGCGCGTGACCGAGGCGCCGACTACCTGGCGCGACCGCACCACGGGAGAGTCGCGGTTCCATTTGTGGGCATGGATGCCGCACTATCTTCGCTGGTATCTGCGGGCGATGATACGGGCATGGCTGGGCGGCCGGCGCTGAGGGTCCATTGGCATGGGGTTTGCTCAATCACCATCTAGCCCATTAACTCTCTTTGAGGTGACAAGCCATGCGCAAAATGCTACTGACCCTCGCGTTCCTGGCCGCCGTCGGCCTCGCCGCCGCGACCCCGCGTCCAGCGTCCGCCCACTTTTTCGGCGGCTACTATACGCCGAACTACTACAACGCCGGCTATTACTCGCCGAGCTACTACTCGCCGAGCTACTACTCGCCGAACTATTACACGCCGAACTATTACACGCCGAGCTATTACAGCAGCTACTACCCGAGCTATTACACAACGCCGTACGTCAGCTCGTACTACACGCCGTCTTACGGCGTCTACCCCGCCTCGTCGTACTACCAAAACTACTCCTACAGTCCGTATTACGGCCCGCGCTATGATCGCAGCTTTGCCGCCTACGCTCCGGGTGGATACTTCTACCGCCGGTAATGAGTCCTGCCGCGCCAGGTGCGGTGGCATTCCTAAAGGAGGCAAGAATCAGAAAGTAAAGCGCCTGTTACCCATGCCCATTACGCCCCTGGCGCAGCCGGGCGACTTCGCGCTCAAGCATGGCGCGTCGCTCGGCGAGGATTTTGCGATGTTGCCGCAGACTGAATCGTCGGTTGAACCAGATGTCCACCGCCGCGAGTATCACAAGGGCCAGCAACAGGATGAGAAAGACGATCCATACGGAGGTGTAAAGGCGCATAAAGTGATGGGCTTCCGGGGTGTCGGCAAGGCTTTGCGCCCGCTCTCCCACGACAAGCACCGCCCATGCGAGCAACGCCGCCAACGCCAGCATGAGGGCCGACCCCAGCAGTCGACGCCGCGCCTGGCCGCGGCGCCAGCGCGCCTCTTCGTCGGACAGGCCGTGCGGCCCACGCAAGCGGCGCAGCATCGCTGCCTGCCGCCAGGCGTAGAAACCCGCCAACACCGTCAACACCGCGACCAATAGGGCGCCGCATACGCGCTCGTTCCACTCCACGATGCCGCTCCAAGGGGGGGTAATAGCTTTCCCGGCCTATTTCGCGCGCTGGACCCATACGCCCAGCACACGGGCCACTTGTTCCAAGCTGTCGCCGGAACAGTTCTCGGGCACGTCGGTCAATCGATGCCAATGCGGGTAGCTGAAGTCGATAATGTCCACGGCCGGGATACCGGCCTTGTTGAGGGCGATGTGGTCGTCCTCGACGGCGTATTGGCTGAATTCGTTGGGACGGAAGGCGCCGCAGTGAAGTTCGTCGGCGGTCCTCCAGAGTTCCCTCGTGAGATCGGGCGCCTTCCAGAATGAGTTCTTCTCGACAGGAAACTTCGCGTTCTTGCCTCCCACCATGTCCAGCACGACGGTGCCGATGTAGTGGGGCCGATCCTTGTTCTCACGGTAGTCGCGGGCGAACTCCTTGGAGCCGAAAAAGTACTCATCTTGCGGCTCGAAGACGTATTCCTCACCGTCGAAAAAGACGAAATCGACGCCGACGGCGGGGTCGAGTTCTTTCATGTGGTTGGCCATTTCCATCAACAGGGCGACGCCGGAGCCGCCGTCGTTGGCGCTGAGAAATATGTCATGCCAACGGCGGCGGTTCGGCTCCTGGTCTGCCACGGGCCGGGTGTCGTAGTGCGAACAGAGCATGATGCGCCGCGTTTTGTCGGGACGCCAGGAAACCACGAGATTGGCCATCTCCACGGCCTTGCCCTCGCTGAGCTGCTTGGCCGTGAAGCGCCGGCAGGAAACTTTGGCGCCGAGGTTCTCGAAATGCTTTTGCAGCAATTCCTGCTGCTGTTTCATGCCATCCGTGCCGCTGATGCGCGGGCCGATCTTGCAGACCGCCTTGAGATAATCCATGGCCCGCGCGGCGTCGAAGGCGATAGGGTCTGGTAGGGCAGCAGCGCGGTCGGAGGCGAAGCCGTCGCCCTTGGTGGCTCTCTTCACGGCCGGCTCGGCGGCGCCGCAGCCGAGTACGATGAGCCAGACGAGGCCCACGCCTAATAATCCCATCGCCGCACCGACTGCGAACCGAGGCATGGTCTCAACCCTCGGACAAGGAAAAGGGCACCCATTCCGCCGCTGCGCATCATACCCGGAGGCGACGACGCGGGCGAGGTCGCTTTCCGACGCTTCGACCGATCTGGGCACTCGACCGTGATCGCCGCATGTGGTAGTTTGAGATGGGAAGGAGGACTTCATGACGCTAAGTATTCATGCGGATCAGGTTCCGCTGCGTGTCACGCCCGAAGGCGACGTGCGTATCGGCGCCACACGCGTTCTTTTGGACCTGGTCGTTCACGCCTTCGACGAGGGCGCGACGCCGGAAGCCGTCGTGCAACGGTATCCAACACTTCGACTCGCGGACGTTTACGCTGTGATGGCGTACCGCCTGCTGCACCGGGCGGAGGTGGACGCCTACTTGCAGCGGCGGGAAGAGCGCGCGGACGAGGTTCGCCGGAAAATCGAGGCGCGGCAAGGCGACATGAGCGGCATTCGCGAGCGCTTGCTGGCGCGCCGCGCCGAGGTTAACCGGGCTGATTTGGCGGACGCAGGCCGTCGCGCTCCTTGGCATTTTTCCAGCCAGAACCAATAGACTGATTAGATGAGGCGCAGTTCCTTGCCCCTCCTGGCATCCCATAAGGACATTGCACCCAATGACGAAAGACCTCCTAAGTTTACCCCTAATATCTTCATCGGCCGACGCTGGGACCGCGCCGATCACGGGATGGAACGGTTTCACCGCCGTGGGCGCCCTCGCGGAATCGGCTGCCGCCGCGCCCGAGCCGGATGCACCTCAAGGCGAGTACAGCACCACATCCCCCGCCATTCTTTCCACCGTCGCCCTGCCGGATACGGATGCCACGCGCCCCGTTGAACTGCTGGCGCCAGCCGGCGGACCCGATGCCGCGTTTGCCGCCTTCCACTACGGCGCCGACGCCATCTATCTTGGGCTGATGAAGTTTTCCGCCCGCGCCGAGGCCGAAAACTTCACGCTCGCCGAGTGCGCTGAAGTAACAGCCTACGCCCACAGCCTCACGCCGCGCCGCCGCGTCTTCGTCACGATCAATACAGTCATCCGCACGGACGAGCTTCGGGAGCTGGTCGAAACCGTTGGCGCCCTCGCGGACATCGGCGTGGATGCCGTCATCCTCCAAGACCTTGGCGTCTATCACGTCCTCCGCAGGCACTTCCCGGAAATGGAACTGCACGCCAGTACGCAGCTGGCCGTACACAACCGCGCGGGGGCCGACGCGCTCGCCCGGCTCGGCTTCGCCCGCGTCGTGCTGGCGCGCGAGCTGACCTCCGAGGAAGTACGCGATGTAACGGCGGCTTCCGGCGTCGAGACGGAAGTTTTTATCCACGGGGCGCTCTGCTATTCGTACAGCGGCCTGTGCCTGTTCTCCTCGCAGACGAACGGGCGCAGCGGCAATCGCGGTAAATGCGCCTATTCCTGCCGCGATTCGTTCGAGGTCGCCGGTGCCCCGGACTCGCTGCGCGACGGCACATCGGTCAAGCGCGATCCCGCGCACGGTTTCCCCTTCTCCATGAAAGATCTCGCATTACCGGACCATTTGCCGGCCTTGCGCGCGGCCGGCGTTTCGTGCTTCAAGGTGGAGGGTCGCAAGAAGAGTCCGCTGTATGTGGCCACGACCACGGACTATTACCGCAAGCTGCTCGACGGTCGGCTCGACGCCGGTGAACGCGCGATACAGGAAGCCGACCTGCAGACGGTATTTAGCCGGCCGTGGACGCGCCTGTTCACCGAGTCGCACAAGGACAAGGAAGTGGCCGACCGCGACACCGTCGGCCACCGCGGTTCCCTAATCGGTCGCGTCGAAGCGGTGCGCGGCGACCGCATCCGCTTTTGCTCCACCCGCGAACTGGAACGCCATGACGGATTGCAGATCGACCTGCCAACCCTCGGCAAGCCATTCGGTTTCCCCATCGATCACCTCTGGGTCGTTGAAGCGGATCGACCGGGCCGCGAACGTGAAGTTTTCGAGGCGCCGGCCGGCACCCTGGTGGAAGTCGGCTTGCCGTCGGAACACCCGCCGCTGCCAGTCGGCGCTCCGGTCTATTGCTCGTCGTCGCAGTCGGTGAAACGCCGCTATCGCCATGATCGCCCCAAACCGGGTCTTTATCGTCCGCGAAGGGCTGTCGAAGTTGAAGCCGTGTTGACCGCCGACGAACTGGCGGTGGTCGGCCGCATCGTACCGCAACGGCCCGATGAGCCGGCCATGGAAGTCCGGCGGACGCTGGCCGGGCCGTTCGCCGCGGCGCAGGACGCAGCCGGAATGGAGAAAGCGGCGCGCACCGCGTTCGACAAGCTCGGCGATACCAGGTTGGAATTGGCTTCGTTCACTTGGCGCAATTGCGAAGGGCGCTTTGTGCCGGTGTCGCGTTTGAACCACGTGCGCCGCGAACTGGCCGCCGGCTTGGAGCAAGCGCTACAAACGGCGTCGGCCGAGCGCGTCCGCCTCGCCCTCGCCGATATCTGTCCGCCGAAGCCCGCCGCGATACGAACCTCGACATTCCGCTGGTCGATCAAGGTGGACCGCATCGACTTCGTGGACGCTTTTGAGCCGGAAGACTGGGCCGGCGTCGAGGAGCTAGTCGTTGACGTTACCCGCGACCATCCCACGCTTTTATCGGATCAATTAGATCGACTAAGTGGCATAATCGGCCGAGAACGCATTCGCCTGGCGCTGCCGCCGTTGACGCGCAAGTGGGAAGAGGAGAATGTCCGCCACAAGGTCGCCAAGCTGCTGGCCGCGGGCTGGGCGAAATGGGAAGCGGCCAACCTCTCGGCATGGTCCTATCTCGGCCTCGACCCGGCGCGGCCAAACACTGACGCGATCGACTTGACCACCGACTGGTCGGTGTACGTCGTCAACCGGGCGGCGGCGTTGCAACTGGAAGCGATGGGCGTGCGCCGGTTTGTGTTGTCGCCGGAGGACGGCCTGGGCAACCTGCGGCCGCTGTTGGCGGAGTTCGGCCAGCGCGCCGTCGTCATCGTCCACCAGGATACGCCGCTGTTCCTTGCGGAGTCGTGCGCCTACGCCAACCTGATCGGCGGCTGTCCCGGCAAGGCCAATTGCTCCTTCGAGAGTATGGAAATGACCTCCAGCCACGGCGAGCGCGTTACCGCGTTGGATTATCACTGTCGCACTATCGTTCTCAACCAGGGACCGTTCTGCCTCTCGACGCGGCTGAAGGACTTGGCCGCGGCGGGGGCCGTGTCGCTGCGGGCGGACTTCATCTACCGGAAGTATGAGCCGGGGCGCGTGCGCGCCGTGTGGCGAGCGGTGCGCGCCGGGAAGGCTGTTGCGGGGGGACATGCGGCGAATTTTGATCGGGGAATGGAGTGAGAGAATCCAAGCGGAGAGATCCCTATGCCCGTTACCGTGCAATCACTTGGCATCGATCGCCTGCCGGTCGATGAACAGCTGGCCCTGGTCCGCGAGATTTGGGACGGCATCCTCGCCGCAGGGGCGCGGCTGCCGCTCAGCGAATCGCAACTCCAAGAACTGCGTCGGCGTGTGGCCGAGGACGATGCCGACCCTGACAACCTCATTCCCTGGAAAGAGGTCAAGGCACATGCGCTGAAACGGATCGCGCCGTGACCCGGAGAAAGACGGCAGGTGGACCATGAATCCGGCACTCTCCTGTATCGCGGACACGCTTCGCTTGTTAATGGCGGAAGCCAAGGAGGCGAAGGAGACGGCGGCCGCGAAGCGGGGCGCTCCCGCCGAAGGTTTCGACGTAGGCAGGTCGGAAGCCCTTACGCAGGTTCTGCATACCTTGGCTAACCAATTGCAAACCTTCGGAATTGAGGCCCATCTGAACGGCGCCTGGGACGAATTGCGGACTTTCTTGACCAGTCAAGGTTACTGAGTGAACAGATTGCCTTATCGCCCTCCCCCACGGGAACATATCGCCACGGTGATCTTCTTTCACTCCCGCCCCGCATCCGCTACCATAACGGCGTCGTCCCTCATATCGGAGCCGCAGCCATGATTCGTCTCGGCATCGTCGATTTCGACGCCTCGCACATCGTCGTGCGAGGGAACGAGGACATTCATGAGGGGAGAGAGGAGATTCCTGTCCCCTTTCCTACGTCGGAGGGTCGTTGTGACAACAACCGTCAATGAACTGCTAATCGCCTTTGACGCGCTTCCACCCGCGGACCAGCAGCAAGTGGGCGCTGAGATTGTGCGCCGTAGTGCAGCGGCCGAGGCTCCGCCTCTCCGTGAAGATGTCTCCGGCGCGCTGCGCGTCGGCGGCTCGCGCGTTCTTCTTGAGTTAGTCATCCGGGCCTTTCAGGACGGCGCGACTCCTGAGACGATTGTGCAACGATACTCCACGCTGGCCCTAGCCGATGTCTATGCGGCCATTGCCTACTACTTGCACCATCGCGACGAAGTTGAGGAGTATCTTGCCCGGCGTGAGCAGAAAGCGGAGGAAGTTCGCCGACGGATTGAAAGCGAGCAAGGAAACCTTGCTGACATCCGCGCTCGCTTGCTTGCTCGAAGACAAGCATGAGGGACGAGCATGGTGCGGTTGGTCAGCGATGAAAACTTTAATGGCGACATCGTGCGTGGGTTGCTGCTTCGTCAGCCGAACTTTGACATCGTACGGGTGCAGGATATCGGTTTGCGCGGTGCGGGCGATCCTGCGGTTTTGGCTTGGGCGGCGGAAAACGCTCGAATCGTTCTCACCCATGATCGGGCGACGATGCCGGATGACGCCTACGCGCGGCTCGCCGCCGCGGACCCCATGGCCGGCGTGTTCGTCCTGAACGACCGGTTCCCGGTGGGTCGTGCCATTGAGGAATTACTGCTGTTGAATGCTTGCAGCGAACAAACGGAATGGATCGGCCGGGTTATTCACTTGCCTATTTAAGGTCGCTTTGGCTCCAATTAACCGGCCATTGGTCGCAGTACAAGCAAAGCGAAAATCGTCGCGTCCGCGCAAACATGGGCGATGCACGACGCCGCCATTCCTCCCGACCGTAGCCGCAACCATCCTAGCGCGACGCCGTAGACCGACGCCATGACCATCCCTTCCAGGCCGCGCGGGAATCCCTGGATATGGATCACGCCGAATAGCACGCCCTGAATCGCCACCGCCAGCCGCGGCCCCCATTCCGCGGTCAGCGCCTCCTGAAACACGCCTCGAAAAATCGCTTCCTCCATCAGCGCGTTCGCCAACGAAAACGTAATGCCGATCAGGATGAGTTGCACCGGCCCGACGTGCGGAATTTTCTCCGTGAGATCGCCGACGTCGGGCCGCGCCAGCACGAACCACAGCACCAAAGCGGCGGAAGAGCCAAGGATGATGGCGGCCGTCCAGGCGAGGACGGCGCCGTCGAGGCGGCCGACTCGCAGCCAGTGGACGCCGCGCCTCAGCGGCGGCACGACGGCCACGATAAGGGCATAGATTGTCAGCGGCGCGAGTAGGTAAAGCGGCCACGGCCGTAGCTCGCTGATGAACGACGGCAATGCGAGCAATGCCAGCAACAGGCCGGCGTGGACCAAGTGCAGCGATTTCATATTCGCCCTCCCCACAGAAACATATCGCCGCGACGATTATCTTTCACTCCCGCACCGCATCCGCTACCATAGCGTCGTCGTCCCTCACCCTGGAGCCGCAGCCATGATCCGTCTCGGCATCGTCGATTTCGACACCTCGCACGTCGTCGAGTTCACCAAGCGCCTCAACCACAAGGGCATTGACAAAGACCAATGGGTGGACGGCGCCGAAGTGACGCTCGGCTGCCCCGGCGAGTCGCAGTTGGCGCCGGAGCGGATAGCGGGCTACAAAAAAGAAATGGAGAGTCTTGGAATCGAATTAGTGAAGAACCCGGCCGACCTGATCGGTAAAGTGGACGGCGTGCTGGTGGAATCGTTGGAGGGCGGCGCCCACTTGGCGAGGGCGAAACCATTTCTGGAAGCAGGGATGCCTTGTTACGTCGATAAGCCGTTCGCTTGCTCGGTCGAGGACGCGCGCAAAATGGTGGGGCTGTCGGACAAGCACAAGGCGCCGTTGTTCAGCTCGTCCTCACTGCGCTACGTGCCGGAACTGACGGCATTCCTTGCCGACGACAGTCATGGCAAAATCATCGGCGCCACGGCCTACGGCCCCGCGCATTTGTCGGAGTCCGAGCGGCTTAACCCCGGCTTGTTCCACTACGGCATTCACGCCGTCGAAATTCTGTACGCCTTGATGGGGAAAGGTTGCCAGCGCGTGACTTGTACGCACGAGAAAGACGTGGACGTGGCGACGGGTCAGTGGGACGACGGCCGCGTCGCCACGGTGCGCGGCATTCGCTCCGGCAAGGC
Source organism: Planctomycetaceae bacterium UBA4732 (assembly GCA_002404095.1). Classification (GTDB taxonomy): domain Bacteria; phylum Planctomycetota; class Planctomycetia; order Gemmatales; family Gemmataceae; genus UBA4732. Next base: position 5,678 of record DHJA01000188.1, on the reverse strand, counting down.
CGATTACGGCTGCGTCGTCTTCACCGAGAAGGGCGTTTATCCGCTCGCGCTGAGTACCAAATATCTCTACCGCGAACTGCTCAAGCGCATTGTGGATCTGTTTACTTTGAAAAAGCCGCCGTTGGACATGGCCGTGACGGTAGAGATGGTCGGCTTTATGGAGGCGGCGCTCCGGAGCGCCAATAACCACGGCGCGGGCGAAAAGGTGCCGGTGTAGCGTTTCCAAGAGCACCCTCGGCCCTATACTCGGGGTAGGGGGGTTGGGGCTTGTTGAGCGCGCAGGCGTTGGCCCGGGTGATCCCGATGCGCTGGTCGAACGGGCCGATGGGGAGCAGCCCGGCGTCGCGGGAGAGTTGGCCCGGCAACGGCTCGATCACGACCGGCGTGCCGAAGAAATCGAGGACTTGGGGCCAGGCGGGTGGTATACTCGTAATCTGCCTTCGCGGGCGGGGAAAAGACCTGGCGGCTCGACAGGTTAGACGTGTACGGAGGCAAAGATTCCGGAACCCGCTCCAGAAGTTGGGAGAGGACGTTCTGCTGGAACCTCCGAAGCCCTCTTGGGGACCGCCGATGAGTGAAGTCACCCGCATCCTGTCTGCCATCGAGCAAGGCGACCCCCACGCCGCCGAGCAGCTCTTGCCGCTGGTCTACGACGAGCTGCGCAAGCTGGCGGCGCAAAAGCTGGTCCAGGAGGCGCCCGGCCAGACGCTCCAGGCCACCGCCCTGGTCCACGAGGCCTACCTGCGGCTGGTGGACGTGGCGAAGACCCAGCACTGGGACAGCCGAGCACACTTCTTCGGCGCCGCGGCCGAGGCCATGCGGCGCCTCCTCATCGACAACGCCCGCCGCAAACAGGCTGAGAAGCATGGCGGCGGCTGGCAACGCCACGATCTGCTCGAGGCGGAGCTGGCCATTGATTCGACCGGCGGCGAGTTGTTCGCCGTCGATGAGGCGCTGTCACAACTGGCAACCCGGGAACCCGTGATCGCCAAGCTGGTCGAGCTTCGCTTCTTCGCGGGACTCACGCTGCCCGAGGCGGCCAAGTGCCTCGGCATTTCAGAGCGCACCGCTTATCGCCACTGGGCCTACGCCCGCGCCTGGCTGCGGCGCGAACTCGACCGGTCGGGCGAGCGCAACTCCCGGGAATGAAGCCGTTTTCGCTTGCATGAAAAAAACGTGGCAGGTTTGGCCGCGGGATTCCGCATTGTATTAGGGAACGCCGAGGCCCTGCCGCGCAGTGGAGTGCGGGACCATGACAGAGCAAAGTTTATCGGAAAGATCGATCTTCGAGGCGGCCATCGAAAAAGGCTCGCCCGAAGAACGCGCTGCCTATCTCGATCAGTTCTGCGGGAGCAACGAAGGGCTGCGCAAGGAAGTCGAGGCTCTTCTGGCGGCGCACGACCGGCTAGGAAGCGTCCACCTGGTCGCCACCGTCGAGCAGCCGAGGCCGAGTGAGGCGCCCGGCACGGTGATCGGCCCGTACAAGCTGTTGCAGCAGATCGGCGANNCTGGCCATGATGGACCATGTCAACATCGCCCGCGTCCTCGACGCCGGGGCCACGGAATCCGGCCTGCCGTACTTCGTCATGGAACTGGTCCACGGCGTACCGATCACCAAGTACTGCGACGACAACCACCTGACGCCGCGCGAGCGGCTGGAGCTGTTCGTGCCGGTTTGCCAGGCGATCCAGCACGCCCACCAGAAGGGGATCATCCACCGCGACGTCAAGCCGTCCAACGTCATGATCACGCTCTACGACGGCAAGCCGGTGCCCAAGGTGATCGACTTCGGCGTGGCCAAGGCGACCGAGCAAAAGCTGACTGAGCGGACCCTTTTCACGCAATACGGCACGATGGTCGGCACGCTGGAATACATGAGCCCGGAGCAGGCGGAGATGAGCGCCCTGGGCGTCGATACCCGCAGCGACATCTACTCGCTGGGTGTGCTGCTCTACGAGCTGCTGACGGGCAGCACGCCGCTGACCCGCAAGCGGTTCAAGGACGCGGCGTATGGCGAGATTCTCCGCCTCATCAAGGAGGAGGAGCCGCCCAAGCCGAGCACGCGCCTGAGCGATTCGGGCGAGGCGCTGGCGTCGATCGCCGGCCAGCGCAAGACAGAGCCGGCAAAGCTGGCGAGGCTGGTCCGCGGCGAGCTGGACTGGATCGTCATGAAGTGCCTGGACAAGGACCGCAACCGCCGCTACGAGACGGCCAGCGCCTTCGCGGCCGACGTGCAGCGCTACCTGAACGACGAGCCGGTGCAGGCGTGTCCACCGTCCACATGGTACCGGTTCCGCAAGTTCGCCCGCCGGAACAAGCGGGGGTTACTGACCGCGGCGGTGGTGGTCTTGGCGGTGGTGCTGACGGCGGCGGGCAGTGGCGTGTTCATCTGGCGGGCCAACCAGGACCTGCACCAGTCCCTCGACCGCGAGCGACGCAACTCCTACTGCCAGCGCATTGCCCTGGCGGAGCGCGAGTGGTCCGCGAACAACCTGAGCCAGATGGAAGCGCTGCTCGAGCAGTGCCCGTCCGACCTGCGCGGCTGGGAATGGCACTACCTCAAGCGGCTGCGGTACAGCACCCTTTCCCCCCTGTCCCACAAGAGCGCTGTCCTCAGCGTGGCGTTCAGCCCGGATGGCAAGCTCCTGGCCACGGGCACTCAGGCGGGCGTTGTCAGAATCTGGCAGGCAAAAACTGGCCAGGAACTCCAGAAGTGGCCTGCTCACCAGGAGAATGCAACCACGGTTCGGTTTAGCCCCGACGGCCGGTATCTCGCCACGGGAAGCTGGGATAAGACAGTGAAGGTTTGGGACGTGGAGAAGGTCCTTCAGGGCGAGGTCAACGAGCCACTCCTTCGCCAGGAACACACCATGCGGGTGTGGAGTGTAACCTTCAGCCCGGACGGTCAGCGCCTGGCATCAGCAGGTGGTAGGGAAGCACATGAGAAAGGGGAAGTGAAGGTCTGGGACATGAAAACGGGTCAGGAGGCGCTGACGTTGAGCAGCTTTACCTGGGCGGTCAGATGCGTACAGTTCAGTCCCGACGGCCGGCGGCTCGCCACCGCCAGTGCGGGGTTGGTGCAGCTGTGGGACGCGCAGACCGGCCGGGAACAGCTCACCTGCCGTGACCCCCAAGGAAACTTGCAGGAGGTGGTCTTCAGCCCCGACGGCCGCCGCCTCGCCGCGGTTGGCGGCAATATCGACATGCACGCCGACCGGGAAATCAAGGTCTGGGACGCGCAGACCGGGCAAGAGGTCTTTAGCCTGCGCGGCCACGTGGGCGGGCTCCGGAGCGTGGCCTTCAGCCCCGACGGCCGCCGCCTCGCCTCGGGGGGCCTGGATCAGACCGTCAAGCTCTGGGACGCAGCGACCGGGCAGGAGGTCCTCACGCTGCGCGGCCACCTCGACAACGTCTTCTGCGTGGCCTTCAGCGCGGATGGTCACCAACTGGCCTCGGGGAGTGGGGACAACACCCTCCGGATCTGGGACGCTAGCCCCCTGGAGCGGGAGCCGGGACCGGAGTACCTCACCCTGCGCGGGCACACGGGCGCGGTCACCGACGTGGCCTTCCACCCCACCGACGGGCGCAGCCTCGTTTCCGCCGGCACGGACGGGACGGTGCGGGTGTGGGACTTCTGGAGCGGCAAGGAGCTTGGCACCCTGCACGGACCCCCGTTCACCACCAGGCAGAGGGTGGCCTATAGCCCCGATGGTCGGCGCCTGGCCGTGGTGAGTGGGATTCAGGATGCGACCACAAGGATTTGGGATACCACGAGCGCAAAGGAGACGTGCAGCTTTCGGGGACACACGGCGCCGGACCTCTGCGTAGCGTTCAGCCCCGACGGCCGGCACGTCGCCTCGGCGGGCTTCGATTTCGTTGTGCGGGTCTGGGAGGCGACGACGGGCAAGGAAGTCCAGGCCCTCAAGGACCATGACTGGCCGATCGTCGGGGTGGCGTTCAGCCCCGACGGCCGGCACCTCGCCTCAGGCAGCGCAGACAGCACCGTGCGGGTCTGGGACTGGACGACCGGCCAGGAGCTGCCTGTCCTCGAGCCCCGGCACGCGGGCCGGGTCGCAGATGTGGCGTTCAGCCGAGACGGGAAGGTCCTGGCCTCGGCCAGCTGGGACCGGGCCGTCAAAGTCTGGGACACGGCGACCTGGAAGCTCCTCCACGATCTGCACGACTCCACCGGCGCGGCCCAATGCGTGGCGTTCGGCCGGGACCGCCGGCGGCTGGCCTGGGGCAGTACCGACAGCACCGTCAAGGTCTGGGATGGGCCCGGCACGGAGACCCAGGTCCTGCGCGGCCACACGAGTTGGGTCCAGGCCGTGGCCTTCAGCCCCGACGGCAAGTGGATCGCCTCGGCCAGCCTGGACGGGACCGTGAAGATCTGGAAGGCGCCTCCAGAACCGAAGGCGCCGGCTCCAGAGGCAGGGGTACAATAAGGTGGCCGTTTGGCCCGAGGAGGATTCATCTCATGTCCTGCATACACACAGATTCCTGCCGGTACCGCCGCAGCGCCTTCACGCTGATCGAGCTGCTGGTGGTGATCGCCATCATCGCGGTGCTGATCGGGCTGCTCCTGCCGGCGGTGCAGAAGGTGCGTGAGGCCGCCAGCCGCATCAAGTGCGCCAACAACCTCAAACAGATCGGCCTGGCCCTGCACCAGCATCACGACACCTACGGCATGTTTCCCCCGGGGTGGGTCCAGGCCCCGTTCACCGTTCCCCAGGGGCAGATCATCCAGGGTGGACACGGGACCGGCCCGTTCCTCCTGCCGTACCTCGAGCAGGAGGCGCTCGCCAGGAAATACCGCTGGGACAGGCGTGCCCAAGGCCCGGAGAACCAGCCGGTGGCGACCACGCAGTTGAAGGTCCTGCAGTGCCCGTCGGCGGAGCCGGACCGCTGGGTCACGGCCGTGGAAGACCCTGGCAATTACAGTTACGGCGGCAAGGGCGCCTGCGGCGACTATGCGGGCGTCTGGCACATCGATACCCGTCTGGTGGACCTCGGTTTAGTGGACCAGGCAGCCAATTACCAGGGCGTGCTGACGTACAACTACCTGACGCGCTTCGCCGACATTACGGACGGTACCTCGCAAACGATCCTGGTCACCGAATGCGCCGGCCGGCCGAAACTGTGGCGTGCGGGCCGGCCGGTTCCGGGGATCTACGCCCCGGGCGGCGTCTGGGTCAGTGGGACCTTGATCTTCGGCCAAGGCTCGACCCCCGACGGGGCCACGCAGCCGGGGTCTTGTGCCATCAACTGTACGAATAACAGAGAGGTCTACAGCTTTCACCCCGGCGGGGCCAACGCGGTCTTCGCCGACGGCTCCGTGCATTTCCTGAAAGCCGGCATGGACATTCGCGTCTTCGCCCGCTTGGTGACGCGGGCCGGCGGCGAAGTGGTCTCAGCCAGTGATTATTGAGGCCCCGACCGCTTCGTCCGGGTGCTGAGAAGGAACGTCTTGAAGAAAGCGGCCGGTGAGGCCTTACCGCCAAGCAAGCCCCTCACCGGCCCGGCACCGCCCCGGCGCTCGGTCTGCGCGCTGGGAGCGATGTCCCGCCATTGTATCGCAGACCAACCTCGAAAGGGAGAACTTACCATGTCATTCAACAGTTGGCTGCAGAACCTCCGCTCCGCCCTCGCACCGAGCCGGGGCCAACGCCATTACGGGC
>DHJA01000027.1:8066-12934 GCA_002404095.1 Planctomycetaceae bacterium UBA4732 | reverse complement strand
GGGCTTACGCCCCCGGCTCGCCAGATTCACACACTACCAATGGTTAAACACGGTTGACATACCGTGACAGGACGCTAGGATCACGGAGGTGATACACATCTTATGTCTACGCATCTTCTCTTAACGGGCGCCACGGGTCTCCTCGGCCAGTATCTGCTGCGCGATTTCCTCCTTCAAGGGAGGCCGATGGCCGTCGTGGTCCGGCCTTCGGGGGGCCAATCCTCGCGGGAGCGCGTGGAACAGTTAATGACGCGCTGGGACAATGAACTGGGCCGGAAATTGCCGCGGCCGGTTTGCCTGGAGGGCGACGTCGCGTCGCCTTGGCTTGGTCTCGGCTGGGCCGATCGCGATTGGGTCGCCCGCAATTGCGGCCCGGTGCTGCACAACGCCGCCAGTCTGCGGCTTTTCGGCCAGGACCGCGATCAGGATCCGTGGCTGTCGAACCTGACGGGGACGACCAACGTCCTGGAATTATGCCGGGAGGCGGGATTGGGCGAGCTGCATTATATGTCAACCGCCTACGTATGCGGCCGGCGCAGCGGTTCGGTGCTCGAGTCGGAGTTGGACGAAGGCCAGGATTTCCACAACGATTACGAGCGCACCAAGTGCGAATCGGAAAAGCGGGTCCGCGCGGCCGACTTCCTTGACAGCCTGACCGTGTACCGCCCCGCCATCATCGTGGGCGACTCGCAGACGGGTTACACCTCGACGTATCACGGCCTTTATCTTTGTTTGCGTTGGGCGTGGCTCAATTCGGAAGCGCTGCCGCGCGAAGCGGACGGCCGTTACCACGCCCCCATGCGGATGCACCTGCGCGGCGACGAGGCGTGTCACGTGGTGCCGGTCGATTGGGTGTCGTCGGCGGCAGTCCATCTGATGTCGCGGCCGGAGTGCCGCGGCCGGACCTACCACTTAACTCAGCAACAGCCGCTCACGTCGCTTGAATTGGAAGAGGCGTTGAGAGAATACTTGGGATACTACGGGCCGACTTTCGCGGAACCCGACGCCAACGCCGTGACGCGCGACGAGCGAAATGAGGTGGAAGACTCGTTCCATGCAATGGTGGCGCCCTATCAGCATTACTGGAATCTGAACCTGGATTTCGACATGCGCAACTTGCAGGAGGCGGCGCCGCACCTACCCTGCCCGCCGATCGACCGGCCGATGCTGCACCGCCTCCTTGATTTTGCGATCCGCGACGAGTGGGGCCGGCTGCGGAAGAAACGCAGCCCGCGCCAGCCGACCGCCGATGTTGCTAAAGGATGAGCGACGTGCGGAATCCGAGAAGGAACTCATGCAAAGAGAAGGATCTCTCATGCAAGCCGACTGTCCGCGCCGCCCCCAGCCGTTCGCTTGGCCGTACCCGCCGTTCCTTGGATTCGCACCGCTGGACGTATGGTTTCGTCTGCTGTTTCGGCCGCGCGCCATAATTCCGTTTCGCTATTGGCCGCGCGTCGCCGTCGGCCTGCTTCTCTCAATGGCCGTCACGGTCTTAACCTTGCCCGAGCGACTTGCCCTCGCCCTGTACCTGCGGCTACGAGGCCGCGCTCTCGACCGCCGCCCTGGACCCGTGTTCATTCTTGGCTATTATCGATCCGGTACGACGTTTCTTCAATTCCTGCTCAACTGCGACCCTAACCTTTATTCGCCGCGCTGGAGCCAGACGTTTAGCCCGCAGGGCTTTTACCTGAGCTGGACCTTCCTCCGCTTCTTCCTTACGCCGTTTTACTCCACCGCGCGTCCGCAAGACGATGTCGCCTTCGGCCCGGACGTGCCGGCCGAAGACGACTTTGCCTTGTGCAACGGCGCCTTGGTTTCCAGCCTCGTCGGTCGGCACGTTCTGCCCCGGCTGCGCGGTTTTTACGACCGCTTCCATGATCTGAAGCGGCTCGCCCCGGACGAGTACACCCGATGGCGCCGTTGTCAGATCGGTTTTATCCGCAAGCTCGCGCTACTTGCCGGCGGTCGAAGGATTTTACTCAAAACGCCCAGCCACACCGCCCGCCTGGAGGAGCTGGCCGAGTTGTTCGGGATGTCCGCGGGCGGGCCCCGATTCATCCACATTAGCCGTGAGCCGCGGGCCGTGGTGCGCTCCAATCTCGGCCTGCACCGCGCGCTTAACCCGGTTTTGCACTTGCAAGACCCGATTTCCGATGAGGAACAAGAGAGTCGGACGGTCGCCGAGTACCTGGCGACCGAGCAGTCTTATCTCGCCGCGCGGTCGCACGTCCCCGCCGGTTGGTTGGCCGAAATACGACTGGAAGACTTGCACGCCGACCCGCTGCGAGAATTGCGGCGCGTCTACGCCGAGCTGGGAATGCCGTTCACCGAGGTGTTCGGCCGGCGCGTGCTGGAGTATCTGGACGTGACGCGCGACTACAAGCCCAACGCGCATCCGCTCGGCGACGAAGAGCGGTTGCGGCGCCTAGAGCCGCAGTTGGCGCCGTTGGTAAAGGCGTTCCACCACGACGCGCCGGCGATTCCGAAAGTCACGCCGCCGCCGCCGGCGGATATGGCGCCGGGCCATCGGCAAGCCCGTCTCCTCACGGCCGGGCTGTTTGCCGCCTTCACGGGTCTGTTATGTATGGCGGGATGGCTGGTGCTCGTCTTTCTGACGGGCCTACGTCTGGACCAGCTGGTATGGCCGGCCGGGATCGCCGTCGGCCTCGTCACGCTGCACGTCGCGCGGCGGGGGTCGCAAGGGCTTGGTTTCTGGTCGGCGTTGTGGGCCGTCCTCACACAACTCGGCGCCGCTTTCCTCACTACATGGCTGCTGGCGCATCCGGCCGGCGCCGATTTTATGGACCTCGGCTGGAATACGGTTTACGCACTCGGCTCGATTCACGTGCTGTTCTGGACGTTCATGGGGACGGCGACCGCGTACCGTCTGGCGTCGAAACCTTTTATTTATTGAAGTGCATTACCAGCCCTTAGCGCGACAACATTGTACAAGGATGAGGGAGCAGGGGCGGGGTTTCCCCGCCCTGGAAGGTTCGTGAACCAATCATCACGTCGTTGCACCTTGCGGGCGGGGGAGACCTCGCCCCTACACCCAACAACCGTAGGGGCGGGGTCTCCCCGCCCTTCAATGCTATACCCGTTCGCCCGTCTGGCGTAGACCCCGGCCGGCCGTTCAGGGAAAATGAAGCAGAAAGCGCCCCGTTCACGGAGACCGTCCCATGACGCCGACCCACCCGACCGCCCCCGGCTTCGTCGAAGTGGTCGAGATCCACGGGCACATCATCGACTCGCTGCTCCTGCCCAAGATCCTCGACGAAATCCTCACGCGCGGCGGCGCCTTCACCATCAAGGACGTCCACGTCGGCCAGCGTCAGGAAGACCCCAGCCACGCCCACATCGAAGTCCGCGCCCCGACGGCCGAGAAACTCCGCGCGATCCTCGACGCCATCCACGACCACGGCGCCGTCCCCGTCGAGCCGAAAGACTGCGTGATCACGCCGGCCGACATGGACAGTGCTTTTCCAGAGGGCTTTTATAGCACAACCAATTACCGCACCCAGGTCCGTCTCAACGACGAGTGGGTGGACGTGGAAGATCAGGAGATGGATTGCGGCATCCTCGTCGATGCGGAGGGCGGCGCCGCCCGCTGCCTGCCGATGACCGATGTGCGCGTCGGCGACCGCATCGTCGTCGGCCGGCACGGCCTGCGCGTATTCCCCGCCGACGCCGCGGCTCGTCAGAACTTGTTCGAGTTCATGGCCAGCCCGGTTTCCAGCGAGAAACCCAAGGGCGTGACGGTGCGCGAGATCGCCGCCGCCATGCGCCGCACGAAAGAAGCTGGCGAGAAGATCCTAGCCGTACTCGGCCCCGCCGTCGTCCACACCGGCGGCCGGGACTACGTCGCCCGGCTGATCCGCGGCGGCTTCCTTGACGTACTGTTCGCCGGCAACGCCCTGGCCACGCACGATATGGAGCTAGATTTATACGGTACCAGCCTTGGCGTTTCGCACCAACACGGCCTGCCCACCGAGGAGGGACACGAACACCACTTACGCACCATCAACACCGTGCGCCGGCTGGGAGGCGTCCGTCAGGCCGTGGAGCGAGGCATACTCAAAAGCGGCATCATGTACGAATGCGTCAAGCGGAAGATCCCGTTCCTGCTGGCCGGCAGCATCCGCGACGACGGCCCCTTGCCGGAGGTAATTACGGACAGTTTGGAAGCACAAAGGAGAATGCGCGAGCTGATCCACGGCGTCGGCTTCTGCCTGATGGTCGCCACGATGTTGCATTCCATCGCGGTCGGCAATCTCCTGCCGGCGTGGGTCAAGGTGGCGTGCGTGGACATCAACCCTGCCACGGTGACCAAGCTGACCGACCGCGGCAGCGTTCAGACCGTCGGCGTCGTCACGGACGCAGAGCCGTTCTTGCGGGCGTTGACGGCGGAGCTGGGTCTCTAGCCCCCGCGCTCCCTTTGCGGTCGCGGCTAAACGGAAGGAGAAGCATCCACATTCAATACTGTTCGGCTCATCTGTTGCTGGAGCGCTGCTCGCGACGGAGTGTGCCGGCCGAGCCGTGTGGTGTCCAAGGTAGTGGCCGAGGAGGGAGGTTCAAGAGAGTTGACGGGGGTTTCGCAGCGCGCAGCGTCAAACGCCGCCAGGCCGGGAGCGTACAAGGCCGACGGTTTTCAGGAGTCGTGTCTCTGCAACTTCTCGAAGTACTCCCGTAGTTCCTCTTCGCTGGCCAGGCCCACGAAGTAGAACTGGAGCATTTCCAAGGTCCGCTTGGTCGGCTTTTGCCCGTCCACAGGCTGATCAGCAAGGTGGCGATGACGCCCACGTACAACGGAATCGTGACGCCGTCGCGGCTGGTCGACAGCAGACGGCGGCAACCTAAAACGCACTTGA
>DHJA01000027.1:0-7845 GCA_002404095.1 Planctomycetaceae bacterium UBA4732 | reverse complement strand
CGACCTCAAGGACGCGCAGAGGTTGTTTCGGGGTCGAAGACGCGGCTGGCCTCGCTCAACGAACCCAGAGCGGCGCGTTCGCAGCCGAGCAGCTTTTGCACTTTGGCCAAGCCGCTGGCTTGCTGCAAGGCGCGCAGGCTGGTCACGATGGGGCTGAAAAAGGTCAGCAGCAGCAAGCCGGCGTATTGATCGAAGAACAGTTGACGATTGCCGGCCTTGTCGCGGGCGGTGGCGTCGCTCTGGAGGCGTTCGAGCAGCGGTCCGACAAGTCGGAAGTACTTCAGGCCGTGGAGGTCCTTGTCACGGATGTCAACGCGGCGTGGCTGCGCCATGGGGTTCTCCGCCCAGCGGGCCATAACAACTGCGGAGAATCAGGCGCAAAAAGCGTGCCGGGCGGAAGTAAAAATCGCGGGAATTTGGGGAAGAATGCTGGCCTACCGACCCGCTCGTCCCAGAAGCAAGAAGTGAGCCGAACACTATTGCTTCAGGCCCCTTTTTTCTGTCGGGAATCGCTGTCCGCGTTGGCCGCCGCCCACGATTTCAAGCTGATTCATCTGGTCACGCCGACGACGCCGCGCGACCGCGCCACCGTGATCGCCCGGCGTTCGACGGGCTTTTTGTACTGCGTCAGCGTGGCCGGCATCACCGGCGAACGCGACCGCTTACCGCCGGAATTGCTCGATCAGCTGGCGTGGCTGCGGACGCGGACGAAGTTGCCGTTGTGCGTGGGATTCGGCGTGAGCCGGCCGGATCATGTGCGAATGCTGCGCGAGGCGGCCGACGGCGTGGTCGTCGGCAGCGCGCTGGTACGGCCGTTGGAGCAAGTCGGCAAGCGACCGCTGGGTGAGGTCGTGACGGAGATAGGCGAACTGGCTCGGACTCTTAGTGATGCTCTCAATGTAAAGCTAACGCATCCGGCGAACCTTTAGGACTGTCATCGAACAATGGGAACTGATTTCCTGCGAGAATCTCCGCTAAGAAACGCTCCTCGCTCTTCGCATTCTTCTTCAGATTGCACGTCACACACGCAGCGGTTAGGTTGTCCAAGTCATCACCCCCGCCAGCGATTACAGGTACGATATGGTCAATATGCATGATGCCGCCAGCGGCAGACTCGAGAGAGGCCCTGCAGTACCGGCACTGCTTTTCCGAATTCGTCCAGATCTTCTTTCGCTCCGCGGCAGTCCACTGGCGGCGCTGATTGATCCTGAGGTTGGCGGCGCTATCAAAGCCTGATTCCCCGCGCATGTGACGCTCGCGGAGGATCACGAGGTCTCGGTAAAAGTGCCGCCGAATAGTCACGATCATCTTGGCGGTGCGGCGCAGGTCTCTCGCTGCGATATACATCTGCCGTACACAGGCGTATGCCGCGTCGGATGTATAGCAGTTGCCGCCCTCCCACTCCTCAGGATTATCGGGAACGGAGGAACAGGACTCAAGAAATGAATCAACGAAACTACCAACCATCTCGGCCGAAGCATCCGAGGAGCGCCGAAACTGACGTTCGAGATACATCATGCGCCCGACCAGTTGATTCATCGCCACGCGGTATCTTGCGATCAGTTCGGAGAGTTCTTTTACACGATCACCTTCAGGTAGGGCGGCCGGTGGATTCTCGAAGAGCTGCGGTTGGGGTTCCATGATTACACCTTCACCCGGGAAACCATTGTCGGTGCATTTTATTAAACGTTATTCAGCTCGGAAAACGGCGTGACAGCATTTTTCCTTTCAAGCCGCCCGTCAATCATGTCGAGGAGGTGCCTCCGACAAGTTTCGGGTTGGCCTGTTCAAGATCCCACAGTAAGCGAAGCGGGTCTCCTGGTGCAAGTAAACCAGCTGCTTCCTCTGTCGCAATAAGCCAGGTTCCCTGAAGGGATGCGGTAACGCTGAATCTTCCCCACACCGCAGGCCGAAGCGGTTCGCCATGCCGCAGATTGAAACGACCTCCATGTGCTGCGGCGTTTCGACAATGGCGCAAAAACTCCCAGAGATGTCCCCGATCGTGAAACGGTTGAGTTTGCTCGAATGCGTGAATAAGCAGGCTTCCGGCCGCCGTGCGCTTTAGGGAGGGCAATAGGTGACCCGTGTTGCGCATTAGTTCGAGCATGGTTGCGGGGGCGTCAATCCTTATCCGCTGGTTCTCAAGTTCGGAAACAAGTTCGAGCGGCGGATGCAGCTCTGCAGGGTTCGCGTTTGCCAATCGCTGGACAAGTTCGTAGTTTCCCCGGCTTCGGGCATCGTCCAGTACTTGTGATCGCTCTTTCTCAGGTAAGCCTTGGACAAACAACGCGATTCCCGCTGCGGTGAACTCTTTGAAGCCAAGCAGCAAGACAGTGTAATTCGTAATCAGCGAGTAGAAGGGAGAACCGCGCTGGAATTCGCACATCGGAATGCTTGGGCTCATCGCTGTACCTTCAGGTCGGGCGGAGAAAGGCACCTAGCCGATTCGCCAAACCGGCCAAGGCCGGAACTCCCGCTCCAATTTCACCCCCGGCAGGGAAAACCGATGCCAGCTTGCGGCCCCGCGCTGACTCGTGTTCTTCTGTTTTCATGCCGGCTATGGAGTAGCCTGGCGATGCGACCAGAATTCAAAGAACGCCTTCGGCATCCAGGCGTCGGGAAGCTGGTCTTCGGGAGCGGGCATTTCGCGCCAGCCGCCGCCATCGATCAAATGCTGCACCGTTTGGGAATAGTCCCCGGCGATGGCTCGGCGTTCCTCGTCGCGCCGTGCGCCGCGGAACTTCATGGCCAACTCGCCGAGACGCTCCTCGTCCTGCGACACGCGGGGTGGAAAATAGTGCATGGCTGTAACGCCTCGTTACAAACACCGGCCAAACCGGGGCCTCGGATGGGATGAAATACCCGGCAGGCGGACGAACTCGTCCATGCGCCTGGTAAGCAACGGCAACCCCAGCCGTTCCAGCCACATGGTGCAGTTGCAGTCGCCGTCCCCATTGGGGAAGCCATAGGTATGCTGACTCTTCCGGCGCTCGCCGTCAAGGATTGTCTTGAAGTCCTGAAATTGCGGGTCGAGCAGAATCACGTCGAACGACAAGACCATTAGCCCTTGGTTTTTCGCTGCCGCGAACCGGGACCGCGGCCGTTTTATCACTCTCCGCCCTGCCACCTCTCCTATGCTTACAAATCTCCGCCAAAGCGGACCCTTTTTGACGAATTAGTCGATCTTTCCGTCAACCCCTCGCTTGCGCTCGGGGCTGGTGGAAACCCACCCTACACGCTGTAAGAAAACCGGCCGTCGCGGCGACACTAAGATGGAAGCATGAAATCCATCGGAAGGCTGCCAGACATGACGGACTGGTCGCAAATCGTTCGAGAACACGGGCCGATGGTTTGGCGCACCGCCTACCGCCTGTTGAACCATGACTCGGACGCGGCCGACTGCTTTCAGCGAACCTTCGTCTCCGCGCTGGCAGTGGCGGACAAGGAACCGATCCGCAACTGGCCGGCCTTGTTGAAGCGGCTGGCCACCGCCCGCGCGCTGGAACGCCTTCGACAGCGGCGCCGTGAAGCGAATCGCCGCGATGTGCTGCCAGAAGGCGGCGGCGCCGACGTTCGCGCCGCCGACCCCGTTCAGGCGGCCGAGGCCGGTGAACTGGCCGAGCATCTGCGCGAAGCCTTGGCCGAGTTGGACGCACGGCAGAGCCAGGTCTTTTGCCTCTCTTGTCTGGAAGGCCTGAGCTATCAGCAGATCGCCGAACAGGTCGGCGTCACGGTGAACCATGTAGGCGTGTTATTGAGCCGGGCGCGAGCCAGTTTGCGCGAGCGGCTGTTAGCTCACAGACCGGCGGCTCAAAACGCTTCGGAAAGGAAGGGCAGCCATGAATGATCGCATGGACCGACGCGAGAGGGACGTGCTGGATCAAGCGACCGCGGCTCTGCGCGATGCGCGAATTCCCGACGGTCCATCTCCCCAATTAACGGCCTCGACCGTCGAGGCTTTGCAGGCTTCAACCCCCGCGCCGGACGTTATCCGGCGCATTCAAAGGAGAAAACGCATGTTTCGCATTGCACGCTTCGGCGCCGCGGCCGCCGCCGTCATGCTGGCCGTCCTGGCCGGTGCCTTTTGGCTCCTCGACCGAAGCGCTTCGATGAGCTTCGCCAAAATGGTGGAGAACGTCAAAAAGGCCAAATCGGTGAGCTTTGTAGTCAAACAGAAAATCGGCGATCAACCCGAACTGGAATCGAAGATGTTCATCCGGGGAAACTTCATTCGTTATGAGACGCCGAGCGAAACTGGGATCATTCATTTGGATCAGAAAAAGGGTCGCGAACTGAATTGGCCCATTGATCAGCTGCGCAACCTGAAAGAAGACGCCAAGGATCACATGAAATCCCTTGGGGATGAGGACGTGGGCGGTCGAAAATGCCACGTCTACCAGATCAAGGGACTGGCAAAGTCATTGTGGTTCGGCGGCAACCAGTTCAAGCTGTGGGCCGATGCGAAAATCGGACTGCCTGTCAAGATTCACTTCGCGGACGACCATACGTCGGTTACCTGGGAAGATTTCATATGGGACGAACCGCTCAATGGGGATTTGTTTAGTCTGGATGACCTCAAGGACCGCAACGGGGAAAGACCAACTCCGGCGCGCGTCATACCGACCCGGATTTACTACCAACAAGGCTGGACGGAGCTTCATTCAGTCCAAGCCGACGGCGAAACGCCGGAAGCGCAGTTCGTTCCGCGGCTGCCGGACAGCGCGGAAACGTATGACTCCGCGAAAGCGGAGCTGTCGCCGGACGGCTGTTACTTGGCAATGGCCTATACGCACATCACGGATCACGGCGCCTTCGCGCCGTACCGCGTCCTCCTGTGGGATCGGACGCAACCCAAGGAAGCGGTTATTGAGGTTTACGCCCGTCCGGAGGGGGAATTGCAGTCGTGGCGGTTTTCCGATGACGGCAAGTTGCTGTACGTGAGCTGGTGGCAACACCTCGCCGGCAAGGAACAGGCGGACGGACGCACCGGGACCGACGTGGTTGATCTGAAAACGAGGGCAAAACAGGCCGTCAAGCTGCCGACGTACAAAGGCGCCGATGGCAAGGAACAGCAAGCGCAGTTCGCGGCGGCGTCGGCCGATGGCCAGACGATTCTTGTGGTTGGACAAGGTTTGCAAACGGCGACGGCGGATGGAAAGGTGGTTCGCAGTCTGACCGCTCCGGACGTGAACGTCTTCCCCTCAAGTGTGCGAGTGTCGCCGGACGGCAAAGAGGCGGTGTATGCGACGTTTCATCGCGAGGACAAGAGCCATCAACTCTTCGTCGTCTCGCTGGCCGGCGGCGAGCCGAAGGAGCTAGTCCCGGCCGGCAAGTTCACCGACGTGCGGCCGAGCTGGTCGCCGGACGGTAAACGGATTGCCTACACCTGCCGGCTGCTCGACCCCAAGAATCCGCCCTTTAATTACGGAGCGGAGACGTACCTCAAACTCGTGGACGCCAACGGCGCCAACGCCAGCGTCCTACTAACAAAGAAGGTCCAGCCGAAGGAAACGAGCCTGGAACTGACGGCGTGGCGCTAAAAGCTGTACCAACGGCAGCGGCCAGCGTTTGTTCCGCGACTTCCGGAAGATGCAAACGGATCCTGGCCGCCTACAATACCTGCAACAAGGCGACTATGTTCGCCTGCGACACACGAAAGGAGCCTCTGCTATGAAGAAGGTGGAGATCCGCGAATGCCCGGTCTGAGGCTCGATCCGTGAGCATGCCGCCAGTTTGGCGGCCGCTTTGAGGAAGGAGCCGGGCGTCGAGGTGCAGGTGGTAAACGGGAATCGTGGCGAGTTCACGGTCTCGGTGATATGGAAAGGTGGCGGCCCAGAAGGGCGAATCGCTGCCTACCACCGAAGAAGTCCTTTCCGCCGTGAGAAAGGCGGGTTAGCGTTGGCCCCGCTTGATCCGGCGGGCGTCGGATGGAAAAGGAAGCGGAAAGATAGAGGTCGGAAGTCGATTCGCCACGACGGACAAGGCGACGACTTCCGACCCCTTTTTCGTTTTATGGAGTGGCCTGGCGTCAACGGATCACGAATTCGACAACAAAATCCCGCCCCGCCGTGAACGGCGGGGCTACAGGCCGAAGCCCGATAAACCGGGCTGTGTGGCAATTCCAGCCCCGTTCACGGGGCTTCAGCCTGTAGCCCCGCGTTTGAACGCGGGGTGGTCGTACCGGACGCGACCAAAATCGAGAGGCACACCCCGAGGCCAAGGAGACGTTGACCCCGAGGGTGCGATCTCGCTACTATCGCGCATTTGTATGTGGCGAGTTACGCCGCTGGCGCCCAGAAGGGCTGAGATCCTCGGGAGAAACACGATGTTTCGTTACCTCTTTTCCGACCGCCGGCGTCTTCGCGCCGCGCGCACCGCCCTGGAACACCTCGCACCGCTGCTCGACGCCCGTGTCTGTGTGCGGCTCTGGGACGGCTCCGTGGTTCCCCTGGGCCGCGAGGCCGACCCGCGCTTTGCGCTCGCCGTCAGCAGCCCGGGCGTCGTCAGCTCCCTCCTGCGCCGCCCCAGTCTCGACAACGTCTTCCAGCATTACGCCGCGGGCCGGATCGATTTCCAAGGCGGCGACCTGATGGACTTCATCGCGGCGGCGCGCGTGAAGAACTCCCGCACGCGTTTGCGCCAGGTGAATAAATGGCTGCTGGCGCGGCAAGCCGTGCCTTTCCTGTTTTATCCGGCCGATCACTCCTCCGTTCAGCATCAGGTTGCCGCCAACCAAGCGACCCGCCCGCCGCGGCGTCACAGCGCGGAGTTCGTCCAGTTCCACTACGACCTGGGCAACGAGTTCTACCAGCTTTTCCTCGACCCGGAACTGATGCAGTACTCCTGCGCCTACTTCACTGACTGGGGCAACTCGCTGGAGCAGGCGCAGCAGGACAAGTTGGAGATGATCTGCCGTAAGCTCCGGCTGCGCCCGGGCGAGACGCTTTTCGATCCCGGCTGCGGCTGGGGCGGCCTGGTCTGCTACGCCGCCCAGCACCACGGCGTCCAGGCCTACGGAACCACACTGTCGCGGCAGCAGGCGGAGTTCGCTCAGGAAAAGATCCGCCGGCTTGGTCTCCAGGACCGGGCGAAGGTGGAGCTGCGCGACTACAGCGAGGTGGAAGGCACTTTCGACAAGATAGCGAGTATCGGCCTGATGGAGCACATCGGCATCGCCAACTATCCGCGCTACTTCCAGAAGATGTACGCGCTGCTCCGCGACCGTGGCATCCTCATCAACCACGCCATCGCACGCTGCGGCAAACTGAAGCACGGCCGGGCGGCCCGGCCGCGGGCCGCGCAGGCCGTCATCCAAAAGTACATCTTTCCCGGAGGCGAGCTGGATCACATCGGCAACACCGTTGCGGCAATGGAGAGGTGCCACTTCGAGGTGCGCGACGTCGAAGCCTGGCGCGAGCACTACGCGCTAACCACCAAGATCTGGTGTCAGAGGCTGTCGGCCAACCGGGAGAAGGCGGAGGCGCTGGTAGGCTCCGAGTCGTACCGCATGTGGACCGCTTACCTGGCCGGCTTCTCCTTTGGGTTCACCGATGGCGCTCTGGGTCTTTATCAAATCGTGTCTACCAAGCACGCTTCCAAGGGCGTCTCCGGCATGCCTCCCACGCGGCAGCACCTGTACGCCTCCTCATAACAACGGACGAGAAAAAGGGTCGGGAGTCAATACGCCACGACGGCCAAGGCAACGACTCCCGATCTGCTCTGTAGTAAACCTCGTTGGGTGGCACGCCCTGAGGTACTCCGAAGGGCGTG
This sequence comes from Planctomycetaceae bacterium UBA4732, assembly GCA_002404095.1. Classification (GTDB taxonomy): domain Bacteria; phylum Planctomycetota; class Planctomycetia; order Gemmatales; family Gemmataceae; genus UBA4732. Next base: position 75 of record DHJA01000027.1, on the reverse strand, counting down.
ACCTGCTTGCAACGGCCCACGCCCTTCGGAGTACCTCAGGGCGTGCCACCCTCCACATCGCAGCTTTTCTACAGA
>DHJA01000072.1 GCA_002404095.1 Planctomycetaceae bacterium UBA4732 | reverse complement strand
CCGTGTCGGCCTTACGGCCTTGGCCGGCGGCGAATCCGAAGCGCTGACGGAACGAACTGCGACCTTACGCTCCCGGCTCGCCACGGAGACATCAATGCACGATCATGATGCCGCCCCGTAACGGAGTGAAACCCAATGGCTGCAATCCGCTATTACCCCCTTCGCGCCTCAAACCTATAATGGGGGAACAACCCCCCTTGCGGAGTACCCACACCCATGCAGGATCGGATAGCCTACCAGGGCATCACCTTCGACGACGTGCTACTCGAACCCGCGTACAGCGACGTTGTGCCGCGCGACGTGGATGTCCGCACTCAGCTTACGCGCAATATCCGCCTCAACGTGCCTGTCGTCTCTTCGCCGATGGACACCGTCACCGAGAGCGATCTGGCGATTGCTCTTGCTCAGGAAGGCGGTATTGGCATTATCCACAAAAACCTGTCCATCGCCGATCAGACCAATGAGGTGGACAAGGTCAAGCGCAGCGAAAACGGCGTCATTACCGATCCCATAACGCTGTCGCCCGACGAAACCGTCGGCAACGCCCGCCGCATTATGGAGCAGCATAAGATCAGCGGCGTGCCGATTACCGTCAACGGCTATCTCAAGGGCATCCTCACGCGTCGCGATCTGCGCTTCCTCGCCGACAACAATCAGCGGCTGGCGGAGGTGATGAGCAAGGACAATCTCATCACCGCGGCGGAAAATACAACGCTTGAAACGGCTGGAAGGATTTTAACGGAAAATAAAGTCGAGAAACTGCTGCTGGTGGACGATAACTATAAACTGAAGGGTCTCATCACGATCAAAGACATCGACAAGTTGGCCAACTTCCCCAACGCCTGCAAAGACCGGCGCGGCCGGTTGCGCGTCGGGGCGGCGGTGGGCGTTCACGACTACGAGCGGGCAGAGTCGATGATTCGCGCTGGCGTGGATGTGCTGGTCGTGGACTCGGCCCACGGCCATACGAGCAACGTGATCGATACCGTGACGGCCATTAAGCGCACGCACGAGATCGAAGTTATCGCCGGCAACGTGGCGACGGCCGAGGGGGCGCGGGCGCTGGTGAAGGCGGGGGCGGACGCGGTAAAGTGCGGCATCGGGCCTGGGTCCATTTGCACGACGCGGATCGTTTCAGGGGTTGGTGTGCCGCAGGTGACGGCCATTTACCAGGCCGCGTTGGGCGTTGCCGGCAGCGGGGCGCCCATTATCGCCGACGGCGGCATTCGCTATTCCGGCGATGTGGTCAAGGCGCTGGCGGCCGGGGCGCATTGCGTCATGCTCGGCAGCTTGTTGGCGGGCTTGGCAGAGAGTCCGGGCGAAACGATCATCTACAAGGGGCGCAGCTTCAAGACGTATCGGGGCATGGGGTCGATCGGGGCCATGATGGCCGGGTCGAAGGACCGCTACCGCCAGGACGGCGGCGGCCGCGACAAACTGGTGCCGGAAGGCGTCGAGGGACGGGTGCCCTTCAAAGGGCCGTTGGCGCCTTTCGTGTTCCAGCTGGTGGGCGGACTGCGGGCCGGCATGGGCTACTGCGGCGCCCGGAACATCGAGGAACTGCGCACCCGCAGCCGCTTCATCCTGGTAAGCGCGGCGGCGGTGCAGGAGAGCCATCCGCATGACATCGCCATTACGCAGGAAGCGCCCAACTACAGTTCGCGCGAATACTATTCCGGCACAGATAATGTGTAGCGCGGCCGGCCTCGCCGTCCTGTTGCTGGGCGGCCTCGCCCACGCCCAGGCGCCGCTGCCCGCCCTTGAGCCGCCGCCGGCCTACACGCCGCGGAAGGCGAAGCCGCACGAGAAGTTCGCCGACGAACGCGCGCCGATCCAACAGGTGCAAGCGTACACATCGAGCGGGGCCGACGTTTCGGCCGGCGAATATCAGTTCCTCGTCACGCCGCCGGGGGCGGATCGGCTGTTTCAGCTGGAGCCGGAGTCCGGCTTCGAGGCTCGCCTTCAGAATGAGTGGCGCGACAACGGCCACAAGGACCGGCTAGTCTTTCCCGACGAGCCGATCTTGTCGAAGGACGGCTACGCCGGCCGCGCCTGGCCGGAGTATGCGATGACCGTCGAGCCGTACTTCGTCAGCCACAAGCGGCTGCTGTTCGAGCAGATCAACACCGAGCGTTATGGCTGGGATTTTGGCATCATCGACCCGCCGATCTCGGCCGGCTTGTTCTTCGCGGACGTGGCGTTGCTGCCGTACCACGCCTTCACGGACCCGTTCCGCTGCTGTGAAACCGGCGCCGGCTACTGCTTGCCCGGCGACCCCGTGCCGTACCTGCTCTATCCGCCGGAGTACAGCCTGACGGGCGCCGTGGCCGAGGCCGGCGCCATTGGGGCGGTGCTGGCCATTTTCCCGTGACGATGAGTGGACGCTCTACAAGCCCCGAGCGCAAGCGAGGGGGGTTGTCAAAACCCCTCGCTTGCGCTCAGGGCTTGTAGGCGTTTCTCTTTCATCCGCCATGCGCTCCGGATACAATTCCGATCAGAGGCTTCCGATCTAATCCTCTGAATCTCCCTAAAGGGGAAGACATGGCCGGCGCCACGGGCAATCTCATCGGCATCGACCTCGGCACCACGTTTTGCGCGGTCTCGACCCTCGACGACCACGGCCAGCCGATCACGCTCCCCAACCGCGACGGGGAAATGCTTACGCCCAGCGCCGTCCTCCTGCCGGCCGACGGCGAAGCCGTCGTCGGCCAGTCCGCGCTGGACGTGGCGCTGGAACAGCCGGAAAACGTCGCCACGCTCATCAAGCGGCGCATGGGCTATCCCTCCTACGGCCGGCCCGTCGCCGGCATCGAATTTCGCCCCGAGACGCTGTCGGCCGTCATCCTCCGCAAGCTCGTCCTGGACGCCGAGGCCCGCATCGGCCCCGTGCGCCAAGCGGTCGTCACCGTGCCCGCCTATTTCGACGACACGCGCCGCAAGGCGGTCCAGGACGCCGGCCGCATCGCCGGGCTGGAGGTGCTCGACATCCTTGATGAGCCGACCGCCGCCGCGCTCGCCTACTCTTTCCAGACGGCCCCCCACCCCAACCCTCCCCCGCAAGGGGGGAGGGAGCAAGATCCCAACCCTCCCCCACCCGCGGGGGGAGGGCAGGGAGGGGGGGCCGACCCCAGCCGGCCGCGCACGGTCCTCGTCTACGACCTCGGCGGCGGCACTTTTGACGCGACGCTGGTGCGCTTATCGCAACGGCGCTTCCAGACGCTGGCCATCGAGGGCGACGTTCGCCTCGGCGGCAAGGATTGGGACGACCGCATCGTGGACCACGTCGCCGCCCAGTTTATGAAGCAGATGGGATCGGACCCGCGTTCCGACCCACGGTCGCTCTCGGCCCTCCAAGCCGCCGCCGAGCGCGCCAAGCGCACCCTCAGCAAGCTCCCCCAGGCGACCGTGACCTGCACCCACGGCGGCAAGGTACTGACCGTGCCGTTGAGCCGGGCGGAGTTCGAGACGCTGACGCGCGACCTGCTGATCCGCACGCGGTTGACCGTGCAACAATTGCTTCGGCAAGCCAGTCTCGAATGGGAACAGGTGGACCGCGTGTTGCTGGTGGGCGGCTCGACGCATATGCCGATGACGCGGCAGATGCTCCAGGAACTGAGCGGTAAGCCGCCGGACCAGTCGTTGGCCGTTAGCGAGGTCGTGGCCCGCGGCGCCGCCTTGCACGCCGGCATCCGCGCCGCCCACCGTCACGACAGCCAGCTGCACATGGAGGCGGCCGCCTACGACAATCTCTCGCAAGTGGTTGAGATCAACGTCAACGCCCACAGCCTCGGCATCGAGGTCAAGCAGCAGGAAGACCGTATCAACGATATTCTCGTTCCGAAAAATACCCAATTGCCGACCGCCGCCAGCCGAGTCTATCGCACGGTGGCGGAGAACCAGCAGAAGGTGCGCGTCAAGGTGCTGCAAGGCGAAGCGCGGCAGACGGACGCCTGTATCATGATCGGCGAATGCTGGATCGAAGGACTGCCGCCGAATCTGCCGAAAGCGGCGCCGGTGCAAGTGCGCTGCGGCGTCGGCAGCAACGGCTTGATCGACGTGATGGCCCTGGACATGACGAGCGGTCGAATGGCCCGCGCCACCATTCACCGTATTAGCGGGCTGTCCGAGGAAGAGATCGCGCGCGAAGCCGCCTGGGTCCAGGGGCTGCGTATTCAATAAAGGACGAAGACGATGGCTAATTCCGCGACGCCCACTGGCGTCTTCGCCGTGCAGTGTCCGAATCCGCGTTGCCGAAAGTATATGCTCGTGGAAGACCACGACCGGGGCAACGTCGTGCCCTGTTTATTGTGCAAGACGGCTATCCGCGTCGGCGGGGCGCCCGCGAAAGACGCGGCCGCTACGCCGCGCTCCTGACCTGGAGGAATGATGACGCCACAAATCTTGGTAGGCCCGTTGCCGGGGACGACGAGTGACCCCCTCTATCCCGATTCGGACGGCAAACCCATGAGCGAAACGGACTTCCACAGCAACTCTATGGTCTGGCTGCGCGATGCATTGCAGGACTACTTCGCCACCACGGGCCGCGACGACGTTTACGTCGGGATGAATTTGTTATTCTACTACGAGCAAGGCAATCCGTCGGGGCGCCGCGACCCCGACGTCCTTGTTGCCAAGGGAGTCGGCAATCACTGGCGCCTGTCATTCCGCGTTTGGGAAGAGAACGTCGTGCCGCAGGTGATCTTTGAGATTTCTTCGCCATCCACTTGGCGGGAAGACCTCGGCGCCAAGCGCGCGTTGTACGAACGCCTGGGGGTGGCGGAATACTTCCTGTTCGACCCGCAGGGGGTATGTCTGGACCCGCGCTTGCAAGGGTTTCGCCTGGAGCAAGGCGTTTATATTCCGCTGACGCCAAGCGCGGACGGCAGCTTAACGAGTGATGAATTGGGTCTTCGGTTGACCGTTGAGGGGGCCATGCTCCGCTTAAGGGATCGGCTAACAGGGGCCGTGGTTCTAACGCGCAGCGAGCGCGCCGATGAGGAACGCCTCCAGGCCGAGCGGGATCGGCGCCAGGCCAAGCGGGATCGGCGCCAGGCCGAGCAGGAACGGCGCCGATCCGAGAAGTTGGCGAGCGAAGTCGCACGTCTGCAGGCATTATTAGATAGAACTAAAGACAAAGAATGACGGCTCACGACGCGACAACTCACTTGACCGCAGCACCCCTGACTTGGAGAAACGATGACGCCGCCAATCCCAATGCGCCCGTTGCCAGGGACAACGTATGATCCCTTCTATCCCGAAGACGACGGACGACCCAAGGACGAAACCGACTTCCACAGTGAGGCCAGAATCTGGCTGCGCGACGCGCTGAAGGATTACTTTGCCGCCGCCGGCCGCAGCGACGTTTACGTCAGTTCCAGACTGATGCTCTACTACGAGCAAGGCAATCCGGCGGGCCGGTGCGACCCCGACATCCTCGTGGCCAAGGGAGTGAGCAATCACAAACGTATGACCTTCCGCGTCTGGGAGGAAGGCGTGACGCCGCAGGTGCTTTTTGAGATCTCTTCGTCGTCCTCGTGGCGGGAAGACGTCGGCGACAAGCGCGAGCTGTACGCCCGTTTGGGGGTGGTGGAATACTTCTTATTCGACCCCGAAGGGGATTATCTGGCCCCACGTCTTCAGGGATTCCGTCTGGAAAATGGAAAGTATGTCCCGCTGATCCCTGCCCCAGACGGCGGGTTGACGAGTATGGAATTGGGCTTGCGACTCACGGCGGAAGGCTACATGCTCCGCTTGAGGCATCTACAAAAGGGAGCCGTCGTTCTGACGCGAAGCGAACGCGCCAACAAAGAGTCCGCCCGTGCCGATCAGGAACGCCGCCGGGCGGACGAACTGGCAAAGGAGGTCGCCCGCCTTCAGGCGTTGCTGGAAAAGTACAGTCGCAACGAGTGACGGCCCCGGCCGCTCACTTGCCGGCTGCGTCGAAAGACGCCTTCGCGTCGCGGGCCAGGTCGATCAGGTCTTTGCTCACTTCTTGGATGACCTTAGCCGCCTTCTCGTCCTCGGGGCGAGTATCGGGTTTCAGGGTATTCAGTTCCTGACTCATACGGACGGCATGGGCCTCGGTCGCCTTGAAGAGCCAGATCAATCCCGCCCTGTCTTTGACTCCTTTACAGACATCGTATGCCTTCCTTGCCTCCGGGAGTTTTTCCATTAAGCCGGCGTCGTCCATCTTCGGCCAGACGTCATAGATGAACGCCCGCGCCTTGATGTGGGCCTCGCCTTGTGGATCCCACTCCTTGTGTAGAACGACCAGATGTTCCGCCAACTCATTCTTTAACTTTTCAGTCGGCGCGACGGTCTTGAGCATCTCCTCGTACAACGCGATGGCCTTGGCCAGTTCCCACTCGGCCTCCAACTGCTTACCTTGCGCGGCCTGGGCCAGCCATTTCTTCTTTTGCGGATCGTTTTCCTCTTCGTCAATCTTCTTGAGCTTGGCCATGAACTCCTTCAGCTCGGCTCCTCTTTTCCGGACCTGATCCAGTCGATGCACCATGTCCTTATCCGCCGGGCCAACCTTCAACTCCGCTTGCTGAGCGCTTAGGCCATCCACCTCGCTCTGGATACGTTGGCGCTCCGCCTCGATCTTCTTCATGAACTCGGCGCGCTTCTCCGTCTTGTCGGCTCCTTCGTTGATTTCGCGCACTAGCTCATTCTGCACCTGCCAGACGCTGGTGACGTCGCGCTCCCAGGCGGTCTTGCGGAACACCGGCTCGGAGCCGGCGTCGTCGGACACATTCACGGCCAGCACCACCGGCTGATCGTCGAGGATCGGCAGGGGAACGCGGGCGCGAACCTTGCCGTCGCTGCTGATTACCGTGACGAACGCGACGTTGGTAAAGACGCCGTCCTTGTCTCCGGTAGTGTCCACAGCGTCGAAGGAGTCCGCCTGTTTCTGGCTTCGGGTCATTTCCTCATTCTCGAATCCATGACGGCGGATTTGCACGGACAGAGCGTCATTCAGCGGGCCGTCGCGATCATTGGGTAGGGCCTGACGCAGACGAAGGCGCAGCGGCGCCGAGACGGTTCCGAGCTTGACGCAGCGATAACCCGCGCCGCCGAGGGGGCGGTCGTAGCGGCGGAAGGTGCGACACAGGCACGTCGAGTCGGCGCCGGCCGGCGGCGTCTCGACCTGCAACACCGCATCCTTGACCGGCGTACCGAGACCAGCGCCGTCAGACGGCATTTGCACCACCGCGAAGACATCGCCCTTCTTGATCCAGCGGTCGAGGGACGCGCCCAAGCCGGCGCCCTTGAGTTGCACTACGACCGGCTTGTCTTCGCCCGGCTTATCCTCTTTCGGCCAAACGTCGAACGTGCCGACGAGGCCGAAGTCCTGGTCGATCAATAGCGCCGCCGCCTTGGCGACGAACTTCTGGTCGCGCATGCGATCGCGGCGCACGACGGGACTAGGTTGTCCGGTGAGACCGTCAAACTGCCGCGCCTGGATCGTATAGTGGACGCCGGAATAGTCGATCAGAACGAAGTGCGTCTTGACCGGCGAACGCTCTAGCCAGTTGCCCAGCGACTTGAGACCGTTTCGCACCACCTCGTTCAAGCGCGGGTGTTCGCGCGTCACCTCGACGTTCACGAGGTCGCCGAACGACGCCTGCAAGCCGTCGCGCAACTCGCGTTCGACGCGGTCGCAAAAGACGGGCGTGAGCAGCCGATGGTCGGCGAAGTGCAGCACCACCTTGAGTTGATAGGGCGTCTTCAACTCCGGATCGAGCGAAGCGGAAGATTCACCACAAAGACACAAAGAACACAAAGAAGACAGCAAAAATGTAAGAAAGATGCGAGTTTTCATCGTAGCTTTTCCAAGTCGGCGAAGAAGCTGGGATAGGTCTTGGCGACGCAGCCGGGGTTTTTGATGACGATGCCCGGCACTTTCAGGCCGATCAGGGCCATGCTCATGGCCATGCGATGGTCATTATAAGTCTCGATCTCGGCGCCGTGCAACGGCTGCGGCGTGATCGTCAGGCCGTCGGCGAACTCGTCCACGCCGGCGCCGACGCGGCGCAGTTCGGTGGCGAGGGCGGCGAGGCGGTCGGTTTCCTTGTGGCGAATGTGGGCGACGTTATGGATCGTGGTCGGCCCCTCGGCAAAGCAGGCGACGGCGGCCAATGTCATTACGGTATCGGAAATGTCGTTCATATCGGCGTTGATGCCGCTGAGCTGAGCGCCGTGGACGGTGATTGCATCCGGCGCCTTCTCCACGCGGCAGCCCATCCGTTCCAACTCGTCCACGAAGTACACATCGCCCTGGAGATCTTTTCTGGAAAGGTCCGGAATAACGATGTGGCCGCCCATTATCGCCGCAGCGGCGAAGAAATAGCTGGCGGCGGAGGCGTCCGGCTCAATGCAATAATCGCGGGGCGGCAAATTGAGCCGAGGGTCGAGCCGGTCATACGCGGCGGCAGCTAGGGCGCGCTTGCGATTCGTTTCATCGCTTCCCCGACCGCGGTGACTGATGAAATCGTAGCTTATCGACCCACCCGCGCCCCGAATCTCGAGGATGCTGAAGCCGAACTGCTTCAGCATCCGGACCGTCATATCAATATAGGGGTGCGAGACGATTGTCCCCGTCACTTCTAGGGTAACCGGGTTGTCGGCATACGGAGCCGCCATTAGCAAGCCGCTCACGAACTGGCTGCTGACATCCGCCTTGATTTGGACGCGGCCGCCGCGCAGCCCATCGGCCTCGACGATGACCGGCGGACAGCCATTGCCCTGCTCGCTGCGAATAATGACGCCCATCTGCGCTAGCGTGTCGAGCAGATCCTGAATGGGCCGCTCCCGCATCCTGGCCACGCCGTCGAGGCGATAGCGACCGTGACCCAGGCTGACGAGCGCAGTCAGAAAGCGCATCGTGGTCCCGGAATTGGCGACGTACAGGTCGGCCTCCGTTGCGGGGATCGTCGGCTCGTCCTCGCCGGAATTCACATAGACTGTGGCGTCCGGCCATTCCGTCAGTACGCGGAAGCCGAGCGACCGCAAGCATTCGACCATCACTTCGGTGTCTTCGCTCTGTAGCGCGCCGCGTAAGGCCCAGGTGAAGCCCTTAGCTGTCAGCGCTGCCAGCACCAGCGCCCGGTTCGTAATGCTCTTCGACCCCGGCACGCGCACCGTCGCGTTCGGCGGCCGGGTTAGCGGTATGATTTCCAGCTTGTCGGGAAACGACGGCATCGAAGACATTTCGGCTACCGTTCATAGGTGACGCGCATCAGAAAGAGTCCCTGGGCCGGCGCCGTGGGGCCGGCGCGGCGGCGATCCTCGGCCCGCAGGATCGAGGCCACTTCCGACTCCGGCCAGTAGCCGCGGCCGACGTTCATCAGCGTGCCGGCGATGGCCCGTACCATATTGTACAGGAAGCCGTCCGCCTCCACATCCAGCCATATCAGGTCGTCCATACGGCGGACCTCCAGGTGCATGATCGTCCGCACGCTTGACATGCGGTTGGGCCATTCCGTCTCGAAGCTGTGGAAGTCGTGCCGGCCGAGCAGCGACGCCGACGCCCGCGCCATGGCCGTCACGTCCAGCCGGCGCCGCGTGTGGCAACAGTGGCGCCGCATAAACACATCCGGCACGGCGCCGTCGTGGATCACATAGCGATAAAGTTTACATTTCGCATCCCGATTGGCGTCGAAGGATTGCGGTACGTCTTCGGCGGAGCGCACGACGACGTCGGGCGGCAGATAAGCGTTGATTGCCTTAGCGAGCTTGTCGATAGGGATTGTAAGGTCGGTATAGAAGTTGACGACCTGGCCGACGGCGTGGACGCCAGCGTCGGTACGGCCGCTGGCGTTGGCGCGAATCGCCGATCCGCCGAGGCGGGCGACGGCCGTTTCGAGCGTCTCCTGCACGGTGCGAAAGCCGGGCTGCGTCTGCCAGCCGGAGAAATCGGAACCGTCGTAGGATAAAGTCAAGCAGATATTACGCATCAGCAAGGACTTCACGGCGCCGAGGACGAAACCAGTCGCGCCCGAAAGTCGTCGAGAGACGAACAGCGCACAGCATCCACGCCGAGGCGGCGCAAACGGCGCTCGTCCACGACTGCGTTCACCATTTCGACAATCTGAGGCGGAAGATCGTTAAAGCGCGTCTCCAGGTTCTGCAAGACCATTTCCCGCACGGTTTTCAGCCGCGTCCTTTCCACGACTTCCAGAACAAGCGGAGAATCGTCGAACATTTGTTGGTCTCCGAAGATCGAGAATAGACCCTTTTCATTATAGCGCATCTGAGCCATTATATGGGCGACGGCGCGCAGGTTGTCCTGCTCTGCCTCTGGCGCTTGATCGATTCGATTTCGACATTGTCGCAAGACAACGTCTGGCGGTCCGTTGATATTGGTTAATGGAACCAACGGGAGCAAACCGACGTCGCCGGTCGCCAGCAGGTCATCAGCCGACAACGTCCACAACTCAATCACCTGCCATTGAAGGCTCAACCGTGTTCGACCCGGCCGGCACGTCCATTCGTGATCGCCCGTTATGCGCAGATTGCCTTTGGGATGCAGCACAAGAGTCAGGAGCGTCGGCAACACATCGCGAGCGAGTAGGACTATCATCGCGTCGCGCGCCATTTGGTTGTTGACGCGACGCTCCGGGTAGGTGGCAACCTCAACGATGACCGGGGCAGGCTCATCGCTTCCAGGAAAGAAGACTTCTAGGACGCTGTCGGGCGATTCCAGCGGATGAACCAGTTCCGTCGGCGCAGGTCGCCACCTATTGAAGCCAGTGATGCCGGCCAGGCGCAATACGCTGTCGCCGTGATGCTCCAATAGCCATTTGCTGCCGCGGTCCTTCGCTTCCCGCACGGTGCGACTCCCCCGCGCTCCCCTTCGGGTCGCGGCTAAACAGTGCGGATGGGTTAGCGCTTCGGAAGCCACCCGCGTTGTACCAGCACCTCCGCGATCTGCACCGCGTTCGACGCCGCCCCCTTGCGCAAATTATCTGAAACCACCCATAGATTGAGGCCGTGCGGCACCGTCGGGTCGCGGCGGATGCGGCCCACGAACACCTCGTCGCGGCCCTCCGCCGCCAGTGGCGTTGGTGATTCGCCCTTGGACGGATCGTCCAAAACGATCACGCCCGGCGCCCGCCGCAGCGCTTCACGCGCCTGTTCCGGAGTAATCGGATTGAAAAACTCCAGATTGATCGCCTCCGAATGGCCGATCCGCACCGGCACGCGCACCGTCGTCGGCGACACCAAGATGCTTTCATCGCCCATGATCTTCTGGGTCTCGCGGATCATCTTCCACTCTTCTTCGCTGTAGCCGTCCTCGCCGGCTTTCCAGTCGTGAGCCAGGACGTTGCCTGCCAGCTGGGCGACGTGCGCCTTCGCTGATGGCGGCGTCTCGTTGCGGCCGATTGCCCCCATCTGCGCGTCCAGGTCGAATAGGCCGGTCGCGCCCTTGCCCGACGAAGCCTGATAGGTGGACACGACGACGCGCTTAATCTTCGCAAAATCGTGCAATGGCTTGAGCGCGACGACCATTTGAATCGTGGAGCAATTCGGGTTGGCGACGATGCCTTTGGGTATGCGGCGCAGCGCGTCGGCGTTGACCTCCGGCACGACAAGAGGTACATCAGGGTCCATGCGCCACGCGCTGGAGTTGTCGATGACGACGGCGCCGGCCCGCGCCGCAATGGGGCTGTACTCGCGGCTGACCGACGCCGGCGTGCTGGACAGCACAATATCGACGCCGGCGAACGCCTCCGGCCGGATCGGCTCGACAGGATATGTTTTGCCTTTGAACGTGAGGGTTTTGCCCGCGCTGCGCTCGGAGGCGAGGAATTTGATGGAGCGGAAGGCGAACCCATGTTCGTCCAACACCCGCCGCATGATTTCGCCGACCGCGCCGGTCGCGCCGACTACCGCAACGCTTGGCAACACCGGAATTGTCCTTTCGATTACAAGACGGAATGCGTGATTTCACTCACGTTAAGGATGGAGACCGAACGGTCGTTTGGCAAGGGAGGCGAAGATGAAACGCTGGTCTTTGGCTGCTTTAGCGTTACTAGTCTGCGGCTGCGGCGGTCAGGACGTGGACCGTCTGGGGCGCATCTGCTCCATGACCGCCGGCAAATTTACCGACATGGCGGGCGGGTCGCACGGCAAGCTCGCCAACGGTTGGGACGCCGTATGCGGCGCAATCAGTGAAACGACGCCGGAGGCTCGCGTGGCAGTGCGCCTACGCTGGGATAAAGCGTTGACCAACGCCGACATTCAGGTGCAACCGGCCGGGCCGGGCGTGATCCGATTGCAAGGAAACGTGATCGACGCCGCCCAACAACAGCGGGCAGGTGAGGTAGCCGAGTCTACGCAGGGAGTGGAGCAGGTCGTCAATGAATTGGTGATCGGCAAGAATTGAGGCGAACGGCCGGCGTAAGCCGGCTGGTACAGGATGTAATCGCTGATAGTATCCTGTACCAGCCGGCTCACGCCGGCCGTTCGCCAATCTTAGTACATATCTTCCATGCCGCCGCCGGCCGGCTTCTCGTCCTTCTTCGGCGCGTCGGCGATGAGGGCTTCGCTGGTCAACAGCAGCGTCGCCACGCTGGCCGCGTTCTGCAACGCCGACCGCACCACTTTCGTCGGGTCGATGATGCCTTCCTTGACCATATCGACGTAGCGGTCGAGCCGGGCGTCGTAGCCGTGGTTCTGGTCTTTGCTCTCCAGCACCTTGTTCATGACCACGGCGCCGTCCTCGCCAGCGTTCTCCGCGATCTGCTGGATCGGCGCCTTGCAGGCGCGGACCACGATGTTGTAGCCGACCTCTTCGTCGTGCGTCAGCTCTTCCTTCGGCTTGAGGCCGGTCGAAGCTCGCAGCAGCGCCACGCCGCCGCCCGGCAGGATGCCCTCCTGCACGGCCGCGCGCGTCGCGTGCATCGCGTCCTCGACGCGGGCCTTCTTCTCCTTCATCTCGCTCTCGGTCGCGGCGCCCACGTTGATCTTAGCGACGCCGCCGGACAGCTTGGCGATGCGCTCGCTGAGCTTTTCCTTGTCGTAGTCGCTGGTGGACTTCTCCAGCTCGCGCTGGATCATTTGCACACGGCCCTGGATATTGGTCTTGCGCTGTTTGTCGCTGGTCTCGACGATGATCGTCGTGTTGTCCTTGTCGATCTTGACCTTCTTGGCACGGCCGAGCTGGTTCAGGGTCACGGCCTCCAGCTGGGTGCCGAGGTCTTCAAACACGGCCTGGCCGCCGGTCAGCACGGCGATGTCTTCCAACATGGCCTTGCGACGGTCGCCGTAGCCTGGTGCCTTGACCGCGGCGCACTTGAACGTCCCGCGCAGCTTGTTGATGACCAGCGTGGCCAGCGCCTCGCCGTCCACGTCTTCGGCGATAATCAGGATCGGCTTATTCTGGCTTAGGACTTTTTCCAGCACCGGCACGAGGTCTTTGTTGCTGGAAACCTTCTTCTCGTAGATGAGAATGTACGGGTCTTCCAGTTCGCATTCCATCTTCTGCGGGTCGGTGACGAAGTACGGCGACAGGTAGCCGCGGTCGAACTGCATCCCCTCGACGAACTCATGGCCGGTCGCGGTGGACTTGCCTTCTTCGACGGTGATGACGCCGTCTTTGCCGACTTTGGCCATCGCCTCGGCGATGATCTTGCCGATGACGCGGTCGTTGTTGGAGGCGACGGAGGCGACGTTTTCCATCTCCTCGGTCTTTTTAATTTCCTTGCTCATGCTCTTGAGCTTGGCGGTGATGTCTTCGACGGCCCGCTCCATGCCGCGCTTCATCAGCATGGGGTTGGCGCCGGACACTACGCCGCGCAGACCCTCATTGAAGATGGCCTCGGCCAACACGGTCGCCGTGGTGGTGCCGTCGCCGGCCACGTCGCTGGTCTTGCTGGCGACCTCGCGCACCATACGCGCGCCCATGTTCTCGTACTTGTCTTCCAGCTCGATTTCCTTGGCGACCGTGACGCCGTCCTTGGTGACAGTCGGCGAGCCAAAGCTCTTCTGGAGGATAACATTACGGCCCTTCGGCCCGAGCGTCACTTTGACGGCCCGCGCCAGCTTGGCGATGCCGCGACGCATGGCCTCGCGCGCTTCCTGATCGAACGCAATCTGCTTAGCAGCCATCTTTTCTCCCTCATCTTCGTGAAGTAGTCAGGTGTCAATGTTCGGGTAGTCAGTAGTCAGACTGACTACTTCTTTACACATCCAGCACGGCCAGCACATCGTCCTCGCGCATGAGGAGAACGTCATCGCCCGCGCCCTTCTTGAATTCGTCGCCGGCCCAGTTGGTGAACAGCACGGTGTCCCCTGCCTTGACGGTCAGCGGCGTGCGCTTGCCTTCCTTGCTCAGCTTGCCGGGGCCAACGGCCACGACCTTGCCCTTCTGCGGCTTTTCTTTGGCGCCGTCCGGCAGAATAATGCCGCCGGTAGTCTTCTCGTCGGCCTCGAAACGCCGGATCACCAGCCGGTCGCCCAGGGGTTTGATGTTCATGCTCGTCTCCCAAGCAATGGAGGAATATGCCGTGGTCGGAAAATCCTTACGGTTCAACGGGGCGGAATGCAAGTCTTATGCCCTCCTATGTAGACGATGTAAGAACAAGCGACATATTGATTTGCGGCGAAGGGCGATGGTGGGATGACAACGGCGTCCTGCCAAGTTTGCGCACCGCCGCTTGAAGGACTGTCGGAATGGCAGGCGCCATCGCACCCAGGACTCACGAGTACGTTCGCCCGGGCCTTTATCTCAGTCGCCCAAAGGGGCTCCAAGACCGAACCTATCTGCGTCTTGAGTCCGGAGGGCGATC
>DHJA01000057.1:12384-12538 GCA_002404095.1 Planctomycetaceae bacterium UBA4732 | reverse complement strand
CATCAAAGTACGAGTGACGTTGCATTAGTGCTTTGTCACGCTTTGATTATAGGGTCACAAGGAAGGATTCAAGCGACAATTACTGGTCGAAAACGAACCAGCAACCCTAAAATCAAAGCGTGACAAAGCACTAGTCGCATGAACACTACTCCTG
>DHJA01000057.1:0-12238 GCA_002404095.1 Planctomycetaceae bacterium UBA4732 | reverse complement strand
CTAGTCGCATGAACACTACTCCTGCTGACTCCGTCCCCGACCTGACCCCTGTTGGCCTGCTTTTCGACCTGGGCGAAGTGGACCAAGACAGCCAAGCGGCGTCGCGGCGCCAACAAGCGGCGCGTGGGCGTGCGGCCACAGATTCTTAAATTCACATGCTCAGAGTTTGAGAACGAGGATAAACCCACGAGAATCATTTCTTGCGCTGGCAGTGGCTTAGCGCCATCAGGGCGTAGCCCGTGACCAGCTCCGGGTCGCTTTCCATCCAGTGATCCTGTTCGTTGATCCAACTGCCGTCGGGGCGCTGGCGTTTAGCGATCGCGGCGGTGAGTTCGGCGCGCCAGTCGTGCGCCTTGCCCTGGGCGTCCACCACTTCATCCACGCCAAGTACGTCCAGGCACTTGGCCATCGTATGGTAGTAGTAGAACAGGCCCCACTCGGATCGGACCTCCGGCATTCCCGGATTGCGATCCACCGTGTAGTTTTTCCTGATCCAGTCGTAGGCCGCCTCGACGCGCTTGTCTTTCTTGGAGACGCCGCAATAAATCAGGCTCTTGATGCCGGCGTAGGTCATGCTGCCGTAACCGGGCAGGCCGTCCTGCGGATTGGCATTGTCCTTAACCTTGGTCGAACCGCCGGCCGCGGCGCTGTAAATGAAGCTGCCGTCGTTGATCTTGCCCGCCCACGGCCGCTCGTCGTTCTCGCCCTTGAGGTTTTGGCATCGGCTTACGAAGACCAGCGCCTTTTGGTAGGCGGGGTCGTCCTTGGGAACGCCGGCCGCGACCAGGGCGTCGAGGAAAAACTGTGTATTCGACAAATCAGGTCGTGAATGGCTGTCATAGCCGGCCCCGCCGAAGAAGTCGTCCTTGGGCGTCTTACCCTCGCCCTCGTCCCATTGCAGCTCCTTGAGGAACTTGGCAGCGTCGGCTACAACCGCCTTGTAACTGTCGCGGTCGGCGTTGGTAAGGGCCAGAACATTGATGCAGGTGACGTAATTCTTCAACTGCTGGCGCGGGTCCTTGCCGGCGATGTGTCCTTCCTTACGGTTGATGAGGCTTTCGACGTATTTCAAACCCTTCTCCACGACGGGATCTTTAGGGCCGACTTTGCCGGTTTCCAACATGCCAGTCAAGACGACGCCGGTGACGCCGACGGCTTGCTTGCCGCCCCAACTGCCGTCGTCGGCCTGATGCGCCTTGAGGTAGGCGATGGCCTTGTCCACCGTTTGGTCCCACTGGCCGGCTTGCTTGTCCGGCACGGCGGCGGGCAGGGTCGCCAGCGCACTCACGGCGACGGCCAAGGTGAGGACCAGCGCGACTCGGGGGTGGATGCTCATTGCGGCCATCTCCATAACAGAAGAAGTTGGTGTCACGTCGGCAGAGGAAAGACGGCGGATCGGCGTTATTCTAACTGGCTTGCGGCGCCGTGGGAAGGCGCGCGAAGACCGGGCCGCCGGCGCCGCGTTTGCTAGGATAGATCGACCGCCGCTAGGTTAGGCGAGCCGCCGGGTTTATCCCATTGGTATCTACATAAGTGGGGGGTGCCATGCTTTCGCGGCCTCAGTCTTCACCGTGCGCCCGCTGAAGCCGCCGCGAAAGCATGAGTCCCACGCGGGCACTCATGCTTTCGCGGGGTTGGGACTGGAAAGGTCTTCGGGACCGGCCCGCGAAAGCATGGCACCCAACTTGTGTAGATACCAATGGGTTAATCCCGGCGCGTCCGGACGGCGGGCATAGAGCTTGCCGCTCGCCAGGGTTTTCCTTGTAGGGAGATTGCTTCATGGAGGATTTGGCGTCGTATCTTGGTTGGGATCCACAGAATTCCTCCTTGCTCGTACTGGTTAGTCTGGCGGTCTTGGGCGCGGCCGCCGGCGTCCTCATCAAGCTGGGCGTCCTACGCTGGCTCCTGCGCGTCGTCGGCATAGGCGTGCGTGCCGGCGTGCGTGCGGGTTTTGAGTTGTGGAAGCGCCTGTTCTCGTGGGCGGACTGGCCGCGGTTCTTCGCCGTGGTCCTCCTTTTGTTTGGGCTAGGTTTCGCGGTCGGGCTACAGTTGGCGTGGTTGGCGGTGCTGAGCGGCGCGGCGTTGTTGTTCATGGGCGTTACGGCTTGCCTCGCGTATATGTTCATCGACCTGGAACGTTACGAAGTCGGCCGGGGCTACAAGGCGGTCCATAACCCCCTTAAAGGACAAGAATTAGCCATTAATCTCGTCCGCTACGGCCCCATCGTCGGCGTACCGCTGCTGGCCGGCGCCGCCGTCGCGGCGGTCGGCGGCTTCGCCATGCTTAATCAGGGCTTGTACCATACCGTCGGCCAAGACTGGTACAGCCTCGGCGCGGAGAAGCCGGCGACCTACCTCGACTTCTTGGCGTACCCACTCGTCCATCTCTTTCGCATCGTGGACTTGATGGATGTCGCCAGCGAAAAGAACTTCCTCAAGGCGGCATACGTCCATCCGGTCGAGTGGCCTGCCAAGGCGATGCTCTCCGCCTTCAAGGCGTTCTTCACGTTGGTCCTGCTGCAACAGCTTTTCGCTTCCATGCGCCGCGGCAAGTTGCTCTCGGAAACCATCGCGGAGTTTTGGAGTCCGCATGAACCGATTGCCGAGCGCGCCCGCTTGTCGCTGCCGCAACACGGTCTTGGGGCCGTTCAACCCCTACTGCTCTCGCTGCGGTTGATCGAATTTCTCACCAAGGAACAACGCGAACAAATCCCCCAGGTTCTAGCGGACATTGGCCCGGCGGCCCTGCCGATCCTGACCGCGCACCTGCGCGACTCCCATGAAAACGTCCGCGCGATCGCGGCCGGGGCCGTCGGCAGGCTCCACGCCCTTGACGCGCTGCCCGCCTTGGTCAAGATGCGACGGGATCGGAGTGAATGGGTGCGCGAGAGCATGGTGGAGGCGTTGGGCAGAATCGGCGGCGCGAGCGGAGGTTTGGTTCGGCGAAGGCGGTTGTTGGGTCGCGCCCTCGGCGCGCCGAGTCGGCTGCTTGCCTGGGTGGTGCGTAAGAAAACGGCGCCGGCGCACTCTAGCGATGCGGCCGAGTTGATTGATCGGGCCGTCTTCACGTTGCGCGCCGCCCTAACCGATCCGTCGATTGCAGTGCGGACCCAGGCGGCGCGGGCGCTTGGCCTAGTCGGCCCGGCCGCATCTGCATCGGCGCCCGAGTTGATTGACCTATTGGGGGACGAAAACGAGGTGGTTCGCTGCCAGGCGGCCGAGTCCCTCGGCAAGGTGAACGGGCCGCCGGAGAAGGTGGTCGCCGCTTTGATTGGCCTGCTACAAGACGTGGGCCAGGCAGTCCGTGCCGAGGCGGCGAGAACCCTGGGATCGCTCAAGGGAAAAGCCGCTTCCGCAGTGCCCGCGTTGGTGCCGCTGTTGCAGGACCGCGAGGAATCCGTCCGCCAGGCGGCCGCGGAGGCCGTGGGGCGGATCGGCACACTGAACGGCGACGCCACGCCGACGCTGGTCGAAGGCTTGGGGAGCGCCGACAACGTGGTCCGGGCCGATACCGCCCAAGCGCTCGGGTCCATCGGCGAAACCGCCGTGGAAGCGACGCCAGCGTTGGTCCAGGCGTTGAAGGACGCCAACGACCGCGTTCGCGCCAAGGCCGCGGAAGCGCTCGGCAAAATCGGCGAAGGGGCGGCGGAAGCCGTGCCTGGCTTGGTGCGTGCCCTGCGCGACAAAGACAACTGGGTCAGTGCGATGGCGGCAGAAGCGCTGGGCGAAATGGGCGAGTCGGCCGACAACGCCATTCCCGCGCTCGTCCGGTCGTTCGACCACATCAATCCGCAGGTCCGCGCCAACGCGGCCGAGGCGCTCGGCAAGATGGGGGAGGTCGCGGCTTCCGCTGTGCCAGCCCTGGAGAAGGCGGCGCGTGACGAAGACGCCAGCGTCCGCGCCCACGCTGCCCGCGCCCTCGGCGCCGTAGTGCGGATGGGCACCGAGAATCATATCCTTCTTGGGGCGATGGAGGACGCCGATCCTAGCGTCAGGGCCGCGGCCGTGGAGGCGCTGGGCAAGCGCGGCGAGACCGACGAGGAGATTGTCGGCGCGTTGCTGCGGGCGCTGCTCGACCCGGCCGACGCGGTGAAAGTGGAGGCGACGAAGGCGTTGCCGCGCTTGGTCGGGCCGACCGAGCCGGCCATCGACGGCCTCTGTGCGCTGCTCGACGCCGACAACGCCTGGGTTCAGGTTCACGCCGCGCTGGGCCTGGGCCGGCTCGGCCCGCCAGCCGCTAAAGCGGGCCAGGCGTTGCTGCGAGCCGCGCAAACCGCCGAATTGAGCGTGCGGGAACAGGCCATGCGCGCCTTGGTGATGATCCAGCCGCCTGAAATCGGGCCGGCCCTAGCAGCGGGCCTAAAAGATGCGAGTAGTGAGATACGCAAAGTAGCATCGGCCGGTCTGATGAAGGCGGCGGCAATTCCGCCGGAGGTCGTGCCGGGGCTGACGGACGCCCTGCGCGACCCGGAAGTGCAGGTACGGGCCAACGCGGCGCACGCGCTGGCGCGCCTGGATGTACTGCCCGCCGATTCGGTCGCTGCCCTGATCGACTGCGCTTCGTACCCTCGCGACGACCTGCGGATGAACGCGACGCTGGCGCTCTGTAAGGCTTCCGCCGGCCGCGCGAGCGAAGTCTTCGCCCAGCGGATCGGCGATCCCAACCCGCGCATCCGTCTGATCGCCGCGCGATTCCTGCTCACGCAAGATCCCGGCAACGCCGAGGCCACGGCTGTCGTGACGGCCGCGCTGGTCGATCCCGTCCAGCGCCTTCGCAAGAGCGCGATCGACCTGATCGACTCGCTCGGCCCGCAAGGCGCGGGATGGGGCGACGCCTTAAAACAGCAATCTCTGCTAGAAGAGGAGCCGGCGTTGCGAGACGCGCTGACCCGATTGATTGAGAGATTGGACAGTGAGGCGATTCCGGAAACGCCTATAAATGTGAAGGCGGAAGGTTTGGCGGAGACGCTTCCCCGTTATGACACGGTCTCCTGACCGTGGCATAACGCTATGACACGGCGCTCGGAAACTCATACACCGGCGTCTGGATGACGCGATTCGGTACGCGCTGCCCCCAGACGATTTCCTGTAGTCGCTCGACCGTTTCCAGAGCGAAGAACCGCTCCCCGGTGCGCAGCGACACCCGCGCGGGCACTTGCTCGACAACGATGAAGCGGCCCTCCACTTCCAAAGAGTAGGTGACCTTCTGTTCGACGAAGGCTTCTTCAGAATCGCTAGGCACGTCAGCTTCTCCGTTGCTTGAAATCCACCCACTGAGTCGAATTAGGTTCATACAGGGTAATGACCATTTCAGCCGTTGATTCGGCGGCCCTGGTTGTTCGGAGCCTTGACCACTGCCGGCCGCGAAGCAGGCGCGCCCCGGAGAAGCCCCTCCGTGCTGAGATCCTCATCAACGTCCGGCCAATGGATGCCGTAGCCGCCTCCGGCGATGCGCCAGTTCTTCCGCTGGGCTGCGGTCGCGTTGAATAAGCGAGGATACCAAGCCAGTGGAACCGTAATGGTTCGCCCGTCCCCTAGATCAACGCTGAGGGTATCCTTGGTGAACTTCACATCGACGACCCGCTCGTCAGCCGTCAGCGCCAAGATGCCCATGCCAAGTCTCCAAGAGTTCCACTTGATGTTGGGTGACCCGTTTTTGAACGCGGCGCAGCTCTTGGGGGGAAAAGCCGAAATTCCGCGCCAAGCCGACTGGTTGCAGCCAAAACTTGGCCGAAAGATCGTCTCTATCCACATGGATGTGGGGCGGCTCATTCGGCTCATGGCTGTAGAAGTAAAAACGGTACGGACCCGTTCGCAACACAGTAGGCATCAGTAATTCATTAGTCGGCATTGCCAAGAAGGTCCGCGACGGGCGTCCCTTCGCTGAACTTCACCGTGCGGCCGATGGGCGTCTGGTTCAACTGCGCGGGGTCGATGCCCACCGCCGTCAGGATAGTCGCGTGCAGATCGGGCACCGTCACCGGGTTGGCCGGCTCCGGTTTGCCATCGGGATCGGTTTCGCCGATCACTTTGCCGCCGCGAATGCCGCCGCCGGCGAGCGCCATGCTGAACCCCGTCGGCCAATGGTCGCGGCCGCCCACCGGGTTGACCGTCGGCGTACGGCCGAACTCGCCGCCGCACAGTACGACCGTTCGCTCCAATAGTCCGCGCTCGCGCAAGTCGCGTATCAGCGCGCTGAAGGCGGGGTCGAGTGTGGTCAACAGGTTGTGAACCGTCGCGTGGTTGTTCGCGTGCGTGTCCCAGCCCGAAAGCGTCACCTCGACGCAGCGCACGCCCACCTCGATCAGCCGTCGCGCCGCCAGGCAACCGCGGCCAAACGGCGTTTCGCCGTAGGCCCGTCGCAGCGCCAACGGCTCCTTTAACACATCAAAGGCCTTTAATTGCTCCGAACTCATCATCTTCAACGCTCCGGCCACGGAGTCGCGGTGCATCGTCGCTTCGACGCGCTTATGGCGTCCCGCCGCGAAGGCGTTTTCCACCACGTCGAGATGCTGGAGTCGTTCTTCTTCACGCCGGGCCGGCAGCAAAGAGCTGGTATCGGGCACGGGAGACGCCGGGTCGTCGGTGCGGAAGGCGTTGTACTGGTCGCCGAGGTAGCCGCCGCGGGCCGGCCATTGACTCGGCAGAATGCTGATGTGCCGTGGGATGTCGGCGCCGGCGAGAGGCAATTCGTGGCAGCAGATCGCCCCAATCGACGGATGAATCACCGTCGGATCAGGGCGAAAGCCGGTCTTCATTGCATAGGTTCCGCGTTCGTGATCTCCCTCCTTGCTGACCATCGAGCGGATCAGGCTGATCGATCCCATCTCCTCGGCGGTGCGCTCCAGGCCCGTGGCGAGCTGCACGCCTTTCACGGCAGAATCAACGGCCGTGGTCCCGGCGGCGATGCGCGTGTCGGGGTGCGGGTCGAACGTCTCCAACTGGCTTGGGCCGCCTTGCAACCAGAGCAGGATGATCGACTGCGCATGGTCGCGTGGCTTGCCGGGCGCCTCGGCGGCGCGGGCCAGCAGTGTGCCCACCGGAGTCAGCCACGTCGCACCGGCGACGCCTGCCATGCGTAAGAACCCGCGGCGATTTAATGGTTCCATGAGAATTCCGTCGAGTTAATGAGTGCCCAAAACAGGTCTGTGACTCGTTGCGGGCGCGTCAGATGGTCGTCGGCCAATGCGGCTTCAAAATGCGCTTCTTCAGCGGCTGTGGGCCGGCGCGTCAGCGCGGCGAGGTAGGCCGTCTCCACCGCGCGCGGATTGTCCGGAGCCATCAAGGCGATGCGCATCGAGGCGTTTAATGGCTCGTCTCTGATATTACTTTGAACGAGGGCGCCGTTCATCATGAGCAGCCGCTGCGGGATGGTGCCGGTGCGGCCGTCGAACTCGTCCTCGCCACTGTCGCCGTAACGCTTGAGGAAATCGTTTTGCTGTCCGTAACGGGCAAGACGAAAGACGATGTGCGATTGCGCGTCAAGGGTTCCCACGGACGACGCTTGCTGAACCCCGCCGGCCACTTGCTCCGGCCGTAGTCGCGTCAGGGGAAAGACGGCAAACATCTTCTCCGCCGCCTCGCCGTCGTCGCCGTCGGCGGCGCTGTCCAGCCGGAACGCCTCCGAACTGGCGATGAGGCGAATGAGGCGGCGCAGATCATAGCCGTGCGACGAAAAATCATCGGCCAGGATTTGCAACGCCGGCGGAGTCGTTTCGTTCTGTTCAAGGTTATCGACCGGATCGACGAGCGGCCGGCTGAATAGCAGCGCCCAGACGCGGTTGACGGCGGCGCGGGCGAAGTACGGGTTTTTTGGGTGCGTGACCCAGCCCGCCAGCTGTTGCCGGCGCGTGCCGTGATCGGGCAGGAGTTCCGGCGCAAAAGGCACGTGCGGCTCAATGGTCTTTGGAACCTGCGTCTTGCGGTCTTCCACGACGTACTCGCCGGCGCCGTCGTAAATGCCGGTGAATCCGACATGGGTTTGTCCAAAGAACGCGGACAGCCCCTCAAAATCGGCCTTCTTCCACGAGGCGAACGGATGGTTGTGGCACTGAGCGCAATCGAGCCGCAATCCGAGGAAGGCGCGTGTGACGCGACCGGCCAGCCGCACTGGGTCGGGCTGATTTTGTTTGTCTTGCTGACAGGTGACGCTTACGAAATTCGTGGCCGGCTTGTCGGTCCACAATCCGTCGTCGGCGATCAGGTCGCGGACGACTGCGTCATACGGCCGGTTGCGGGCCAAACTGTCCTCCAGCCAGGAAACGAATCGGTTGCGGCGATAAAAGAGGAAAGGCCCATCCTCGGCGCCCACATAGGTGCGGGCTAGACGCTCCGCGAAGTAATCCGCGAACCGGCGATCTTGCAAGAGATGGTCGAGCCACCAGGGCAACCGTTGTTCCGCGGGCAAGGTCTCCAGCTGGCGGATTTCTTCCAGCGACGGCACAGTCCCTACCAGCCCAAGCGCCAGGCGCCGCGCGACCAGCAGGTCCGGGGCGGGTTGGGCTGCGTGTACTTTCGCCGTGGACCACTGTTCACGAAAAGAGGCGTCCGCGCGATCCACGGCGTCACGAAATTGCGGATCGCTATAGGCGTTGGCGTCGTACCGTGTGACGGGTTTCGGCGCTCGCGGCGGTATGAGCTGGTAGCCGACGGTACAGAGGCCGCCGCCGACCAAGGTCACGAACAGGAGATTGCGCATCCAGATCATCGGCTTGCCTTCCGTTGGGGCGTTCAAGGTATTCTACCTTAAAGAAGGCACGGCGGTTTCACACGGTCAAAAAAGCGGCGCGCGAAACCGCCGACGCCGATGTGAGGTACTATTTGGCATGAACCACCCGATCCTAACCAACCCGCAAAGCCCAATACCCTTCGCGCTCCCGGTACGCGATGATGAGCCGTCCGGAATCATGCTGACCGCACTGCTTGTCAGGGACGACGACTTGCCGACCGCGCAGCCGGCGCCGCGTAAACCTCATTTCGTCTTCCGATGCGTCGCGGCCGTCGGATCGGCGCTGGAATGGCTGTTCGGTTTCGCCTCGCTGTTCATCGCCTTGGCGGTGCTCGCGGCCTTGCCGGTGTTACAGTTCCTCAGCCTCGGCTATCTTCTGGAAGCCGGCGGACGTATCGCCCGGACGGGCAGGCTGCGCGACGGCTTCATCGGCGTCCGGCTCGCGGCCCGGCTCGGCAGCGTGGTTTTGGGCGGCTGGCTGTTTCTTTGGCCGGTGCGCTTTGTATCCGACATGGCCCGCTCGGCCGAGATCATCGACCCCAACGGCCGCGTGGCCGCCAACTGGCGCTTCGGCCTACTTATGCTGATCGGCCTGACCTTTATTCACATCGCTTTGGCGTGCGCCCGTGGCGGCAAGCTGCGCTATTTTTTCTGGCCGTTCAACTTGGTGTGGCTGGTCCGCCGGCTCCTTCGCGGCGGTTATTACACGGAGGCGCGCGACGCGGTATGGGAAGTGTTCATGTCCTTGCGGCTGCCGTATTATTTCTGGCTGGGATTCCGGGGTTTTATCGGCGCGTTCGCGTGGCTCGCCCTGCCGATCACGCTTCTCGCCGTGGGACGCGCCCACTTCCCTGCCGCGCCTCTGGTCGGATTTGTCGGAGCATTGATGCTCGCAGTCGTGCTGTTGTACCTGCCGTTTCTGCAAATGCGGCTCGCGGCCACGAATCGGCTGCGCGGGGCGTTTGAACTGCGGGCGGTGCGCGCCGATTTTGGCCGGGCGCCGTGGGCTTTTGCCGTCGCGTTCGTGATAACGCTGTTGTTCGCGTTGCCGCTTTACCTATTGAAGATCCAGATTGTTCCACGGGAAGCCGCATGGCTGCCGAGTCTTGTCTTCATCGCCTTTATTTACCCGGCCCGCCTGTTGACAGGATGGGCGATGGCAAGGGCGGCGCGCCGGCCGACGCCACGGCATTGGTTCTTCCGCTGGACCGCCCGCGTGCCGCTTTTGCCGGCGGCGGCGTTTTATGTGCTGATCGTGTTTTTCACTCAGTACACCAGCTGGAACGGCGCCTGGAGCCTGTATGAACAGCACGCATTCCTTGTTCCTGTGCCCTTCTTCGGTATGTGACGGGAGGGCGCGGGAACGGACTCTTAGTGGGAATGGCCGTGCCCATCGTCGGAGACAACAGGCGGTTCCACGCTAACCTCGCGCGGCGTCCAGTGAAGCCGGCCCTGGAGCCAGCCGCAGAACAGGGCGAGGCACGCCAGCGCCGCCACGATCCCCAACTGCCAGGCGAAATGTCCCGGCGCCAAGCGCGACCAGACGACCGCGCCCATGAGAAAGAGGAGGACGGCCGGCGCCCAGGCTCCGCGGGCCAAGACCGGCCAGAGGCTTTGCCAATTGACGGCCCACAACCACCAGACGACCCACAGACCGACCGAAAGCAACACAATGAGCCACGTCGCGTTCAGCGGTACCGCCGCGTTCACTTGTTCCACGTTCGCCTCGTCGTCGGAGTGAGGAAGTCGATTGCAGGCTGTGATAGGGCCGCCTGGCGATTCCGTCAAGGATTTTGCGAAGGTTTCGCCGCGGTGCTCGTTGCAATTCGCGCGGCGTCGGGGTATTCTTATCAGCAGCAAGTCCACTCGGCTCCTAAGAGGAGATACTTCCATGGCGCTCGATGACGTTCCGTTGGAAGACGCTGGCCGTGATTACTACGACCGCCAATTCAGCGGCCGAGTCCGCAACATCCGCAAATACGGCTCGGCGCCGCCGCCGCGCAAATCCAGAAGCGGCGCCTCCGGTTGGGCCGCGGGCGGCGGCGTAGTCGCCGTACTCGTCGTTATCCGCATTATTATCGCGGTCGCCGTCGGAGTGGGCACGTCGAGTTCGAGCAGCTACAACAACTACAACAGTTACCAGACGCCGACGATGCCCTCCAACCCGCCGATCGACTGGAACAACAACGTCCAAGTGGAACCGCGGCCGTGGCAGATCCAGCCCGGCGACCTTCCCGATTTTCAACAGGATGAGCGGCTGTTTCCGCCGATCCCGCCCGTTGTCTTCGACCCCGATCCGCTGCCGCCGCCTGTCGTGCCGGGCCAAGATCGCCTGCGGCCGGACAAGGACGATTGACGCCCCGACCACGAATCTCTACCGATCAGGACGCTCCGGCGCCCTGATTGTTCTTTTAACCGACCTGTCTGGGCGGGAGTCGCGCATGGCCTTGTTTGGCGCCCATATGTCCGCCGCCGGCGGCTGTCACAACGCCTTGCGCGAGGCGCAATCCCGCCATTGCGACACCGTCCAACTGTTCACAAAAAATGCCAACCAATGGAGCGCCCGCGACTTCACCTCGGACGAGGTGCGGTTGTTCCGCGACACGCTGCGCGACAGCGGCTTGCGGTTCGCCACGGCCCACGATTCGTATCTCATCAACCTGGCGTCGCCCGACCCGGCCCTATACCGCCGCTCGCTCGAAGCGTTCACCGTCGAGGTGCAGCGGGCGGAGCAATTGGGACTGAGTTATCTCGTCATGCACCCCGGCGCCCTGATGGGCGCCGCCGAGGAGGACGGCATCGCGCGCGTAGTTCGCGCGCTCGACGACGTTCACGCCCGCTGTCCTGGCTATGGCGTCCAGGTATTGCTGGAGACGACCGCGGGGCAAGGCACGACGCTCGGCTGGCGTTTCGAGCAACTGGCCGCCATTCTTTCGCGCGTCGCCGCGCCCGACCGCCTCGGCGTCTGCTTCGACACTTGCCACGTCTTCGCGGCCGGCTACGCCCTGGCGCCGCGGAAAGAGTACTTGGCGACGATGGCGGAGTTCGACCGGACGGTTGGATTGGATAAATTGAGGATGTTTCATATCAACGATAGCATCAAGCCGTTGGGCAGCCGGGTGGATCGTCACGCTCATATCGGCCGCGGCCAACTCGGCCTTGAGCCGTTCCGTTTGCTGGTCAACGATCCGCGGTTTGAGGACCGGCCGATGATTCTGGAGACGCCGAAGGAAGAAGACGACCACGACGATATGGACGCGGTGAATCTGGAAGTGCTGCGCGGTTTGCTGACGGGCCGCCGGGCCGCCAAGAAGCGGGGCTAAGGAGAACCTCCTGGTTCCCAAACTCCGAGCTTGTGAATTTTTTACCTTGCCCTTTTTCCGCAGGGCGCCAACCTAGTGCTTTGTCACGCATGGATTGATGGGTGGGACGGGCTTCTCGCCCCTCCCACCTGACCCATCAAAGTACGAGTGACGTCGCACTAGGACTTGGGACGAAACGGCTTTACCA
>DHJA01000189.1:16967-17718 GCA_002404095.1 Planctomycetaceae bacterium UBA4732 | reverse complement strand
GGGCTTACGCCCCCGGCTCGCCAGTTCGCAACAGCGCCTCGGTGTGCGGGACGGCCGGATCGACGCCGGCGCGGCGCATGGCGGCGACATGGCCGCGCAGCAGCGCCCAGTCGTCCGGCGTATCCACGTCATACCACGGCGCCAGCAGCGCCAGTCGCCAGGATGGGTCGGACAGTCGGGCGATGGCGTCGGCCAAAACGCGGTTGGTACTCCAGGCGCCGCCGTCGAAAATCGGCGGTAGGCGTTGGCCACAGCCGATCAGGTAATAGCCGCCGTCCAACGCCGGCCCCAGCACCACGTCGGCGCGTCGCAACTCCTCGAACGCTTGTTCGACATAAGCGATTGGTAAAGTCGGACTATCCGCTCCGACCAGGACGACGGCCTCGGCGCCGGCTTCCAGCTGCGCCGTGAAGAAGGCGGCCATTCGCCGTCCGAGATCGCCGTCCGACTGCGGCGTCAGGGTGAAACGGCCCTCCGCCAGGGCGGCGAACTCCTCCTCGGCGTCTGCCGGTGCGAAAGCCAGCACCCGTCGGACGGCGATGGTGGACAAGCGAGCGAGCGCGTCGAGAAGGAAGGCGCGGGCCACGCGGGCGCCCCAGTCGGGCGTCGGCCCGGCGCCGAGACGAGTCTTGACGGCGCTAGGTCTCGGCAGCTTGGCGAATAAACCGAGTACGCGCTGCGAGGGGTCGTCGGGGGGTGGGGCGGTCATGAGGTTGTCTACTTTGGTTGATCGTTTAGCCGCGACCCGAAG
>DHJA01000189.1:11396-16846 GCA_002404095.1 Planctomycetaceae bacterium UBA4732 | reverse complement strand
TCGGGTCGCGGCTAAACGGCGCCTCGCTATCGTATTTGGGCGGAAAGCGCTTGGATATAACGGTCGATGTCGCTGACCTTCCAGCGGACGAGTTTACGGCTATAGCGAACCGGCTGCGGCAGTTTTCCCTGAGCGACCAGGCGCCAGAGGGTGCGAACACCAATTGCGAGACGGCGGGCCACTTCCTGAGCCGTGAGCAGGTCTACGCCCCGCTCGGGCAGGGAAGATAAGGCAAGCATGACGATCTCCGTGCAATCACGACAGCGCGGCCGGGCTGACTCGGCGCGCCAATGTACTTCAGTACACTACTAGGGGCAGGTCGCATACGCAAGGTAGGAAGCCGCGCCGCTGGTGCATCCCCCTTCCTTCCTGTAGAATAACCTTCTTCTATACTGGGACGTACTTCCTCGGCGCGGCCGCCGTCTTTGCCGGTCCGCCGCCCGTCCTCTTCCGCTTTCCCCGCCCCGGAGGTTGCCTGTGCTCCGAAAGATGTTTCAGCCTGTTCAAGACCGTTTCAAGACGCCGATGCATTCGGGTCAGCTGCTCTTGTGGTTTCTGCGCGTTTGCTACGGGGCCATCATTATCGGCCTGTCGATGGCCGCCTTCAACAGCGATCTTAAAACTTACAACAGCCAACCTCACGCCTACGCCGTCTTCCTCGGCGTTCTCTGCGCCGGCCTGTTCATCGTCCTCACCGACGTCTGGCTGGCAAATAAGCAGATCACCACCCTCTCCGCCCTCTACTTCGGCCTGCTGCTCGGCCTCCTCCTGGGCAACATTCTGTCGATGGCCTTGGAACCCTTCGTCTTCGACACGTCCGTGGAATCGCGCGACGTCCATATGTTGAGCAAAGGACTGGCCCTGCTCATCACCGTCGCCTGCTGCTACATCTGCATTTCCACCCTCTTGCAGACCAAGGACGAATTCCGCTTTATCATCCCCTACGTGGAATTCTCCAAGCAGATCAAGGGCGCCCGGCCGTTGGTCCTCGACACCAGCGTAATTATTGACGGCCGGATTGCCGATATTTGTGATACGCGGTTCATCGACACCAAGCTGATCGTGCCGCGCTTCGTGCTGCAAGAGTTGCAAAGCGTCGCCGACAGCTCCGACAAGCTCAAGCGCAACCGCGGCCGCCGCGGCCTGGACATGCTCAAGCGGATGCAGGGCAACGCCAAAGTGGAGATGGTGATTCACGAGGGCAACCTGACCGAGCTTCGCGACGTGCAGAAGGTGGATGAACGGCTGGTGATCCTGGCCAAAGTGCTTGGCGCCCGCGTCGTCACCAACGATTTCAACCTGAACAAAATCGCCCAGTTGCAAGGCGTCGAGGTCATCAACCTCAACGAGGTGGCGAACGCTCTGAAGTCGGTGGCGCTGCCTGGCGAAACGATGATGGTACGCGTGGTCAAACCGGGCGACCAGATTGGCCAGGGCATCGGCTATCTGGAAGACGGCACGATGGTGGTAGTGGAGCAAGGACGTTCGGCGATCGGCCAGGAAGTGCCGATCACCGTCACCAGCGTATTGCAGACGCCGGCGGGACGGATGATTTTCGGCCGTATCGAGTCGCGGCCCGCCGGCGCCCAGGGGCAGCCGGCTTAGAGACGCCCCAGAAGGTGAGCCGCCGGGCTTGTCCGTGAAGTATCTGCACAAGCGCCCTCTACGGTCGGGGGTGCCATGCTTTCGCGGGCCGGTCACGAAACCTTGTCCAGTCCCGACCCCGCGAAAGCATGAGTCCTCACGCGGGACTCATGCTTTCGCGGCGGCTGAGAGGGCGTAAGGTGCGGACAGAGGCCGCGAAAGCATGGCACCCCTACTTGTGTAGATACTTCACGGCTTGTCCCGGCGGGGATAAACTCCGCCGCTCGCTTTTGGTTAGTACCGCGTAGGAGATGGTTTCATGCCGCGCCGTTTCGGCTTCCTCGCCGTGGGTCTGGTCTTCGCTTTGATCGCGCCGGTGCGCGCGCAGACTTCCAACGCCCCGCCGGACAATACCAAAGCCCCGACCCCCGCCAACAACTCGGACATCGACAAGGTGGAGCGCGTCATCGCCGCCCGGCGCGAATACCAGAAGAGCCTGGAAGTGCTGCGGACCCATTACATCACGGCCGGCGACATCGAACGCGCCCGCTGGGCCGAAGATGAATTGCTTCAGTTTCACCGCATTCTCAAACAGTCGTTCCGTCTGGAGTTGGATGTACCGCCGCCGACGTTGCAGGCGTCGTACAACATCCCGGAAGCCAACGAAATGTACAAGCAGGCGATTACCTATAAGGACAAGGGCTGGGGCACCGACTACACCGACAACCAGCGCCGCGCCGAGCTGCTGCTTCAAAAGCTGCTTTCCGACCATCCGCAGAGCGACAAGATCAGCGACGCGGCCTACCAACTCGGCGACGTTTACGAGAGCAAGGCGTATCGTGAAAACGACCGGGCCGCCCACTACTTCGAGCGCTGTTTCCAGTGGAACCCGAAAACGCAGTTCGACGCTCGCCTTCGGGCCGCCCGGCTCTATGAGCGCAGCATTGGCGAACGCAACCACGCCATCGAAATCTATCGCGAGGTCATCAACCGCGAAACCGATCCCAAGCGCATCGAAGAAGCGCAGAAACGGCTCGCCGACCTCAGCGCGGCGAAGTGACGGGGAGAGGCATGAAATTGACCGTGGCCGGCCGTGAGAACGGCTTGATCCGACTGGACTGTTCCGGCGTGATCACCGCTTTCTCCGCGCCGGAAGGCGTCGATCCGTGGCAAGCCGCCCTCGGGCCGGACGGCTACGCCCGCACGGTGCTGCTCGACCTATCGAAGGCCGATTACCTCGATTCCAACGGCGTCAGCTGGCTCATCATCGCTCACAAACACTTTGTCGGAGCCGGCGGCCGTTTGATCCTTCATTCGCTCCCGCCGCGCTTGCAAGATACTGTCGATCTGTTAAGACTCCCTTCGATCCTGGACATCGTGGCGAACGAAACGGCGGCGCGCGACCTGCTTCAGAAGGCCGCGCCATGAGCCAGCCGCCTCCGCCGCCGTCGATCTGTCCGCGGGCGGTCGTCTGCTTCGTGTTCGGGGCGCTTTCGCCGGCTCTGCTGTTGCTCACCGGCATTCCCGCGCTCTGGATGGGCGTTCGCTCTCTGCGCGCCATTAACGCCAGTGACGGCCGGCTTCGCGGCCGGCGCCTGGCCGTCGCGGGTATGGTCCTTGGCGGCCTTGGCTGCGCCGCCGCCGTGTTCGGATCGCTCGCGCTTGTGTTCGTGGAGCTGCGCGTCCGCAGTCAACGGCTGGAGTGCCTCAACAACCTCCGCCAGATCGGCGGGGCCGTCTTGAATTATCAGAGCGCTAATAACGCTTTTCCGCCCGGCGCCGTCCCCAATGTCGCTCTCGCGCCCGAGAAGCGCCTGAGCTGGCTGACGGCGCTGCCGCCCTTCCTGGGCCAGAAAACCAAAGACTCCCGTGAAGCGCAAGCGCTCTATGAACAACTAGACCTCTCTCTCGCCTGGGACGCCGACGGCAACGCGATGATCGCTCATGCGGCCGTGCCCTTCTGCCGCTGTCCCGCGCATCCGACCGACGACCCGCGCGTCACCAAAGGCCATACCCATTACGTCGGCTTTGCCGGCGTTGGGCACGACGCGGCCGAGCTGGCGCGCGGCGATCCCCGCGCCGGAATCTTCGGCTACGACCGTGTGGTTCGCGGCGGCGACATGACGGCCGGCGCGACGCAGACGCTCCTGGCGACGGAAACATCGCGCGACAACGGACCTTGGACGGCCGGCGGTTCGCCGACTGTGCGCGGCCTCGACCGCGTGGACGCGCCGTACATCGGGCTGGGCCGCGCGTTTGGCGGGATGCACCCGCACGGCCTCAACGTCTTGCGCGCCGACGGCGGCGCCGACTTCATGGCCGACGACGTGGCGCCGGGCTTTTTTGAGACGCTGACGCGGGTGTGGCGAGAAGAATAGGTCTTATAGGACTTATAGGTCCTATAGGACCTATTCCTCTTACACAAGTGGGGTGCCATGCTTTCGCGGCCTCTGTCCGCACCGTGTACCCGCTTAAGCCGCCGCGAAAGCATGAGTCCCGCGCGAGGACTCATGCTTTCGCGGGGTTGAGACGGGACGAGGCTTCGGAACCGGCCCGCGAAAGCATGGCACCCCATTTGTGTAGATACCAATGGGATAAACCCGGCGGCTCACCACTCTCTACTGGCAATCTTCCTCTCGTCCGCCCTATACCTATAAGAGACAGCGACGCTTACAATAATGGAATGGCGTCCTACGACCCGCGTTACCTGGCCGGTGTGCTGTTCTTCAACGCCCATGACTTCTTCGAGGCCCATGAGGTCTGGGAAGACCTATGGTCCGAGAGTCACGACAACGAACGGCGCTTTTACCAGGGGCTGATTCAAGCGGCCGTCGGCCTATTCCATTTCAGCGGCGGCAACCTCGGCGGCGCGGCTAAGCTGTATCGCTCCAGCCGGGACTACATGCGGCCTTGCGGCTCGCCGTTCCTTGGCCTCGACGCCGACGCCTTTTGGCGCCGTATGGAAGAGTGCTTTCGCCCCTTACTGACGGCTGAGGCTCCGGAACGCTCGCTGCGTCCCGACCCGGCCTTGATCCCAGTCATGGTCCTGGACCCGGCCCCGGACGCCTGGCCCGACCCCGACGACTACGTCAGCGAAGACGGCTGACGCACGGAACCCTACTCCCGTGATCGACGACCTGACTGCCCTCGACGACTTCCACGGCCGGGTGAGGCTGTTTGCTCTGCCCAACCTCGTCCTGTTTCCCTACGTCATCCAGCCGTTGCACATCTTCGAGCCGCGTTACCGCCAACTGATGGAAGATGCCCTTAAGGACGACCGCCTGATCGGCATGGCCCTGCTAAAACCGCACTACGAGAAGGATTACCACAAAAACCCGCCGATATATCCGGTGATATGTCTAGGCCGCATCTACAAGGAGGAGCGTCTGCCGGATGGCCGTTGGAACCTATTGCTACACGGACTGACCCGCGCCCGGATCGAAAGCGAAATGGACGAGGACCGGCTCTACCGCACGGCTCACGTTCGGCTGATTCAGGAGCAAGAGGTCGCGTCGGCGTCCGCCGCCAAGGAACTGCGCCGACAGTTGGGCCGGCAGACGTGCCGCTGGTTCGCGGCCCAGGAAGCCGCGGTGATCCAGCTGGAGAAGCTGCTCCATAGCGACCTGACGCTGGGGGCGTTGTGTGATGTGTTCGGCTTCGCTCTGCCGATCGCGGTCGAAATGAAGCAGCAATTGCTGGAAGACGTCGATGTGAGCGAGCGAGCGCGCCGGCTGATCGCCCATCTGGAAGCGACCGCGCCGCCGGAGTCGATCAAGGCCCCACCGCGGCGGTTTCCGCCGGAGTTTAGTTCCAACTGATGGTGGGGCGCCGGCTCCGCCGGCGCCATTTCCAGGCGCCCGCGGAGC
>DHJA01000189.1:7749-11348 GCA_002404095.1 Planctomycetaceae bacterium UBA4732 | reverse complement strand
CGCGGAGCGGGCGCCCCACCATGTCGCCAGCGCCCTACGGTTTGACGTTGCGGCGCCGCCGCCCTATCCTGACCCCATTCCCCCCGTCCGCGTCCTATGGAGATTGCAGCAATGGAAAAACGGACGAACGAAGTCACGTTCAAGAACAAACCCGTCACGCTGGTCGGCAAACGCCTCAAGGCCGGCGACAAGGCGCCCGACTTTGCGTGTCTCAAAGGTCTGGACGCCGTCGCGCTTGCCGACACGCCGGCCAAGGCCCGCTTGTTCAGCGTCGTGCCCTCGCTGGATACCGGCGTATGCAGTATGCAGACCAAGAAGTTCGACGAGCAGTTGGCCGCGTTTAAGGACAAGGCCGTCGCTTACACATTCAGCCTGGATCTGCCGTTCGCGCAGAAGCGTTTTTGCGGCGCCGAAAACGTCGCCAACATGGAAACGCTGTCCGACGCGCATGACCACTCATTCGGCCAGAACTACGGTGTATTGATCGAGGGACTGCCGTTGCCGCTGTTGTCGCGGGCCGTGTTCGTGGTGGACAAGACCGGCGTGGTAACATACGCCGAGTACGTGCCCGAAGTGACTAACCACCCCAATTACGAAGCGGCGATGGCCGCGCTTCAAGCCGTGATTTGAGCGCCGCCCGTTTAGCCATTTTATGCGCGGGGCGGCTGCGGTTTCCCATCCTCCAGGCGCAGCGCCTCTTGATCCAGCAGCGCCTTCCGTTTTACATTACGGTAGACGCCAACGCCGACGCCGACCACAAGAAGATACGGCGTACCGGCCATCAGATAGATGCTGTAGTTGTAGGCCTGAGCCTCGCGCATTTGGTCGGTTTCCTCCGCACCGGAGGAACTAGGTACGGCGTCCGCTCAGGCTGGGCACGCATACGACGCGCGCGGCAGGGCCAATAACACGAACGACAGCACGAAGCCGACCGCCATAGCTTGCCACCGCATATCCATCTCCTGGCGTCCAACCTGCAAAAAAGATTTACGCGCTCGCCTTGGGGGCTAACATCGCCGTCATGCGCTTGCCTTCCATCGAAGGCGGCTTCTCCACTTTGGCCACATCGGTCAGCCCTTCCAGGATGGCGAGAATGATACGCCGTCCCTCTTCGATGTGCTGTAGCTCGCGGCCGCGGAACGTCACGTTGACTAGCACCTTGTCCTTGTGTTCCAGAAACCTGCGGGCCTGGTTGATTTTGGTTTCCACGTCGTGTTCGCCGGTCTTCGGCCGGACGCGGATCTCCTTCAGCTTTTGCTGATGGACCGTGGTCTTGGTCTTCTTGCGCGACTGCTGGTAGCGGAACTTGCCGTAATCGAGGATTTTGCAGACCGGCGGCCGTTCGTTGGCGGCCACTTCCACCAGGTCCAGATTGGCCTCGCGCGCCATCTCCATGGCCTGCGATGTGGGGACCACGCCCAGCTGTTCGCCGGTCGCGCCAATGAGGCGGACGGGACTGATACGGATCTGCTCGTTGATGCGTTGACCGCGGTCGATTTCGCGCGGCGCGTGACGGTCGGGTGGGGGAATGCGTTGGTCTCCTTTTTTCACTCCGGAACGGTTGCCGTAAGCGACGGCGTCAAAAGTCGCGGCGCCCGGATGCGATTTTCACCGCCTCCACTTTAACATTAGTAAGGAACGGGGGGAAGGGGGTTCCGAAAAAGAGTTTCGCCGGGTGCGCTCTAATGAAATGGGAGCCATGAAATGGGTTCGGCCTCTCATGATCCCTCATAGGTCGAGCCAGCGACGTACCACCTCCTCTACCAGCGCCAATTGGCTCGGCGGCAGATCGCCCAATTTGCGGAGCAACTTGACTTGGGGTGCCGTCACGATCTGCTGGGCGTCGAATACGCCGCCGCCGTGGAGGAACTTCGCCTGCGCCGCGACCTCAAACCGCGTTCCTTGCACGCTGGTTGTGTGCGGTATCAGGGTGACCAGCGTTCGATCCTGGGGATCGGTAGGAACGCTCAACACCAAGCATGGCCTTACCTTGGCCGCCATCCCCAGATCGACGATCCAGACCGAACCGCGATCAGCGCGAGGCATGGCGTGCCTCTTCAGCATCCAGGGCGAGGAACAAATCGTCGGCCGCCTCGACCAGAGCCTCCTCGGGCAAGTCCCCCGTACCTGTGGCGGCGAACCGCCGCATAATCTCGACAGCGACCCGGTGCTTGTCCGCTTCCGCGAGCGCGTCGAAGGAGTCGAGAAGTTGCTGTGACGCCGCACTCATGGTTCACCTGCAAAGCGGAGTATCGGTGTGGTCATTATATCACTAATCAAAGCTGTCTACAACGTCTCGCAGTGATCCCAGAGCGATGCGTGAGGAAGAAGAGGTCCCTCAGTTTTCGCGGTGCGCCTTTTTGGCGGTGCGTCCTATTGACATGGCGGCCATGAAACGGGTTTGGCTTTTGATCTCTAAGCCTTTCTCTTCCGCACGACCTCGCGCAAGAAGTCGTAAACGGCTTGGCCCACACTGCCGGTTCCTTCGCTTCGTCTCCGCGTCTCCGCCCGATCCAAAGCGTTGAGGTGCATCCAGCCTCGCACCGTCGGGTCAGCCCCCGATGCCACGAGCAGCCGCGCCATCTGGAGGGAACAGGTTCTCGCGCCCTCGCCCAGCGGCGTATCTCCGTTCCTCGGTTCATCGCGGGCGTTGATATCTGCCCCTCTGCGCAGGAGGAAATCTACCACGGTGAAGTGTTCTCCCGAAACCGCATAATGCAAGGGCGTGTCCCCGCACTCGTCGAAGGCGTTGATAGGGTAACCGCGGTCGAGAAACTCTTGTACGGCCGCCAGGTTGCCATCCTGCGCGGCGAAGTGAAGGCTCCCGTCCTCGAAGATCGCTTGCCTCAACAAGGACCATGGGAGAGGCTCGAAAGCGTCCGGATCCAGTTCGGCGATCCGCCTTTCGATCTCCGCCTGCCAGGGGCCTGCGGCGTCCGGACTGTCAATCTCCAGTTTGTCGAATAGGCGGCCACCCAGCGCCTTACGTTCCTCCCGAGGAAGCTGCAATGCCTCGTCCAGCAGTTTCTTGGCTTGGGAAGTCATGCCTTCATTCTACCTCAAGCGAAAGAGGGGATCCGGCCTCAGATCTCGACAATCCGCAGGGCTAAGAGACACCCCCACACGAAGGTCGGCAAACCGATCACGACCCAGATAACCGCGGCCCCACGGCGGCCGACCCAATCCGAATCCGACAGGTCGCCATACCAGCTCGTCCATAACCACTGGACCAAGCCGCTGAAGATTCCGCCCACGAAGCCGATCACGCGCTCCAGCCATTCCAACTCCATCAACCCGATCGCGACGAATCCGATACCCGTTGCCAAACTGCCACAGGCCGCCAGCACCGTTTTCCATTCAAACCCGGAGCGGAGACAGCCGAACAGGAGGCAGCCAAGTGCGATAACCACCATGCCGAGTACGAACCACTGACTCACACCGCCGGTCTGCTCCGGCGGAGAATCGTCCGTTGGATCAGCGCGGCCGCGCCTGGCGGTGCGAGTTCTTGTCTTGTCATTGGCTGCCATAGTGTCGTCTTCTTTAGAAGCTAACAGAATAAATTACAAGCCCGGACGGGTTTCGACGAAACCCGTCGCTTG
>DHJA01000189.1:4583-7592 GCA_002404095.1 Planctomycetaceae bacterium UBA4732 | reverse complement strand
GCTTGCGCTCCGGGCTTGTAAGCATAAAGTTAGCGCCTCTAATGACTGGTTGGCCGAAGCGCGGCAGCCCGCTACAATGGCGGTTTGTTTCCGTTCGCGACGAATCTTTGGGGAGACGGGTCATGGGTCATAACTGTAGCGGGGTCAAGCGCACCGCTCGCATGAAGCGCGCCAAGCGGCACGAGGCGCGGCTGGCGAAGAAATATGCGGCGGCGGAAGGCGTCCCCTCGAAAACGACGGGCGTTCTCGGGACTGTGAAGAAGGCCGCCGCGGGCGTGGTCCACGCGGTCGGCGCGGCCGTTCACGCGGTCGCCGGTACACTGACGGGAAAAAAGGAAGAAGCGGTTAAAAAATGATCCACTAGCCCGGAGCGCAAGCGATGGGTTAATGCGAAAGCTCGCGCCGGGGGCTGGTGATTTTGAGGCGGACGCATGGCGGCGAGCAAATACGTAGTCGGCGTACCCAATGAGATTAAGATCCACGAATCGCGCGTGGCCCTGATCCCCGTGGGCGCGGAGGAGCTTACGCGCGGCGGCCATCGTGTGCTGATTCAAGCCGGCGCCGGCCTCGGCAGCGGTATCAGCGATCAGCAGTACGCCGACCAAGGCGCCGAAATCGTGCCGTCCGCCCAGGACGTTTGGAAAAACGCTGACCTCATCGTCAAAGTCAAGGAGCCGCTGCCGGTCGAATGGCCGTTGATGCGACCCGGACAGATCGTTTTCACCTTCTTCCACTTCGCCGCCGATGAAAACCTGACGCGCGCCGTCATGGCGTCGGGAATTACTGCCATCGCTTACGAAACTATCCGTGACGCGAAAGGCACTCTGCCGTTGTTGACGCCGATGAGCGAAGTGGCCGGCCGTATGAGCATCCAAGAAGGGGCGAAATATCTCGAAAAGCCTTTCGACGGTCGCGGCATCTTGCTCGGCGGCGTGCCCGGCGTCCTGCCGGCCAACGTGGTCATCCTGGGCGCCGGCGTGGTGGGCGCCAACGCGGCGAAGGTGGCGTCCGGCCTCGGCGCCAACGTCACCATCCTCGACGTGAACCTCGACCGCTTACGCTATCTCGATGACGTAATGCCGCCCAACGTGACGACGCTGTATAGCGACCGGCACAACATCCTCGACAGTCTTAGTCGGGCCGATCTGCTCATCGGCGCCGTCCTCATCCCCGGCGCCAAGGCTCCGCATCTAGTGCGTCGGGAAGACCTTAAGCGTATGCCGCCGCGCGCCGTCATCATCGACGTGGCCATCGACCAGGGCGGCTGCATCGAAACTTCCCATCCGACCACGCACAGCCAGCCGACCTATATTGTCGATGACGTGGTGCATTATTGCGTCACCAATATGCCGGGCGCCGTGGGCCGCACGAGTACCTATGCGCTGACCAATGTGACGTTGCCGTATGTATTGCAGCTGACGCGCAAGGGGCTGGACCAGGCAATCGCGGACAACCCGGCCCTGCGGCAAGGCGTCAACATTCACCGGGGAAAAGTGACGAACCCAGCCGTGGCGGCGACGTTCGGGTTTGAGTGCGCGGCAAGCTGAGTGCATGGACGAAACGTCATATCCCCACCCTTTTTGATTCAATTCTCTTCGACAGTGAATCCATCTCTTTGCGCGCGGCACATTACTTGCTTTTTACAAGGCGCAAGTCTCCCTTCTTTCTTCTTTCTATTGGAGAGGGGATTTGAAAAGAGGAACCAGATCATGGGCATCCAAGTCGCTCCTACGCCGGCGTCGCTGGTTGCCGCCGAATTGCTCTCTTACTTGCAGATCCGCAAAGGTCTGAGCGGCTTGGAATACCTCCAGGCGCCCGGGATCATCCCAGACGGTTGGGAAACGTACACCTATCGCTTACAATTTCAGGTTCAGACGGCGGCGACTTTGCGCGGCCCGTTGGTTTTGCGCGTTTACCATGGGCCAGAAGGATTACCGCGCCTCCGACGCGAGTTTATGCTTCAGCGGCGTCTCGCCGAGCTGCACTACCCCGTCGCGCGGCCGGTAATGGCCGAAGAAGATCCCGGCTTTCTCGGCGGCCCGTTCTTGCTCATGGAATGGGTCGAGGGCGACATGCTCCTTCATCGTATATTGCACGACTATTTCGCTCTTCTATGGGGGCCGCAGCAGATGGCCGATGTTCACGCTCGCTTGCACCAGTTGCCGCTTCAAGGACTGCTAGGTCCGGACAGGCCGTTCCTCGAACGTCAGCTGGAGACGTTAAAGGCGATGGTGGACGACTACGACCTCACCGGTTTGGCGCCGGGCTTGGACTGGCTGCGTGCGCATCGTCCGGCCGAAGCGGAATCGCCGTCCTTGCTGCATCTCGATTTTCATCCGAAAAACCTGTTGGTGCATAAGGGCCGCTGCACCGCCGTGTTGGATTGGAGCGAATCCGATGTGGGCGATCATCATGCGGACGCGGCCGTCGCGCTGCTGATGATCGACACGGCGCCGGTGGAGGAAGCGTCCGCCTGGGACCGCTTCATGCTGCCGATCGGCCGTTTCCTCACGCATGAGTTGTATCGGTATTCGTACCGGCGGCGTCTACCGCTCGACGGCCGGCGGTTGCGCTATTACCAGGCGTGGGCGGCATTCCGGCGGCTATCTTGGTACGGCAGCTGGATCGCCGCTGGGCCGCAGGTGATGGGATACAAGCCCGGCGCGGTTGGGCATGTGCGGCCGGGTCACGTCGCCGATCTGGAAAGGTATTTCCAACGCTATTCGGGGGTCGCAATCCGACTAGAACTGCCCTTATCCATTCCGGCCATGGCGCTTTCGGCATTCTGAATCCAGCTGGGAGAATGCCTTGGCGAGTGGCGGGCTTCATGCCCGCTGTCCGGCCCACCGGGATAAACCCGGCGGCTCGCCTCGGTGGCCCGGAATCGCGGTGATAGGTCTTGGCTCGTGACTCGTCCTAACTGCGGCCGGAAATAGGGTAGTGTCCCAGTTTGGCGAGCGGGGAGCGTAACTGTACTTTCGCAAAGTACTCCTCACGCTCCGCGTGAGG
>DHJA01000189.1:0-4422 GCA_002404095.1 Planctomycetaceae bacterium UBA4732 | reverse complement strand
CTCGCCAAACTGAGACACTACCGGAAATAGTAGTGCATTTGCACCCGGACAAGCCTATACTATTGATGAAGAACTGTTGCCCCAGATGAGGGCGGTTAAACCGGAGGGCCGTGCGGCCCGACAGGAGTACCAGCATGAGTGTGTGGATGCGTCGAACCGCGGCCATCGCTTTGACGGCCGCCCTGTGCGGCGGCAGCCTCTTGGCGGCCGATGTCGAAAAGAAGTCCACTCCCGCGTTCGGCGTCCTTCAGGCGCCGGCGCCCGACGCCGCCAAGGCGCAGGCGCTCGACTGGCTGAAGGCGGCCGGCAAAACCGATGACGCCTCTCTCAAGGCGGTCAACGCCGTCTGGGCGTCTGATCGGCCGCTGCTCGACAAGGTTTCCGCTACCTTCGCGCAAGGCAACGCCGCCGCCGCCAAGCTCCTGGCCGAAGCCCGCAATCCCGACGCCGCCGCTCCGATGGAACCGCCGGCTCTCGTTTCCGACGACAAACAGACTCCCTTTTTCCGCGCCAACTTCGCCCTGGCCTACGCCAAGGCGCTTTCGATTCGCCGCGTCCATGAACAGGTGCTCGACACGCTCAAGGGCGTCCGGGCCGAGCAGACCGTCGATCCGGCCACGTACTTCTTCACCAAAGCGGTCTCCGAACACGCCCTGATCCAGAAAGAGCAGGCGCTCGATTCCATCGACCACCTGTTATCCGACGTGGCCGACACCCCGGAACGCTATCGCACCGTTGGGGCGTTGATGGTTTTCGACATGATGAACTGGAAGGACGGCGGTCAGGATCTCGCTTCGCGTCTCGATCCGCTCACTCGCAAAATGAAGGCGGTCAAGGACCGGCTTGAGCTGTCGCGCGGCGGCGACAAGACGCAGAAGATGGAAAAGGAGATCGTCTTCCGCATGGAAGAGGTCATCAAGGAACTGGAAAACCAGCAGAAAAACGGCGGCAAGGGCGGCAACAGCGGCAACTGTCCCAACGGCGGCAACGCCAAGGGCAACAAGCCGAGCGACAACGTCCAGGCTTCCCGCCCGCAGGACGACAGCCTCGGCGGCAACGGCAAAGGCGCCGGCCAGATCGACATGAAGAAGCTGAACGACGCCGCCGCCAAGTGGGGTAAACTGCCCGAGAAGGATCGCGCCGACGCCATGAAAGACCTGACGCGCGATTTGTCTCCCGAGTTGCGCGACACCGTGGAGCGGTTCTTCAAGGAACTGTCCAGCCGCAGCCTCGCCGAAGATGACAGCAAGTAAGACTTTACCCGGCGGGTTTGGGCGCGAACGCGGCACCCGAACCCGCCGGTTTCGTTTATGGCCGGCCGTCCAGGGCCGGCCTGTTCGCGTTTCACCAGGATCGCCTAAAACTCTCACAAGGAGCCGATTGGTATGAAGGTATTCCGTCTCGCCGCCGTACTGGGCCTCACTGTCGCGCTGGCCGGTTTTGTCGCCGCTGCCGAACCGCTCGTCTCAGGGCCGCAGGTGGACTCGAAAGTCCCCGGCGCCTTCCAGCCGTTCAACGTGAATGGCGAAAGCGCCGGCCAGAAGAATTGCCTGGTGTGCCAGAACGGCACGAACCCGGTGGTGATGATCTTCGCGCGCGAGGTCACGCCGGAAGTGACCAAGCTCATCAAGCGCGTTGATCAAGCGACCGCCAAGCACCAAGACGCCGAAATGGGCAGCTTCGTCGTCTTCTGCAACGACGACAAAGCGCTCCAGGACCAATTGAAAAACATGGCCCGCGATCAGGATCTAAAGCACCTCGTCCTGTCCACCTGGGACGACGCGACCGGCCCGAAGAAGTATCGCGTCAACAAGGACGCCGACGTGACGGTTGTGCTTTACACCGGCATGGTGGTCAAGGCCAACCATGCTTTCCAAAAGGGCGAGCTGTCCGATAAGGACGTGGACGGCATCGTCGGCGAAGTCTCGAAGATCCTGCCGCCGAAGTAGGCGGCGCTAGCTTTATCGGCGAGCGGGGCGCTCAAGTGACCCCGCTCGCTCTTGTGTTAATTTCCGTAAGAGCGAAAGGAGATAAGAATGGGACGTGACATCGACATATCTGGCATATCCCAATCCATTTACCCTCCCGTAGCTCAGTGGCAAGAGCGTCGGCCTTATAAGCCGGTGGTCGCTGGTTCGATTCCAGCCGGGAGGATTCATGCCGCTTCTCGATCACTTTCATCCGCCGTTGTATCCTCGCCATCGTTGGGAGTCATTTCACTCCAACTGGGCGAC
Organism: Planctomycetaceae bacterium UBA4732; assembly: GCA_002404095.1. Taxonomy (GTDB): domain Bacteria; phylum Planctomycetota; class Planctomycetia; order Gemmatales; family Gemmataceae; genus UBA4732. Next base: position 2,188 of record DHJA01000189.1, on the reverse strand, counting down.
CAAGTTGGCGGACGCCCTCACGGGTCTCATGCCTCCGGAATTCATTGTTGAGGAGAACACTCACGGAGGCGGCAGGCTGGAAATCGATGTCGCGGCCTATGAACAACCACCGGAGGAACATTCGCACGCGGCCGCCAACGGCTCGCCGGTGGCCACTATGGTGCAAACCACCTGGACGCCGGCGACCGCGACGCAAACCATGCCGGCCGTGTTTCCTGACAGTTTTGAGGTGCGTGTCTTCTTCACTTCCGGCGGTTTAACGCTCGTCGCCGCCATCGAACTGATTAGTCCAGGCAATAAGGATCGCCCCAAGGAACGCCGCGCCTTCGCGGCCAAGTGCGCCAGCTATCTGCATCAAGGAGTCGCCGTCATCGTCATGGACATCGTGACGAGTCGGAAAGCCAACCTGCATAACGAAACCATGCGCCTCATGGATTCAGCGGACGAGTTCTATCTACCCGCTGAAGTGGATTTGTATGCGGTGGCCTATCGGCCGGTGTTGCGAGAGGAACGCGCCGAAATCGATTTGTGGAAGGCGGCATGCGCCGTCGGCCAGCCCCTACCCCTCCTGCCACTACGGCTGACCGGCGACCTATTCGTGCCCGTCGATTTTGAGGCCGCGTATCAAGAAGCCTGTCGTCGTCGGCGGCTGATTTGATCTTACGCGGTATACAGCGCCTCAATGGGCCGACCGCGATTGAGTCGCACAGGTCTGCCGAACTGGTCAGGAATGTCCGAGTCCGCATCCACTCCAAGCGCGTGATACACCGTCGCGCCCACATCGTCCGGCGTAAAAGGCGGCGTCGTGGGGAAGGCGCCAATCTTGTCCGTCTTGCCGATCACTTGCCCGCCGCGAACGCCGGCGCCGGCGAAGACGCCGGTGAACGCCCGCGCCCAGTGATCACGGCCTATTCCTTTTGATTTGCCTTGCGTTCCGAGCTTCGGCGTGCGCCCGAACTCGCCCACCACCATTACCAGCGTCTCATCCAGCAGCCCCAACGCTTCCAGGTCGTCGAGGAGCGCGGCCACGCCTTGATCCAAAGGAGGAAGAAGGTCGTTTTTGAGGCGAGAAAAGATGTCGCTATGCGAGTCCCAATTCTGCACATGGCCCATGTTGGCTTGCACCACGGGTACGCCGGCTTGCACCAGTCGCCGCGCCAGTAACAACGATTGGCCGAATAAGTGCCGGCCGTAGCGCTCGCGCGTCCGATCCGGCTCGCGCTGGATCTCGAAGGCTTCGGCCACCTTGCCGGTGGTCAGCATTGTGAAGGCGCGTGCCTGCAAGTCGGCGTAAGGACCAGCGCTGAAGGTCTTCGCCGCTGCGTCCGCCTCACGGTCGAGTTGTTCCAATAGGCCGCGCCGTTGACTCAAACGCTCGACGCCCAAGCCAGCGGCGAGACCCAAGGCGTCCACGTGAAAGTTAGGGAGATTAGGGTCTTGCCGGACCTGCCACGGGTCGTGACGAGGGCCGAGAAACCCGGCGTGCTGGCCTGGCCAAGTCAACGGCCCTTCGACCAAATAAGTCGGCAGGTTGACGCCGGTGGGTACACCGTCGTTGCGAGGCCGGAGAGTGTCCAGGCCGGCCGCGTAGTTGGGCCAGTCGTTGCGCGACGCGACTTGATCGAACTTGCCGCCGGGGATGGCCGCGCCCGTTAGGACATGGTGCGTCGCCAACAGGTGGTTGTTCTCCGGGTGCGACAGCGAACGGACGACGGCGAGTTTATCGGCGCGAGCGGCGAAGCGCGGCAGATGTTCGCAGAACGGGACGCCGGGTATTTTCGTGGCGATGGGACGAAATTCGCCGCGGATTTCAGATGGGGCGTCGGGCTTTACGTCGAAGGTGTCGATGTGGCTGGGACCGCCGGTGAGGAAGACGATCACCACGGATTTCGCTTTACCGGCTTGGCCAGGGGTCTTGGAAGCCGCGCGCGACTGTTTCGCCAGCAATCCGGTTAGGCCGATGCCGAGAAGGCCGGAGTAGCCGACTTGAAGAACCTCACGCCGCGTCAGTCCGGTGGTGTGCCGATGTGGAGTGAAAGGCATGGCGCGTTCCTCATGCGGGGCGGAGGAGGGAAGAAGGCGGGTAGGAGCCTCTGGCGGCTACTGGAATAAGTATACCCCGGTGAAGCCTCAGACGCCAGCAGGGTTTCATCGCTTGCGGTTCTTAGCACTACAGCGCAGCAAAGCG
>DHJA01000222.1:426-15470 GCA_002404095.1 Planctomycetaceae bacterium UBA4732 | reverse complement strand
TGGAGGAGTTTATTTTCAGAGCAGTTCATGCTGAATGTTGAAATAGGAACTGACGCGAATTGTTCCCTCTTGACCACGATGCCGGCCACGCGCCATCATTATGCGGAAGTCTGTTGCGTAATTCCAGAGGAGTATGGCAATGTGGCGGGTGATCTTTTGGATTTCATTTTTCCATGATCAGCAGTCCCGCCGCATTGCTCACTCCATGACGCTCGGCTCGTGGCGGTCGCTGCGCCAACGGGGTGCCGCACTTGTTGACGTTCAACGGGACGCACTTCGCCCGGCTCGCGGGGTTCGGCCCCGGCGTCGTGGTCGTTGATCCGGCGAGCGTGTGAGGTTGAGGTCGCCAGAGAGCGGATTTCGTACTTTCTCGATCTGTTGGCCCGCCTGCGAGGCTCGGCTACAACAGGAACCGCCCGCTACGGAGATGCGGCCTATGTCAACCACGATTACCGGCGTCGTCAAAAATGGGGTTGTCGTTCCCATGGCGTCGCTGCCCGAGGGGGCGCAAGTGGAAATCCGCCTGAGCGAACTGCCGCTAGAGAAAGCGCCGGTCCTGGCGTCTCGCCCGACGCCGGCCGAGTTGCGGAGGATGCCGCGTGAGCAGCGGCAAGTCATCCTGGCGGCGGCGGCGGAAATGGCCGAACACGACTACCGCTCGGACAAGGAATTGACCGGCTTCGAGGCGTTCAGCGAGGAAGAACGGAATGACACAGGGCGTAAAATGGAGTCAGGGTAATCAGAATAGGGAGAAGTAAATTAACCCTATTTGCTCCTTTCTTGCTCCGAGAGAAGGCGTACGTTGCTAATGGCCAACTCTGCGAAACCATCAGGAATCACGCTTTCGGCTGAGCAGGCGCGCCAAGAGGTGATAGCGGCAACGCCGATTGCCTGCCAGGAAATCAATAAGTTCTCCGAGAAAGTGTTCAAGACGCGAGGCGGCCGGATGGGGAGCGGGATGGGCGTCCTGTTGGAAGCGCTCTGGGCTTATTACGTCGATCAGGGGTCGCCCAGCAAGAATTGCCGGGAATGAAGGGTGGGAAATTGGCTGGCTGCCGGACAATGAATACAACGATTTCGCCTGCGTCCAATGCGATAAGCCGTGGGAACCGGCGACGAAAACGGGCGAATTCTTCCGCGTCGAAGCCAAGTCAATGAATAAGGACGCGGACGAATCCAAGGGGCATTTTGATGAATTGCAACACAATCTGGCCGACCTGGATTTGCTGCTCGTGTTGATTTGGGCCTGGAAACCTATTGAACGCAACCGGGTCAGCCCGATTATCGTCGATCAGTTCATCGGCTCGGCGAGATCGGTCGCCGTCCTTCGTGACAAGCTCCACATTGCTCGCGGCGGCAGCTTTGTCAACAAGGAAGACTGCCCGGACGCCTGCCAAGCGAGCGAATGTAAGCATCACGGTGAACCTTTGAACTCCGCGGGCAATCGCGAAAAGTTATCAGGCCCCGCATCGCGGAAACCCAAGGGGTCGTCAATTGGGGCGAATTTCGGCGGCCTCATGCGGATGCTCAAGACTTCCTCTAGGGAGGCGCGGAACATTTTTAAGGAAGCGCGGGCATCCGATGAGTTGGCGCATTCTTTCATCTCCTTCATGCACAGGAATTTTCCGTCCGAAGAGGAAAACTGCTATCTGACGAAAGACTGGAGACAGGCCGCGGCGACTCTTAGCATCAAAGTAGAGAAACTTTCACGAGAACAAATCGTGAAGAAAGTCCGTGAATTCTCGGAATACATGGAGGTATTGCGAAACCTAAAAGAGTGAAACGTCTTGTTTTCCTTTTATTCTTCCCCTCCCCTGCCGCGAAACAACAACTGATTCGGGCAAGACTATCGTCTCAAATCCAGCACACCTAGGCGGCGGCGACCGGCTAAAAGTCGGCGGCGTGCCTTCTTCCAGTGCGGAAACAATGGCCTCCAAGTTCGCGGCGGGACCATCACGAAGCTCGGCCATCACTTGTTGGCGCTTGGCATTTTGGGCAATCAGCAGTTCCTCATACTTTTGCTGGACGTCAACGGACGGCAAGGGAATTTCGATCTCCAGCAAGTCCTCGAGCGCCAATCGCGGCAGGGCCGAGCCGCTGGTCATGCTCTTGACGACCTCCTGCACATAGCGGGATGCGAGCAGCGAACGTGCAAAGTGAGGCAGGATTTTCCGAGAATCGGGAATCAAAACATAGAATTCGCCTGAGCAAATACCCTCTATAACCGCTCCGTCTGCGATAAAGACTTTGTTTAGAGAGGGGCGAAGACGGCCATAGAGTACGTCGCCGCAGCGAAAGACCTTGCAGCGGGAAAGGACGGCGCGCCCTCGGCGCGGTTGGTATTCATCGGCCAAGTCGCCGGTTAGGGGGTGAATATGTTCCAGACCAAGATAATTGAACAGATAATCAGGGTATTGCTGAGGATCGAGAAACTCGTGCCGATCTGCCAGAATATCTTTCAGAGGGATAAGCGGGTAGGCCGTGGATTTAGCTCCGGTGTGATCCGACATAAAAAACTCGACCTTCCAGCGACCTTGGGCAACCAGTGCTGAGAAGGGCAACGTCTTGGTTAACATTACCATCCCTCTCTACGGACGAATTCTTTGACATCCTCGGCGATGGTCGGGAGTTCCGACCCGGCCTGTTGTCGGCCGGCGGCGTCATAGCCGACGTTATCGACCCTCGTGAGGTGGACATTATAATCCGCTGCCCGCAATTCGCCGCTTTTCCATTTGCGGGCAAAAAGGATGCTTGTCTTGATGTTAGCGCCGAACGGTGAGAAGGTCTCGATGGGCAGGCTTACGATTGCCCTGACCTTTACGTGATCGGCAAGCCAGACGCGGACGTAGTCGGCGTTGCGGTTGGCCAGTAGTCCGTCAGGCAACACGATCCCGAGCCTGCCGCCCGGCCGGAGGAATTGGATGCACCGTTCGAGACCAAGCACCTCCAGCGGAATGTTTTTCTTGGCTCGCACCAAGGTGAATCTTCCAAGGCGGCTGATAGCTTCTGGGCCGAGCAGGCTGCCAAACGGCGGGTTGGTCATAACAACATCGAACGATTCCGGTCGGACGTCGGGGTAGTTCTGGAAGTCGAGCAGAGCGTCGGTGCAACGAATGTTGCTGTGGCCATCGCCATGCAAACGCATGTCGGTCATGGCCACGCGAACCATGCGGTCGCTCTTCTCGAAGCCATGTAGCTTGTTAAAGGCAAACTCATCAACGCGCTTTTCATCCGCTTTCTTTGATCTTGTCCTCACGGAATCGAGAGATTGCGTCAGAAAATGGCCGGAGCCTGAAAACGGATCGATCACTAACTCGGCAACGGTCGGTTCGACAACATGCACAATAAGCTGTATGACCTCGAGGGGGGTGAAATACTGCCCCATGCCGGCCCGCATCGCTGGTCCGAGTACCCGCTGGAACGCCCGCCCTTTTACATCGATGCTTGACCGTGTGAGCCAATAGGATTCGATGGTTTCGACGACCTTAACCAGGGCGGGACTTGAAAGGCGGATCGGGGAATTGAACACGCCGCGGGATCTGTCATAACCCGGAACTTTTAGGGAGAAAACGCGCACGTCGTATTCGTTCGCGTCTTGGTACATGCGCCGAATGGTTGCGGCGAATTCTTCCACCGTTCCGGCGAGGCTTCTCTGGAGCCAATACGTCGCCCCGGGCGCCGCCATTTCTTCGTCAAACAACTTGGCATAGAGGACTTTGCAAAGTTCATCAAGGGATTCATCGGCATGTACGCCGTCAATGTCACGGATGTGGCTGTGGGCTTCAAAGAAGACGTCTTCTAGCGACTTCGATATGGGTTCAAGTTCACGGCCGCTGTTCGCTGTTTCGCCTGGGGCGCGAAAGGGGCCTAGCAGGTTTTGCCCTACGGAAAGGGTGAATGTTTCAAGGTCTGGAACGAAATCGGATTCTTCCGAATTGCCGCGCTGGCGGAGAATGCGGGTTCCCTCAACGGTTCCGTCCGTACTGAGACCAAGACGTGCGAAAGGCACGGTGCAAAGAACTTCGCGAAGGCGTCCTTCCGCCTGCGCCGACTTGGTTGGTTCAATCGAGACCCAAAGGAACGGATCACCTTTGGCGGTGAGGAGAGTGAAGCCAAAGAACCCCTTGGGAATGCCATTTGCCTGATCGAAGTTGATGATTTGAAGCCGTTCTTTAATCCAGCTGAGTGGGTAAAAATAGCTCTCGGTGAGTTCCGACAATAGCCATTGACGGATAGGCTCATACTTCATGTCGGCAGTCTTGAGTGCCGCGCCGATCCATTGCTTCGTCGGAATTTCGCGGAATGCTTTGAGTCGCATTCCGATTTTCTAGCAAAAGGCAGACGGCTTGTCAACAACGAAAAGACGGCTTGTCTCGATGAAGTCGCCGGCCCCGACCTGGAGCTTGCCCAAGCCGTTGAGCAGGGCCGGCGCCTGCCGTTGCTCCTCAGTCGGCAGTTCGCGGAAACGCGCCAGCAACGCCTTCACCGCCCGGCGTTCGTCCTCGCCGCGGATGGAACAACTGTTGCCCGGCCGCACTTCGCCCCGCGCCATGCCGACCTGACCGAGTCGTAACAGCACCTGTTCCATCAGGGTGCGGACCTCTCCGCCGGATCGTTGCAACTCGGTCTGTAGGTCCAGCACCGCCCCATGCGTCTCGACCGCGACGGTGTGCGTCTCCTCGACGGCCGCCTCGATCCGCCCTAATTGCTCAAAAAGGGCGTCGAATTGTCCGCCAAGCGACGCCAGGGCTTTGCCCACCTCGCCGAACGCCTTCGCCTGCGACGCCGACAGTTGCCGTAGGCCGTCGAAGAAGAGGCCGTGGGCCAGCTCGTCATTGGTCTCGACCTCGCGGCGGAAGAAATAGCAGAAGGCCGCAGCCAGCAGCGGCGGCCCGACCGGCGTGGGCGTGCGCAGCAGGCGGGTCAAGTTCGGGTAGTTCTCGGCCAGCGCGTCGGCGACGCCGTTCACGGCCCGCCGCGCCTCTTCGACCAATCCTTGCGGGTCGGCGTGTCGTTGGAAACCGGCCGCTTGGCGAGCGATGGCCGCGTGCGCTCCCTCTGGCGTGGACAGCCGGCCTGACTTGCGGAGGCGTTTGAGTTCGTCCAGGCAATCCTGGCGGAAGTCGGCCGGCGTCCCGTCGAAGGAGACCGCGTTGCCGTCCAGGAAAAGTTGCACCTGTTCGCGGACGCCCTTGTCGTCGCCGGAGGCGAAGAAGACTTTCACGCGGTCGAGAAGGCCGTCGCCGGCCAACGCGACGCCGAGCGCTTGCCAGGCGCGATGGTGGGCCTGGTCCAGCGCTTTTGGCAGGGTGCGGCTGTGGTCGCGGAAGCGTTGTTCGATGACCGCGGCGACCTGGACGGCGCCGTCGGCGTAGTCGCCGATCACTTGTCGTAATCCGAAGCCGACCAGTTGAGTGATAGGAGTCATGGGGCGTTGCCTTTGGATGTGAACTACGGGAACCTGTAGAACAGTACAGGGGCGCGGACGGGAACGCAAGCAGGAGGGAGCGCGTCTCCCGCAAAAGCAAAGAATTCGCCACAGATGAACACAGATGAACACAGATAAGAAGGAAAGAGGGGTCAGGATTGCCGGATAACATCGCGTTTTTCCTCTCTTGCTCTTTATCTGTGTTAATCTGTGTTCATCTGTGGCCATTCTTTCCGGAGAGCCTCTCAATCACCAGGAGTCGTCGCCAATGGACCGTCGCCGTTTTCTTCAGGCCGCCGCGCTTGCCGCCGCCTCCCTTGCGGCCGATGCGCCGCCGAAAAAGGAGGACGATAAAAAGCCGAGATTCCGCCTCGGCCTCGTCACTTACAATCTTGCCGCCAATTGGGATCTGCCTTCTCTTCTCAAAGTCTGTCACGCAACCGGCGTCTCGCCGGTCGAGCTGCGCACCACCCATAAGCACGGCGTCGAACCGTCGCTGAGCAAGGATGAGCGCAAGGAAGTGAAGAAACGCTTCGCCGACGCGGGCGTGGACATTTGGGGTTGCGGCACCGTCTGCGAGTTCCAAAGTCCCGACCCCGCCGTCGTTCAGAAAAATATCGAGACGTGCAAAAAGTTCGTGGAACTGGTCGCCGACCTCGGCGGCAAGGGCGTGAAAGTGCGGCCCAACGGTTTGCCCAAGGAAGTCGAGGTCGCCAAGACGCTGGATCAGATCGGCAAGGCGCTGATCCCCTGCGGCAAAGCGGCCGACGACACCGGCCTCGAAATCTGGGTGGAGGTCCACGGCAACGGCACGGCTCACCCGCCGTACATGAAGACGATCATGGAGGCGTGCGGCCATCCCAAGGTCGGCCTAACCTGGAATTCCAATCCGCAGGACGTGAAAGACGGCTCGGTCGCGGAATCCTTCAAGCTGTTGTGGCCGTGGGTCCGCTCGTGTCACATCAACGAACTCTACAAAGACGCCGCCGGTGTATATCCTTATCGAGAGCTATTCCGGCTCTTCCGGGAACACGGCTATGACCGCGTGACCCTATGCGAAGTCGGCCGGCCGGCGCCGGACGTGGATACGGGCATTGAACTGCTTCGCTACTATAAAGCCTTGTGGACGGAGTTGAATCGCCCATGATAAGGAGACCCTACGCGATGAGATGGTATCTTTCCCTTCCGCTGGTTTTAGGCGCGCTGGTCTCGGCCAGCGCGGCGGCCGACGAGACGAAGGACAACACACCGCCGGAAGGCTTCACGGCCCTCTTCAACGGCAAGGATCTGACCAACTGGCAAGGCCTGGTGGATTTGCCGCAGCGGGCCAAGCTCAACCCCGACGAACTGGCCGAGAAACAGAAGGCGGCCAACGAAAAATACCTGCCTCACTGGACCGTCAAGGACGGCGCCCTCGAGTACGACGGCAAAGGGCAAAGCCTGCAGACGGCCAAGGACTACGGCAATTTCGAGCTATACGTCGATTGGAAGATCCCGCCGAAGGGCGATAGCGGTATCTACCTACGCGGCAACCCGCAGGTGCAGATTTGGGACTCGGACCATCTGGCCGACAACCTCGCCGAAGACAGGGGCAAAGGTTCCGGCGGTCTATGGAACAACCCCAAGGGCAGCCTCGGCAAGCAGCCGCTGAAGAACGCGGATAAACCCATTGGCGAGTGGAATACTTTTCATATCGTTATGAAGGGTGATAAGGCCACGGTTTTCCTCAACGGCGAAAAAGTCGTGGACGACGCGCCGTTGGCGAACTACTGGGAAAAGGGCAAGCCGTTGCCGGAGACGGGGCCGATCGAGCTACAGCACCACGGGGATAAGCTGTGGTTCAAGAATATCTACATTAAAGAGCTGCCGTAAAGGCTGGCCGCATGTTGCTCCCTCCCCCCTTGCGGGGGAGGGTTGGGGTGGGGGGTTGCATTGCTCCCTCCCCCCTTGCGGGGGAGGGAGCGGAACCCCGCTCGCCATTTTACTTTGCTCGCATCCGGGCGTCGAACGCTTCCGCCTCTTCGAGACTAATCAAGCCGTCGCCGTCGGCGTCAATACGACGGAAATCCTCCAGGCTGCCGAGGAACTCGCGCGGCGATACGTCGCCGTCGCCGTTGACGTCCATCCGGCGGAACCACAACGGCCCGCGCTCGATCCGGCCGGGCGCCGTCGGCGTCGCGGCCATCGCCTGCTGGACCTGCATCTGGGGCACGGCGTTGGCGTCAAAGCCGGTCTCCATAATGCTCAGCTGAAATTGACGCGGGATCTCCTCCCGACTGACGGCGCCGCGGCCGTTGTGGTCGTAGGGCGCCAGGCGCGCCCAGGCGCCGCGCAGCTCGCGGACGGTCAAGCGGCCGTCGTTGTTCACGTCGATCATCTCGAAGAGGGCGCGGCCGTTGTCCGCCACGGAGATCGTCGGCGCGCTGCCGACGGCCTCGGTCGCCAGGGCTGACCACGCCCTCAATTCTTGCTCCGTTAGCCGGCCGTCGCCATCGCGGTCGGCGATCGGGAAGAGGCCGTACAGCGCCGCGTTCTGGCCGCCGCCAGCCTGCTCCCGCGTGATGTAGCCCTTATCGTCCTTGTCAATCGCCTGAAACTGCTGCCGATATGCCTGGAAGACGTTTTCGGTAAGAGAGCCGTAGCCGGCCGCGCCGCCGGCGCGGATCAGGCTGATCTGGGCGTCGTCCATGCCGATGGTCACGGCATCGAAGGCCGCTTTATGCGCGACAAGGGATGGCTCACCGGAAGACGCCCGCGCTGGTATGAGATCCATAGGAGCGTCTTTATCGCTTACGCGCCCGAGGCGCACCACGGTTTCCACGTCCGGCTCGAAGATCATCCAGCGCAGCAGCTCGACGGCCGACCACTCGCCGTCTTTATCGGCGTCGTAGCGGTCGAAAACGTCTTTGGGCAGGCCGATCTCCGCCGGACTCAACTTGCCATTCTTGTCCTTGTCGTAGCGCGCCAGCACTTGCTTGGCGGTCTTGAGCCGCTCGGTGACGCGCTTGGGCGCCTCTTCCCGCGGGACAAGCAGGAACGGCGATTCGAGGAGCGGCAGCGCCCGCGGCGGAGGCGCCTGCATCATGCCGGGACCGGATACGGGCAAAACGACCGCCTGTGTCAGTTCCTGCGCCGTGATGACCTCATCGTCGTTCTGGTCGTACTTGTGCAGGACGATTTCCGCCGCCGCAAGCTCCTTTTTGGATAGCTTACCATCCTTATTTGTGTCGAGGATTTTGAATAGCGTTTCGGTCAGGGCGTTGGCGCCGATCCCGGCCGGCGCGCCGACGAGTTGCACCGGCCCGGCGCCGGAACGGCGATAGTAATTGAGAAACTCGGCCGGCGTCACCTTGTGGTCGCCGTCGGCGTCCATCTCGGTGAACAAGCTGGCGTCGTTGAAGGCGACCGTGGCGTAGGGCGTGCCGTGGAACAGCTGCGCCATCTGCTGGGCGGCCGGAGCGAAAGCGACTTCCTCTTTGCTCAGAACGCCGTCGCCGTCGCGGTCGAGGTAGGTAAAGACTTTCAGGATCTGTTTTGCCCAGACGAGGCCGTGTGGTTGGCCGTCGATGGTCAGGTGCAGGCGGAAGACGAACGGACGGGCCTCCGTGAAGAACAGGAGGTCTTGCACGTCGTCCGCGCCGCCGGGGTCGGCGTTCCGCGCCGGCCCGTCCGCCGTCGTCCCCGCCGGAACGGCGGTCAGCAACGCCAGACCGACGAAGGCCGTCGCCCAGCTTCCGCGCCGGCCGCTCATGCCAGCACCTCCTGGATCGGTGTGGCGGCCTTGTCGGCGATGCGGATGGGCCGGCCGACGTTGGAGACGTTCTGTTTGAGCGGGTCGATTCCCAACGCGAGGCAGACAGTGGCGAGGAAATCCGGCACCGACGTCGGCCGTTCGACGACCTCCATGCCGTCGGGGCTGGTCTTGCCGACGGCCTGACCGCCGCGAATGCCGCCGCCCGCCAGCACGGTGCTCCAAGCGGTCGGGTAGTGGTCGCGGCCCTGCTGCGGATTGATCTTCGGCGTGCGGCCGAACTCGCCCATCCAGACGATGAGGGTCGAATCGAGCAGCCCGCGCACCTCCAGGTCGCCCATGAGTGTGCCCCATGCGGGATCGAGAACCTGGCTTAAAAGGCGCACAACGTCGAAGTTCTGGGCGTGCGTGTCCCAGCCGGCGCCGTTGTCGCCGGCCAGCGTCACTTCCACGAACGGCACGCCGCGTTCGACCAGACGGCGGGCCAGTAGACAGCCCTGTCCGAACAGGCTGCGCCCATAGGCGTCGCGCACGGCCGACGGCTCCTCGTCGAGGTTGAACGCCTTGGCCGCGGTCGTGCGCATCAAGCGGACGGCCCGGTCGTAAGCGGTCTGATGGCTCCGCGGGGCGACGCCGGGGTGCCGCCCGACGAAGTCGCTCTCCATCTCCTGCAACAAATTAAGGCGCGCGTCCGCGTGGGCCTGGCCGACTTCCTCGGGCGCGTCCACGTCCTGGACGCGGAGCAGCTTGCCGTAATCCTCTTCGGCCTGCTGGTTCGGCTGTCCCGGCTGGCGCAACTGGGCGTTGTCGCCGACGATCAGCGGCGCGTATTGCGGGCCGAGGAACCCGGGGCCGTAGGCGGCGGGGTTGAAGAAGCGGTAGGGGGCGATGGCGACGCAGTTGGGCAGCGGGGCGTCGGTGGGGCCGAGTTCCTTGGACACCAGCGAGCCGATGCCGGGATACTGGATGGGGCCGGTCGGGTTGTAGCCGGTGCGCATCACGAACGTCGCCCGGCCGTGGTCGGCTTCCTTGGTGCTCATGCCGCGCACGACCGCCATTCGATGTCCGTGACGGGCGAGATTGGGCAGGTGTTCGCTGATGCGGAGGCCAGGCGCGCTGGTGTCGATGGCACGGAAGGGGCCTCCGTTGGTGTGGCCGGGCTTGAGGTCGAAGGTGTCCATCTGGCTGGGGCCGCCGTTCATCCACAAGAGGATGCACGAGCGCTTGCGCTGCGGGTTCGCGGCCGTGTCGGCGGCGAGAGTCCCCAGCCAACCGGAAAGCGAGGTAGTCACGACGCCGGCGGCGGACAGCTTCAGCCAGTCGCGGCGCGATAGATGGTGCATGTGCGGACCTCCTCGATTTGTGGGGCAGGTTTGCAACCTGCCTTTTGGCATGGCAGGTTACAAACCTGCCCCACGAATTTGGATCGTCAATGGTTGAAAATGAATTCGCTGCTGTTGAGCAATACCCAGAAAACGTCGGCGAGCGCCTTGCGCGAATCGCCGCTGGGGCCGCCGCTTTTCACGTACTTGACCATGCGCTCGGCCTCACTGGCGCGCATCGGCCGGCTCAGGGCGCAGAGGTAAAGCGCGTCGAGTTTCTGGTGGTCGTCCATGAACGGGCTATCGAGGACGCCGGCGAGCGCTTTACTCCGCGATAGGCTCACAGCGTCGGCGGTGATGCGGCCGTTCATCAGCGATAAAGCCTGGAGGATCGACGTTTGCGTCTCGGTGCGCTTGTCGGCGACGTTGGAGAACTTGGCGAGGAACTCGGCTCGCGCGCCGCCGCTGCCGACCGTGCCGTTGACGGCGCCGTTGGGGTCCGGCGCGTCCCCAGTCTCGAAGCCGGTCGCCAGGGCGAGGCTGTCGTAAAGTTGTTCGGCCGTCAGCCCTTTCACCGACATGCGCGCGAACAGCCGCGGGTCGTCGGCCGGCCCATCAACGGCGCTGGTGAGTTGATAGGTCTTGCTGGCGGTGATCGCCCGAATGAGAAATTTGAGATCGTAATGGTTGGCGACGAAGGCTTTCGCCAGGGCGTCAAGCAAATCGGGGTGGCTGGGCGGGTTGTCCTCGCGGAGATCGTCGGCCGGGTCGATGAGGCCGACGCCGAACAGATGCGCCCAAACGCGGTTGACGGCGGCGCGGGCGAAGAAGGGATTGTCCGGCGCGGTCATCCACGCGGCCAGCTCGGCGCGCGTAGTGGCGTCTTCCTTCCATGCCGGTTGCTTGCCGTCGAGGAAGCGGGCCTGGACCACGGCGCCTGAACCGGGCATCTTGATGTCGTGCCGGTGGGCGGCGTCGGCAGCCGGGATGAAGCCTTGGTCGTCGCCGCTCGTTTGCCCTGCCATTTGCGGTCCGACGCCCGAGAAGAAGGCGGCGTACTCCCAGAATTGCTTACGGCTCCACTTGGCGAACGGGTGATCGTGGCACTGCGCGCACTCCAGCTTGACGCCGAGAAACAGCCGCGACGTGGCGGCGGCCAGGTTCTCCGGCTTGAGATCGTTGGCCTGAAAGAACGCCACGCCGGAGGCGTCCACGGGGCCGCCGTTGGCGAGCGCTTGCCGCATGGCCTGCGTCTGCACGACGTTCGTGGTGAGCAGTTCGCGCACCATTCGGTCATAGGCGGCGTTGTTGTTGAAGCGCTTCCGCAGCCACGCTTCCATTGCGGGCGCGAGAGCCTGGACTTGCGGATTGTTGCCCTGCGGCAGCAACAGCGCCCGCCAAACGCGCGTCATGTGATTGACGTAGTGGGGGCTTTCGAGCAGGTCGCCGACGAGTTGACGCCGCTTGTCCGGCGATTTGTCGGCGAGGAATTTGCGCACGTCGGAGTTGCGCGGGATGCGGCCGGCCAGATCGAGGGTGACGCGGCGCATGAACTCGGCGTCGTCGGCCAAGGGGGCCGGCGCCGCTTTCTTGGCGGCATAGCCCGCGCCGATGTAATGGTCAATCACACCCGCGAGTACGGCGGAGTCGTCGATAGGGGCGCCAGGCTCCGCCCGAAGAGAACAGCACACCAGGGCCAAGCAGAGAAGGCCCAGGACGATCCGCGACCACAGGTTGCTCATGGCGTCGGATACCTCAAGGTTGTCGCCGTCCCCCGCGCGAACGAACCGGCCGAAGTGCGGGACGGACTGCCGTCTATACTAAACGCTTCGGGGCGCCTTTGCTAACATTTTTTCGCGTCCGCGAAGAGAGCGGACCAGTTCAGCCGAAGTTTGTAAGGCCGTCTCGTCTTGTCAAGGTTCTGGCGAAGGGCTAAAATCGGGTTGAATGAGACAGCGAGGTCTCGACCTTGGGGAATAATGTAACGGTAGCATAACTGACTCTGACTCAGTTAGTCTAGGTTCAAATCCTAGTTCCCCAGATTGACGTTAGTAGCCGTAGGTCAAGGACTTGCGGCTACCGTCGTTTAACGGCTTGTGGCCGACAGCCGGTTCCCAATTGTCACACGCCCAATCCGCACTACATAACGTATTACATAACAAGGACTTGTGGCGATTTTGTTAGCCAGGGCGGATAAGCATTACTGGGGGAACGTCCGGTGCGTCCTATGCCAGTTTCGCGCGCTGCCGCCGTATACCCGATGCCCGACATAGGGGGTAGGCTGTCAGGGCTGGAAACAATCCTTACCCACAGATTTGCCGCAGCCAGTTTGCTAAACCTCTTGCCGCTACTCCGGCGTCTTGGTCGGCAGATCGCGGCGGTGGATCGGCGGGGCGGATTTGACGCCTTTGCGGAGCTTCTTTCGCGCTCTCGACAGGATCGGGCCGATGCTATTGATGGGCAGTTTCAATTCCGTGCTGATCTCTTCGTAGCCGCGGCCCTCAATGTAGTAGAGGCGTACGACCTCGCGTTCCTTGCCGGGTAACTTGGAAAGCAGTTTCTCGACTTCTTCCAGACTCTCCAGGCCGCTGGCCCCACGCGGCTCCTCCGCCTCGACCAGGCTCAGGTCGGCGTCGTCGGCCGGCGGTTGCACCTCGCGGGCGGCCATGCGCCGGGCCAGTTCCTGGACGCAGATGCGCCGGGCGATGACCGTGAGATAGGTGGCAAGACTGCTGGCGCCGCGGAATTGGCGCAGGACGGCGTAATCGTTGGCGACGATTTGCAGCATCACATCAGCGGATAGGTCTTCCACGTCTTCCGGCCGCAACGGCGTACTGCGCAGGTGGGCGGTATGATGAACGACGTGGTAGACCAAGCCGAGGTAGCGATCGACGAAATCGTTCCAGGCGCCGGAATGGCGGCTGAGACAGCGTTTGAGCAGGTCGCGGTCCAGATGGGTCAGGGCCACGGAGGGTTCCTTTGTGCGTGAAGCCAGTAGTTTCCCGCCGTCGCGGACGACGGCGACCCAACACATTCGTCTTCCGTGCCTCCATTTTATCCAAGCCGTCACCTCGGGGGTAGAGCATCTATCGTTTTCAGTCGTCAATTTTCAAGAGCCGTCGAGAGGGTAATCGTCTTCACCGTTCATCCTTGACAGATCACCTCGCGCTCTTGTTTACTGACCCCTGGCCCCTGGCCCCTGACCCCTTGGAGAGACGATGACGACCCCCGCCGACCCCTGGTTCCAATCGCTGTTCGCCGAGCGCATAGGCGGCGTCAACTACGGCAAGAGCGACAAAATCTACAAATTCGAGAAGATCAAGCGCGCCAAACGCGCCGCGATGGCAGCCCACCCGGAACGTCAGCTTCTCGACTTCGGCATCGGCGAAAACGACGACATGGCCGATCCGCTGGTGCGCGACGCGCTGAAGCACGAGGTGGACAAGGTGGAAAACCGTGGCTACGCGGATAATGGCATCGCCGCCTTCAAGGAAGCCGCCGCCGGCTTTATGAAAAAGGTCTTTAATGTCGCTCTCGACCCCGTCACGGAAATCAACCACGCCATCGGCTCCAAGCCGGCTTTGGCCATGTTGCCAGCCGTCTTCATCAACTCTGGCGACGTGACGCTCATGACCGTGCCCGGCTATCCCGTCGCCGGCACCCATACGGCCTATTACGGCGGCGAGGTCTACAATCTGCCGCTGCTCGCCGAGAACGGCTTTCTCCCCGACCTGGGAGCGGTCCCGGCCGACGTGCGGCGCCGAGCCAAGCTGCTGGTTATCAATTACCCCAACAGTCCGACCGGGGGAGTGGCCACGCGCGACTTCTACCGCCGCGTCATCGACTTCGCGCATACAAACCAGATCGTAATAGTCCAGGACGCCGCCCACGCCCTTCTCAGCTATGACGGGCCGCCGCTGAGTTTCCTCCAGGTCGAGGGCGCGAAGGAAGTCGGCGTCGAGACCCATTCGATGTCGAAAGGCTTCAACATGATCGGCTGGCGCATGGCGTTCGTGGCCGGCCATCCTACGATCGTACGGGCCTATGCCGACGTGAAGGACAATTGCGATTCGGGACAGTTCATGGCGATCCAGCAAGCGGCCGCGGCGGCGTTGCGAAATCCTGAAATCGGCGACGCGGTTCGTGAGAAGTATCGCCGCCGACTCAACAAGCTGGTATTGGCGCTAAATAAGGTCGGCTTTAGCGCTAAAATGCCGAGCGGCACTTATTTTCTCTATGTCGCGGCGCCGCGCGGCTGCGAAGGCCGTGCATTCGCCAACGCCGAGGAGGCGTCGCAGTTTCTCATCACGGAACAGTCGGTTTGCTGTGTGCCGTGGGACGACGCCGGCGCGTATTTGCGATTCTCGGCGACATATCTAGCGCGCGACGAGGCCAACGAAGACGCGCTCATGGCCGAGACGGTCGAGCGCCTGGGCCGGCTTCAGCTGCGGTTCTAATGAGTCCGGTGTGGGAAATTCACTAGCGAGCCGCCGGGTTTATCCCGGCGGGCGGGCCGGACGGCGGGGATAAACCCCGCCGCTCG
>DHJA01000222.1:0-332 GCA_002404095.1 Planctomycetaceae bacterium UBA4732 | reverse complement strand
CCCCGCCGCTCGCCAGGTTTTTATTTCACGCCCTGAAATCCTAGTCGCCTCCATTTCGCTTTCGCCTCCGGAAGAGAACTATTTCGAGGAATCCCCGGAAAAAACCGGCCGAGCCGTTTGACTGGAACCAAGACGCAAACTAGGGTTTTGTCACGAGCGGTTCGGCGGATGCCCGCGGCGAAGAAGGCGAAAGCCTTCCACACCGCGGCGGGAAGATCAGCAACAACCGCCTCTCATCCTCGATACGGGCAAAACCGCCGTAAGGCGGCGACGCAAAGCCATGGGCCCCTCGCGGGTCGCCAGGTTGCCGAAGGGATGAGGAGTTTCGACGG
>DHJA01000167.1:17483-21795 GCA_002404095.1 Planctomycetaceae bacterium UBA4732 | reverse complement strand
AAACCTGATTTCAAGACGCCCTCTGAGAAAACGCATGAACACGCCCGAGTTCGCCGCCGTCCCACCTCAGCCTGCCGGCAGCACCATCGTCCTGGAGCGGAACGCCGACGGCGTCACGCTCAAGGTTCCGCCTCTCGGCCTGCGCCGCGGCGGCGGCTTTCTGTTCTGGTGGACGCTGTTGTGGAACGCGATGGTGCTTCCCTTCGCAGTCGTCTTTTACTGCGCGGCGCTGAGCGGCGCCGCCCTTTTCGACGGCAAACCGGCCGGCTTCTTGGGGTTTCTCCTTCCTCTGCCCTTCCTTTTCTTCGGCGGCGTATCCCTGCTGATCGTCCTACACCTGGGCCGCCGCCGGGCGGCGTTGGCGGTGGTCGGCGACCGGCTGCTTGCCTTGCGCGTCGGCCTGTTCCACACCGAGCGCGGCGAATGGGCGCGGGACAAGCTGTCGGACGTCCGCGTCGGTCCTTGCGGCGTCGCGGCGGACGACAAGCCGCTGCTCGAACTGCAAATCCTCCCCAAAAACGGGTCGAAGTTCACTCTCCTGGCCGGCCGCGGCGAGGCCGAACTAAAATGGATGGCCGCAATCCTCAAAGAGGCGCTTTCCCTCCGCCCCGAAGCGCCGGCGGTCGCCGAAGCGGCCGCGAACGAGAGCCGGACTTCGGCCGCCGCGCGGGGTTCCCGAGCGTGGATCGGCGCGACCATTGGCGGGACTTTTCTGGCTGGCTTCTTTTGGCTCCTTATCAACAACATCTGGACCGTCAACGGCGTCGGCCTGCTGGACCGCTTGGGCTTGCCCTGGTTCAACTTGTACACGGCGATCGTCGTCGGCGCCCTGATTGGGGGCTGCATCGGCGCCTTCTTGGAACGGCGGCGCCTCCGGCACGCGCGCCAACTCGCCGCGGTCGCGGCGTCGATGGAGTTCGCCTACCGGCCGGACGCGCCCCGCGAGGCGCTCCGCGACTTCCTCACCCTTCGACTATTCAAGAAGTGGTCGTCGGCAAGCAACCGCCTGACCGGCCGGGTCGGCAGTCTGCCCGTGGAAATGTTGGATTACATTTCTGTGGAGAGGGATAGCGATGGCAATTCCTATGTGAGCCAGACGGTCCTCCTGGCGCCTGCCGATCCCACGCTGCCGGCGTTTGAGCTAAGGCCGGGCCACCTCGGCATGAAGCTCCTGAGTCTGTTCAACATCGAAGGCGTCGCCTTCGCCCCGGACGCCGCCGAGGACGAGCGCGACGGGATCGAGCGCTTTGGCCGACTGTACCACCTGTCGGAAGGGCTGGACGTTTTGTTAGAGACGGCGGGGAAGGCCGCCGCCGCGGGCGCGGACGCGGTAAAATCGGAGGAGCCGCGGGCGGGCGAGACGGCCATCCGGCAGCTGTTCACGCCGGGACTGCTGCGGTTCTTCGCCGACCATCCCGGTTGGAGCGTGGAGTCGGACGGCAAGCATTTGGCCCTGTGGCGCCGCCAGACCGTGATCCCGGCCGCCGACCGGCCGGCCTTTCTGGCCGAGGCGCTGGAAGTTCACCAGGCTCTCACGCACGCCGAGTTTCGGCCCGGCAGCCAGGCGGTCGTCGCAGCCGCGCCGCGAGGCGATCCCTTCGTAATGTCCGCGCGCGTCGTGGCGACGGTTCTGGGGCTATTCCTCGGCTTCTTCGCCGGCTTCGTCATCGCGGTGGCTTGGGGTGATCCAATCGGCCGGCCGAACCTGTTTGTCGCGCTCTTCGTCGGCGGCGTCTTCCTGGGCCCCGTCTTTGGGGCGCTGATGGGCAATCGCGTACTTTACTACCCGATTTATCTTCTGATGAGGCGGCGGCGCGCCGCGCGGGCGAAGTGATTCATTGATCAGGAGGCCAACCGATTCTGAGATCACACGGTGGTTGGCACGGCGTCGGGGGCCGTCCGCGCCGACGTGGAAAAATCGTGGATAAAACCGGCTTGAGCGGGTAATAACATGGTAGAGATGGGCAAACACCCAAACGAAGGCGCCGATGACGACCAGCCGTATTAGCCAGGCGATCCATCAGGTTTGCAGCAAAATCCTGCGCGACGGCGTGGAACTGAACGACGGCCAATTGCTGGAGAGTTTCATCACCGACCGTGAAGCAGCGGCCCTCGAAGCTCTGGTCGGACGGCACGGTCCCATGGTCTGGGGCGTTTGCCGTCGAATCCTGTCCAATCACCACGACGCCGAGGACGCTTTTCAAGCTGCTTTCCTTGTACTGGTGCGCAAGGCTTCCTCGATCCGGCCGCGAGCCATGGTCGGCAATTGGCTCTTTGGCGTCGCGCGTCAGACCGCCCTCAAGGCGCGAGCAACGAGCGCGAAGCGCCGCGCGCGAGAAAAACAGTTGCCCGCTGGGGCCGAACCCATTGCGGCACCGGCCGATCTTTCGAGCGCTCTCTCGGATCTGCTTGATATCGAATTGACCAAGCTGCCCGACAAATACCGTTCCGTCCTGATCCTGTGCGGTCTACAAGGCAAGTCGTTGAAAGAGGCGGCCCGGCGAATGGACCTGCCCGAAGGGACCGTCGCCAGCCGCCTGGCGCGCGGCCGGGCCATGCTGGCGAAACGCCTGGTCCGTCACGGCTTGGCCGTTTCGGGCGTATCGCTTGCCGCCTTGCAGGCGCACCAATCCGCGTCGGCGGGCGTTTCGACTGCGGCGATTTCCTCGACAATCAAGGCCGCGACGGCGGCCGGCGTCGTTTCGGCCAACGTCGGCGCCCTAACCAATGGAGTGTTGAAAGCCATGCTGTTAACGAAACTCATGAAAACGACGACCGCGGCGCTGGTGATTCTTGGAGTTCTCAGCGCGGGTGCGATGGGATGGGCGGGCATGAAGCCAGAGGCTCAACCGCCTGCCAACCCCTTACGCCAGCAAGCGAAAAAGATCAAAACGCCGGAACCAAAGCCAGATGATGTAAACAATAATAAGGTTGAACCCGATATTCGTTATCAAGTCTTTTCGGTGAGCGGCCGCGCGGTCGATCCGGACGGCAAACCTGTTTCTGGCGCGACAATCTTCCTTGTCAGCACCAACAGGTCGCCGAAGCGACTGCTAGATACAGTCACGACCGATAAAGACGGCCAATATGCTTTTCACGACGCCAAACTTCCGTATGAGGTCAAAAAGAATGACGACGAGCGGGAAGCCGGGAGTTTTCAGGTTTTTGGGAAATGCCCAGGACGCGCCTTTGCCTGGAGTGGAATGAGATTCCTTAACATCGACCCGCAATTTGATGACCACAAGAAAAGAGGCTCCGACTCGCCTTATTTCCCCGGCGACCTAATCGAAATCGGTCTTGAGTTCGCCCGCCCGAAACAGATTGAGGGCCGCATTGTTGACGAGAAGGGGAAACCCATTGCCGGCGTCAAGTTACTGGTAGGCAGTTGCGATTACATCAATACGGCGGGTAAGGAAGAGAACAAGAACTCTCGCGAGTTTTGGGCAATCTATCAGGCGCCAGACATTATGCCCGACCAAGTGTGCGCAACGACCGACGATAAAGGACGGTTTGAATTCTCCTCGGTTCCGCCGGATGTTTTTTGTTGGCTCAGGCTGGATCACCCGAATTATGCCCATAGAACGCTCTACACCGCGACCTCTGACAATCCTCCCGCAACGCGCGATGAAGACGGCCATCCGGTTGTCAAATTGCCGCTAAATCTGATTCTTCATTCCGTGCGCACCATTCAGGTATGCGTTCGATCCAGGCAGGACGACAAACCGCTGGCAGGCGTCCGGGTCGAAAGTTACCAGCAGCGAGCCACCGGCAATTACTCGCATGGAACTTCAGATAAGGAGGGGAACGCCACACTCAAGCTGCCCCCCGGCAAATATCACCTTGTAGGCGCCCCATCGCCGGAATCGGATTACGCCCGCACCTACGAGGACTTGACCGTTGAGGATACGCCGGCCGAGCAATCGGTCGTTCTGCGACAACAATTGGGATGTGTTTTGATCCTGAAAGCGCTCGACGCGGCGACTGGCAAGGGCGTTCCCCAGGTTAGGTTTTCTTATGACGATGACAAGGATGGACATAGTTTTGACAAGGATATGCAGTCCATCATTTACGTGGAAAATGGCAGGACTAACGACAACGGGGAGTTGCGGACGGTGGTGCAACCGGGCAAAGGCCGATGTGGCCTGGCCATATATCCGCTGCCGGACGGTTATGAGTGTGACAGCCTGGACGACGTGCTAGGGGTCCCAAATCGCCTGTTGGAACTGCCCGCAGGAAAGACCGTTACCGAGACGTTCAAACTTCGCAAGAGGAAATGAGGTTGTTCCATAAGGGTGTTACGAGCCGCGACCGT
>DHJA01000167.1:12172-17355 GCA_002404095.1 Planctomycetaceae bacterium UBA4732 | reverse complement strand
ACCGTTAGGGAGCGGGGGCGTCACCGCTCCCTAACGGTCGCGGCTCGTCGGTAGCATTCTCTCGCCAGAACCGCGAGGCATACCCGGTCGCGCGGTGGACGACGTACCTCCCGGAGCGGAACACGACCGGCTCGTTCCACGGATAGGTCAGGGCGTATTTATCCGGGAACTTCCGCGGCAGTGCCAACGGATCGGCCGGATTGATTTCCTCGGCCTCTTCGGCCGTCAACCCGGTCCAAACGAGATCGCTGACGATAAAGCGCTGCCGGCTGGCGTTCACCTCCGCCAGAACCTCGTCACGATGGTGGATAAAAAAGAGCGTCGTCATCTCCACCTGCGGGAACCGTGTGGACGGTCTCACGTTCAGATCGAGATAGAGTGGATGCGTGCAGCCGCTCATGCAGGTCAGTTCGCCATCGCCGACGCCCTGACAGCGGAGATAATCGGCCACGGGCGCCAACGCGGCCGGATCGGGCGCATAGGCGTAATCCCGTTGCGTGGCCAGGAGGCTCTGCATTCGGGGCGTACTTCCTTCGCGCCAGCATTCCGGCCAGTACGCAACGCGGTAGAGCCGAAAATTTATGGCCCAGAGCAAGGCCATCAGTGCCACGAAGCCCATGCCGGCGGCGAACTTGACCGAAGAAGACGGCGGCCGCCAACGCCAGCACGCGGCGACAACGACGACGCCGGAGACCAGGGCCGGGACCAGGGTGTAGTCGTGCGGCAGTTGGAGGAAGACGGCCTGAAACAGCCAGCCCAGGAAGAACGCGCCCAATACGGCGCGGCACGGCCATGGCGCGTCGGAACCGCCCTTGGCCGTGGGACCGTCCACGAGTTCCCGTAGGATCGTCTTACCGGCCAGGTACGCAGCCGCGATCGGGACCAGGCTCCACGGCAAATACTGGAGCAGGAATTGGAAGCACAAAGCCGGACGTAAACGATTGGCGAAGGCGGCGTAATCACGGTTCCAACCGATAAGGATGGCCCAGAAGTACGGCCAACTGCCCGACTGCCACAACCACATCAGCCCCAGCGCGCCGGCCAGGACGCCGCCAGCGAGGAGGCCGGCCGCGTCGGCTGCCAATCGACGGGCCGTTCCCTTGTGAGCGCTCCGGAGCAGCGCGAAGCCGGCGAACCAGCAGGCGAACGCCGGTACAAACACGAACGGCTTGATCCAGACGCCCGCCGCCCAGCATAGCCCCTCCAGGGCCGCCCAGCCGACGACGGAGAGAACGGCCGGCGCCGCCTGCCCGAGGCGCCGCACCTGCCGTCGGCGCAGCGTCAACGCTGCCAGGGCGGGCAACAGCATCCACATATCGCGCTCGCAAGGGCACGATTCAGGCGTGAATAAATAGAAGGCGTAGAGCGCGACCGCCGTCCAGACTCGGGCGCCGCGCGCGACCCAGCGCAGTAGCAACAGCACCCCAACGGAAAAGAAGATTAAATCGACAATGCGGATCGCATCCGTCCGCCATCCGACCAGCAATCGAACGGCGCCTTGGAGCCAGATGATTCCGGGGAGGTTATTGTCGAATACGTCGCGGTAGAGGACGCCGCCGCGCTGCCATGTGCGAATGCAAATGTCGTAGTGGTAGGTGTCGAACCACACCGGCATACAGAGGAAGATCGGCACGCCGACTATAAGAAGGAGAGTTAATGTCGTCAGCCCGAGCAAAGTCGAGGCGCGGGCGCCCTTGGCCGCGGGACCGGCGGCGGCCTTGGGTTCGATGCGAGTCATTAACGCGACGACCACCGTTCGCCTCCAAAGCCTATCTCTACTAGACAGAATCTTATCGCCCCTTCGCGGCCAGGGCGGCCCCGTCCAGCCTCTCCTCAAGCCAATGCCGGAACAGTTCGGCCTCGCGCCCCTTGCCGCTGAGGTTCGCCTGATTACACATCGTCAATGCTTTCAGGAGCGCCTGGTGTCGGGCGCCGAGATCGTGCGCCGCCTCGGACTGGCGGTAGAGTTCATCAATCGCCGCCACGCTCCGCCGCGCCGCCTCCTCGTCCGCCACGCTCAGTCGGCCCGCGAAGAACTTCGCGTATTGGTCTCTATACCTCTCGTCGCCAGCGACCTTCACGTCGTCCTGCCAGAAAAGGCCGGCCAGACTGTTCACGCGATGGACGACGTATTTGCCCGCGCGAAAAACGATCCGCCCGTCCCACGGATAGGCGCCCTCGAATTTCTCCAGGAACATCGGCGGCAAGGCCAGGGGGTCGTTCGGATCGGTCTCCCTGGCCTCTTGTTCCGTTAGGCAGCAGTTGTAGGCCAAATCGCTCACCACATATCGAGTGCGGCTCGCTTCCAGTTCCGCGCGGACCTGGCCGACATGGGAGGGGAAGCAGCGGATGGACGCCTCGACGCCGTGGAAGCGGCTGGACGGTTCCAGGTCGAGATCCAGATAGAGCGGGTAGGTGAAACCGCTCAGACAAGTCACCTCGCCGTCCGCCGCGCCCTGATCGCGGAGGAATTTTTCCACGCGCGCGAGGTCTTGCCAATCCGTCGGGTTTCTCCACGTAGGCAGCGTCAGGCGATCCCGCAGTTCCGGCGTACTCCCCTCACGGCAGCAACGCGCCCACAGGGCCAGCCGCTCCGGCCGGAGACCGGGCGCGACGCAAAGCGCCACCGACGCCAATGCTACAAGAAACGCCCGGCGCAGGAACGGCGTGAATCCCGACTGGAAAGCGTCCGCGACTAGGATGATGGCCGGAAACACGCTGGCGGCCATGCCGTAATCGGTGATGTTCTGAATGATCGCCGCCTGCGCCAGCCAGCCAAGGTAGAAGCCGCCCAACAGGGATCGAGCCGCCGCTGTTGGGTCAGGTGCGCGCCGGTCACGAACCGCGCGGGCGATGGCCGTCAGGGCGATGGGCACGGCAGCCAGATGAACGAAGGTCCAAGGGGCGTAGTACAGAATCATGGCCAGGAGCGCAACCGGCCGGGATATGTTGTGGACGTAGGCGGCGTAGTCGCGGTTCCAGACGAGAAGGAATTCCCAGAACCAGCCCCAGGCGCCGGTGGTCGCCAGCCAAGCCAGCCCCAGGCCGCCGGCGAGCAGACCGCCCACGAGCAGACCGCCGGCGTCGAGCCAGGCCGCGCGGCGTTCCCGCCTCACCGACAGATTGCCGACTAACCAGCAAGCGGCGGCGGGCACAAGCACGAAGGGCTTGATCCAGACGGCGGCGCCCCAGAGCAGTCCTTCCAGAACGGCCCAAAAGAAGGGCGTCTTGCATCGCGCCGCTCCGCCGGCGGGCAAGAGTTGACGGCGCCGCAAGGAAAGGGCCGCAACCGCTGGCAGCAGCATCCAGCAGTCGCGCTCACAATGAATATGTTCCGCGGAGAACAGGTAGAAAGCCGCGAAAACCGCCGCCGTGGCGACGCGGGCAGGCGCGCCCACTCCCCGCGCCGGCAGCCACCGAAGCAACAGCAGGACCGTCAGCGCCATCAAGCCGAAGTCCGCGAGGCGGAGCGCCTCCGACCACCAGCCGAGCGTCGCTCGTATGGCCGCCTGCATCCAGATGACGCCCGGTAGATTGTTGTCGAAGGCGTCGCGGTACAGGACGCCGCCGCGGAGCAGCTTGCGGACGCAGAGGTCGTACTGGACGGTGTCATAGGTAAGCGGCATGCACAAAAACAGCGGCAGCCCCACCACCAGCACCGGCAAGAGCGCGGCCCAGGCGAGCAAGGCGGGCCGGCGGTCGCGTACGGCCGAGGCGGTAGCGACCGCGGCGTGGCGCGGGATCGGAGGCGTCAGGGTTGTCATGGATTTTCTCTCAATCGCGGAGGCGGGGGAGGAGGGGAATCGGCGTCGGGCGGAGCGGCGCCGGTCGCAATAGGCCTTCCTCCGTCATCCAGGCGAAGGTGTGCGCCAGTCCTTCGGCGTAATCGACTCGCGGAACGTAGTCGAGCAGATTAGCCGCTTTGGCCGATGAAAAACCGCGATGAATACAAAGGGTATCGATTTTATCTTGCGTTACGGGCGGACAGCCGAAACGGCCTGGCGGCGTCATTGTGGACGCCAGCCGGTAGAGGCATTCGACGCCCCAGGCCAGCGGCCGAGCCACGGCTTCGGGGACGTACAGCGTTCGCGGTGCCAGGCCGAGAGACTTTTCGATAAGGGCGACCAGATCGCGGACGGCGATGGACTCCGGCCCCGCCAGGATGAACGTTTGCCCTGCGGCGGCCGGATGGGTTCCCGTCAGAATTAGGCCACGAACCATATCGTCAATGTAGGTCAAATGGACGTGGTTCTCGCCCCGGCCGACGCGCACGAAGCGGCCGCGCGCGATCATGTCGATGAGGCGCGTCACCATGCCGTCGGCGTCATCCGGCCCATAAGTGATCGTCGGCCGCGCCACGACCGCTTCGATCTCGTCGCCGCGCTCCCGTACTGCACATTCCGCCTCCGCCTTGGAGCTGTGATAATCGCCCTTACCGGAGTGCTTATTAGTGGGAAAGGATTCGTCGATGCCCTGCACGCCGGGCCAGCCGAGGACGCCGACCGAGCTGATGTAGACGAAGCGCCGCGCTTGGCCGACCGAGGCGTCGAGTAGGCGGCGCGTCCCTTCCACGTTGGCCCGGCGATACTCTTCCGGCGCTGTGCCCCAGCGGTTGCGGATGGCGGCGGCGTGATAGACCACATCGCAGCCGGCGACCGCCTCGCGGAGCCGCCCGGCGTCCGCGTCCAGGTCCGCTTCGATGACATAATACCGATCCGGCCGCGCGAGCTTGTTGCGGCTAGCCGGCCGTACAAGTACGCGGACTTCGCAACCCTGTTCGGACAGAGCGGCAACCAGCGCGCCGCCGATGAAACCCGTGGCGCCGGTGACAAGTGCTTTCATTCGGCGCCCTCCTCGTAAGTCATCACGGGCCGGTAGACGCACGGGCACCTGCGGCCCTGGGAGCAAGTCGGCAACGGCAACCGCGGCGCGGCGTCGGGGAGATACACGGTCCCTTCCGGCAACATTTTGGCGTCGGCACAACAGTTTTCGGCGACGGAGACGCTGACGCCGCGGATCGAGCCGCCCGCTTTGATGCCGAGACGGTATGCGGCGAGCGTCTTGTCGGCGTAGTCGTCCGCCTTTTCCATTGTGCGCTGGAAGTTGTTGAGCCAGTCGAACGGCATGGGGAGTTTCCTTAAAAGATCAGTGCCGCGGTCGTTTACGCGCTCGTTTAGCCGCGA
>DHJA01000167.1:0-12065 GCA_002404095.1 Planctomycetaceae bacterium UBA4732 | reverse complement strand
TTAGCCGCGATGCTCCGCCGCACTTCCCTAATCTTGTCGCCGAACCAGATGGCGCCGAAATCGTAATTGTGGTCGCGGAGGTTGCCGAGCTTGTCGGCGCGGACGCAACACGGCCATACGGTGCCGTCGCCGTAGATGTGGCCGCTGGCCCAGCCCGCGTAACAGGGTATTACTTGATCTTCTTCATCCAAAATGCGCTTGACCAGCTTGTAATACTGAACGCGAAACGCCTCCGTGATCTTGGAAATGCCCTTATACGGCCGGTTGTTTACATGATCGATCAGCTTGTTAATCGCCTTGGTATAGGACTTCTTATCCGGCGTAATCGGCAGGCCGACTGTGTCCAGCTCGACGCGCGGTTCAGCGATTTCCGTGATGAACTGATCGACGCCGGATTGGTCGGCGTACTCCATGATCTCATCGAGATGGCCGACGCTGAACGTGGACACTACGGAATGGATGCCAAGCGTCAGGTTGGGCAGGCTTTCGCGCAGTTCAAGCAGCTGCTTCAGCCGCTCCTCGAATTTCTTGAAATTGCCCGGTACGCCGCGAATGTAGTCGTGTTTCTCACCGATGCCGTCCAGCGACAGGTTGATGATGAGCCGGCTCTTGGGGCACGACTCGGCAATGCGGCGCACCTTGTCGGGGATGGTCGAAAGGATGCTATTAGTCGGGATGTTGATAATGCCCGGCTCGCAGTATTGGTAGGCCATTTGGCAGAGTTCGACGACGCCCTGGAACATGAATGGTTCGCCGCCGCTGACGGTGAACCAGTAGGGCGCCTTGCCGAGCGAGCGCAGCACTTTGTCCCACTCGTCGAGCGTTAATTCGTTCTCGCGCTTCATCCAGATATTGCAGGTGAGGCAGCGCGAGTTGCAGCGCGGCGACGGCGACAGCGTGATGTTGAGCGGCAACAAACGCGGCCAGCCGAAACTGCGGTACAGCTTGAACAGGGGGATTCGGGCCAGCACTCCGGCCATCGTCTTCATAGGGGATATTCCTGCGTTAAACTTTCACTCCGAGGACGCCCACGTGATGGGCGAACCGTTGCTTGAGCCACGTCAACCGCGTGTTTTCAAAGAAGCCCAGGCGGCCCATGCGCGCGTGGACTTCGGCGTGGGCCGCTGGCTCGTAGTAGGGAAGTTCCTCCGGGGTCCAGCGGTAACGGTTCGCGGGGGAGGCGCGCCGTGCGAGACCATTGAGGAACGGAAAGAAATCACGGATCAGCTGGCCGGCGTCCACAATGTCCGGCCACCACGGACAATCGACATGAAAGGTCTGTTTTATCTCCATACCCGCCTTGGCGAACAGGTCGCGCCACGCATCGGCGTGCATCAAGTCGATGCGGCCGTGGTCCCACGGTTCGTTGGCGACCCAATGGTGCAGCCGATGCAGCCAGAAGGCATAGTTCATGCGATTGGGCACGAAGATCAACACATACTTCCGGCTGACGCGCGCCATCTCGTTGAGCAAAGCTTGCGGGTCATCCGGCCGCGTCATGATGTTGAAGTTCCAGGCCAGGTCGAAGGCGCCGTCCTCGAACGGCAGGTGACGGCCGTCCCATTCTTCAATAATCTCCAGCCGCGCGTGCGGCGCATGGTGTTCCCAGACGGTCTTCGTGAGGGCCGCCCGTTCCAATGAAGGCAACACCAGCGAGACGCGCACATCTTGCAAGCCGGCAACCAGACTGTTCAGCCCGGCAATGCCGCACATGCCGTCGTCCGGCCCCTCGACCAGCGTGTGTACGTCCAGTTCGGCAACCAGCCGCGACAGCAGACGGTTGACGGCCCAGCGCTCGTAGGTGGTGCCGAGTCCGGTATCGACCCGCGTGATCGGCGCTTCCACGGCCGGCGATTCCAGTGTGACGGACATAGCGTGCGGTTCCTTGCGGGAGGGGGTGCGCCGTTTAGCCGCGACCCGAAGGGGAGCGCGGCTCAGAGCGTCCCGGTCAGCTGCTTGGGCTTCGACAACTGCTTGGTCGATGGGGCGATGACCCAGTTGTACGGCTTCCGTTTGCAGATCGTGTAGTCATATGTTCCCAACAGGCGGACGTAGACCTCTAAGGCGGCGATGCCGGGCGCCCAGCAGAACCAGCGCCATTCCCACTTGAAATTCGTGAGAAAGAGCCAGCCGACCCGCGTCCCGCTCATCGTGGACACCTTGTAGCCAAGGGTTTCCTTGACATAGAGGTGTCCGGCGAAATTCCCCCTTCGGCGCTTGACAAACTCCGCCGCGGTTTCCGGGCCTTTATTGAACACCACCGCCTCGGGCGCGTAGTGCAGACGCAGCCCCTGGCCGATGATGAGCGGCTCGATGCTGGCTTCGTCCACGGCTGAATCGTGCGGGATTTGCGCGAAAATGTTGCGGAAGGCGATCACCTCGCCCATCTTCGGGTGGCGCAGCGACATCTGATGATGAAGCTCCCACACTAGATGCGCCCCGTAGCCCATGAACTGGTTGGGAGAGTTGACCGGCACCGGCCGCCCACCTACCATTCCGACCTTGGGGTCGGTCATGGGAGAAACCAGCGCCTCAATGGTATTTTCCAACGGCAAGGTGTCGGCGCTTTCCAGCACGACCACCTCGCATTCGGTGTTTCGCAGCAGGAGATTGACCGCCGAAGCCTTGCCTTCCTTGCGCGGCTGACTCAGCAATCGCACGCGCGGGTCGATGGCCACATACTCCCTTACGATGTCCTCGGTTCCGTCCGTGCAGCCGCTGGCCACGACGACGATTTCGTCGATGGCGACTTTCTCCGTCTTCTGAACGAGCAACGCCTGCAAGAGAAGGCGTATATTCGCCTCTTCATTGTAGGCCATGATGCCGATGCAGCAGTGGATCACGGCGGCCTCCGGGTGCGCGGGAGCTACGAGCCAAGCTGCTAAAGAGTAGGTCGGGATTGGCGGGATGCAAGCGACGGGGACGGGAAACGCGCGGATTTCTTGCGACAGCGTATTTGTTTAGCCCTGTTTACGTTTCGCGGATGATCGCGCGAAACGTAAACAGGGCTGAACAGGTCATTCGCCGCGCATCGCTTTGCTCTTCTTCTGGAAGAACTCCAGCCAGCTGCGCGTTACAACGTCCCCGATTGACTTGGAGTTTTTCAAGTCGTCCGGCGTCTGACCCCAAAAAAAGCCGATCCAGCCGGCCGTGATCTTGTCTGATTTGTCAATGAACTCTTCAAACTCAAGCATCGAACACGACAGCGGGAACGTTTCCTCGATCAGCACCGGTTTGCCGAAGGCGGCGAACGCCTTCAGCGTATCCAGCGACTCCTTGACCTTTTTCACCTGCGGATAGATATGGACGCTGACGAAATCGAGGTCGTCGAAGACTTTGCGGTCAGGGATAAAAGGCATCATTCCAAGCGTAATGAGATGGCGTTTATCCTTTTCATGGATCGCGCCCGTCAGACGATGAATCCACTGCCGCTCGACCTCCAACGGCGTGCGGTCGCCGGGGTCGAGGCTGATGAACTGGACGAAGTAGGAATCGCCGAGCGGCGCGTCTACCAGCCAGCCGCCGGGGGCGACCTTTTTGCCGGGAGGAATCGCCTCGTTCATCAGGTCATAGCAGAAAACGGCGTCGCTTTTGGCGCAGCGTCCGGCGACGGCTTCCCAGAAGTGGCCCTGCGCGTCCCAGCGCTCCTTTTCGGCGAGCTTGTCATACCAGGCGGGTATGTCTTTCTTGTGGTAGCAGGCGAGGCCGGTCAGGTCGAGGTAAAGGCGTTCGCGCTCGGCCAATTTGAGCAAGTCGCCGAGGCGGTCAAGCTGCTTGTCGTTGGGCTTGTCCGCGGCGTCCATGAACTTGCCGAACTGGAGGTGGATGCGGACGACGTTCGCCCCAAGTTTGTGCATGTCGGCGAAATCCTTTTCGACTTTCGCCCATTCGCCATCCCAATAGTCTTCAATGAGCCGGCCGGCGGCGTCGTGGTCGTAGTTGAAGCCCCACGGGATGAAGCGACGACCGGAGTCGGCGAGGATGAAGGAATGCTTGTCCTTGGCGACTTGGACTTGTTCCATGTCCTTGGCGAAGCCCGCACTTGCGTTAGCCGCCAAACAGCCAAATGCTAGCAATAGGCATCGGGACATTGGTTCCCTTACATTGGTCGCGCCCAGCGATTGTTCACTGGTTCGCAGTAGGTATTTGAGGTAGCATAGCAGAAAGTTTAGGCGCGGCCGAAAATGAAAACCGAGCGACCAATGCAACGAGCCAACTTCATATCAAGCGACCCAGCATGGGAGGCGATGAAGGCCACCCGTCGCAATCTGCTTCACGATGACGCTGTACAACTGAGCGACTTCCTCCAAAGGCAATACCGCTCACAATGGAGCAACCAAGTGCCTCCTTCGCCGGTCGATCTGAACATGATCCTGCGAACCCTGACCCAAAAGCGCATCCCCTTCGTCCTGACCGGCGCCCACGGCATCGGCGGATGGACGGGCAGGCCGAGGAGTACGCAAGATGTGGACATCCTCGTCAAGGCAGGCCGGAACTACGGCCGCGCGGTGAACGCCGTCCGGGCGCTCTACCCGCAGTTGGAAGTACGCGCCTTCACCGGCCTCACGGCCTTTTTCGTTCAGGGAGAAAAAGAATCGGTAATTGACGTCGTCTACCCGCATCGGGCGGACTTGGAGGAAACCTTGGCCGACCCGGTGTGGACGGAGAATAAGGAGCTAGGTCTTCGATACCGAGTCCCGGCTCTGGAAGCTGCCCTGGCGAACAAATACGGGGCCATGCTCACGCCGATACGGCCCATGGGAAAGAGACAACTAGACGTCGCTGATTTCATGGGGATGGTTACTCATTCGTCAGACCAGGACCGTCAGCCGATCGACCTCGAAAAGCTTGAAGTCTTGGGGGAGATGGTCTGGCCTGGGGGAGGCGGAAAAGAGATCCTTCGCCTCGTGGAACGAGTGAAGGCCGGCCAGGCAATTCATCTCGATTCTCCAGGAGAATAAATTACGGAGTCCAACAGACGAAACGCCAAGCTGTCTTGACGTTTCGCCTGTTGGACTCCGTAATCCGTCGCTCGACGACCTTACTTCAACAGCTTCTTGACCTCATCCTCCAGATTGTTGATCTGGACGTTACGGCTCACGACCTTGCCGTCCTTGCCGATCAGGAACAGCTCCGGCAATACCACGATGCCGTAGTCGTTGGCCAACTTGCTGTCCAGACCGCCGTTTTGGTAGAGGTGGACGCCAACCGCCGGGGAGCGCGTCAGGAAGTCGCGGGCTTCTTTGATGGTGTTGTCCAGGTTGATCGCCACCAACTCCACGTCCTTCCCTTCCGTGTCCATCATGGCCTTCAGCTTGTTGAAGTCGGTGGCCGACTGGCTGTTCCAGCTCGCCCAGTAGTAGACCACCACGACCTTGCCGTGGGCCTGCTCAATGTCATAGACGACGTTCGGATCGGCCAAGGTCGGGCCGGCCAGCTTGAATGCCTGGCCCTCCGACTCCAACCGCCGAATGGAGCCGCCCGCCTTCTTACCTTGCGTCGCGTCGGGGAAGTGCTTCACAAGCGCGAGATACCAGTTCTTGGCCTCCACGTCCTTGTTCAAGAACTCGCAGACCATGCCAAGCTGAAGTAGCGCATCCGGAGTGTCGTCCGCTTTCGGATAGGTCTCCACGAACTTGGTCAGCCGATCCACCCACGCCTGTTGCACCTTGGCGAAGGAGTCTTCCTTTTCCTTGGTGCCTGTTCCCTGGCTGATGTGGACGGCGTACTCGGCCTGCATCTCGCGGTAGGTGACGTAGGCCGCGAGGTTGCTGCCCGGCATCACCTTCGCCATGCTCTCTTCCAGGCCCACCAGGCGCTTCATCGCCGCCGTGTCGCCGGCCGGGCTGTTCTGGGCGGCCGTGCTGAGGCTGTCCGCCATCTGGCGATACCACGATTCGCGCTGGTCCGGCTTGGCGGCCGCGGCGATCTTCTCCAACTGATCGACGCGGAGCATGTGATGGCGCGCCATCAGCGGATTGGCGGCGGCGTTGGAGCCGTCCGGCG
The DNA here is from genome assembly GCA_002404095.1 of Planctomycetaceae bacterium UBA4732. GTDB lineage: Bacteria > Planctomycetota > Planctomycetia > Gemmatales > Gemmataceae > UBA4732. Next base: position 6,059 of record DHJA01000167.1, on the reverse strand, counting down.
TCTTCTTATCGAGCTCCGTTAACTCGTTGATAAGGGCCATCAACTTCGGATCGCTATCGCCAACGACCTTATCGGCCCCGGTGGTCGTCTCGACCGGCGCGGCGCCGGCCGTCGGGCCTTCCACGATGCGCCAGGCCGAACCGACCTGGATCATCTCGCCGGTCTGCACCCATTCGGTGGCGCCGCCGACCTCGAACAGGAGGGAGCCGTGCGAATACTTGAGAAGTTCGGGACGGCTGCTGCCCGGTTCAGCCGGGGTGCATTCCGGCGCGGCCGTCTCCAGATGCACCCACGTCGGCTTGCCGGAGCTGAGCTTGGGCAAATCGGCGATGGTCTTCTGGAACTTGCTCGCCGCGCCTTTTTCCAGGTCGCGGATGTGGGCGGCCTGTTCTTCCGACAGGCCGATCTGCTTCATCTCGGCCTCGGAGATCATCAGCGCCTGAAGGCGGGCGAAATCCTTGGTTGTCAGCGCGTGCAGGATTTCCTGGCTGACTTCCTCCGGCGAGATGGCCTTCCAGTGCGTGATTTGGCCGTGCTTGGCCTCGTCCACGCCCCACTTCATGCCGTCGGCGTTGAGCCAGCGGAACTGGTCGGCCTTGCCGGTCGCACCGCCGCCCTCGGTCTCGGACTCGCGGTAGACCTCTACGCCGTCTTTGTAATAGGACCAAACGTCGAGGTTTGTTTGGTCGTGGCTGAAGAAGACGCGTAGGGTCTTGCCGTTGGCGTCCTTGAGCGCCCAGCCGCTGCCCTTGCCGGCGCCCTTGACCAACTCCACCTTGCAGCCGGCTTCTTCTTCCGGTTTGGGAGTGGTGATGCTCACGCCTTCCTGCGCAGGGTGGTATCGAAGCATGGTCGAGACGGGCGGCGCGTTGCCCGCCCACGCCGAACCGGCTCCGCCCAACACGATACAACCGGCCATCGCCCAGCGCTTCGCCTTGCGGGCCATCTTCCCCAATTTCGTCGCCATCCGTGTCTCCTTATATCGCCGGGTTCCACCCGATGCGTCCGATCTTCGGTAGTGTCCCAGTTTGGCGAGCCGGGGGCGTAAGCCCCCGGAGATAGTCTCGGTCGCTGAAACCACACTCCGGGGGCTTACGCCCCCGGCTCGCCAAATGGAGACAGTACTCGATCTTCTCTTTAATCGGCAGAATCGGTAGGGATAGTTCAACCCAAACAGGGGAGCGAGAAAAGCGAAATGAGCGTTTCCATCATCCTGCCGACGCTCAATGAAGAAAGCTGCCTCGGCGAGGCGCTGCGCCTGCTGCGCGCCCAACGGCCGCATGAGATCCTCGTCGCCGACGGTGGCAGCACGGATGCGACTTGTGCCATCGCCGTTGTAGCTGACAGGCTGTTGCAGGGAGTGCGCGGCCGGGCCGCCCAAATGAACCTCGGCGCCGCGCACGCCACGGGCGACGTACTGCTTTTTTTGCACGCGGATTGTCGTCTGGAGCCGGGAGCTTTGCAGGCGGCGGAGCGGTGCTTACGGCGCGGCGGAGCGGCCGGCTGCTTCCAGATGAGGGTTGATGAGGTCGGCGCCGTCTACCGCATGATCGACTTCTGCGCCACGGCCCGCGTTCGCCTGACCGGGCTGATTTACGGCGATCAAGGGTTGTTCATGCGCCGCGATCTGTTCGAGCGGATCGGCGGCTTTCCCCCTCTGCAATTGATGGAAGACGTTTTTATCAGCAAGACGCTGCGGCGCCACGGTCGGATCGTCGTGGCGCCTCGGCGCATCGTCGTGTCGGCGCGGCGTTGGCGCAAGACCGGCGTCGTGCCGCAGACGCTGCGCAACTGGGCGCTGACGGCGTTGGCCGCCGGCGGCGTCTCGCCCGACCGCTTGGCCGCATTCTACCCGGCGGTGCGCTAAGGGACGGCCTTGACGGCCGCGCGGTGCGCGCCCTAATATACGCATTCCACCTGCGGGAGTGGCGGAACTGGCAGACGCGCAAGATTCAGGTTCTTGTGTCCTCACGGACGTGGAGGTTCAAGTCCTCTCTCCCGCACTCAAGAAAAGACCCCTGGAAAACCAGGGGTCTTTTCGTTTCCTCTTGTTATTCCTTGACTTACGACATGGCAGTTTTGCTTTGGCAGTACGCGGTGATTAGGCGACGGCGGTCGTGGTTGGTTATAGGGGCGGGGACACCCCGCCATCAGGCGATTGCCGGAATCGAAAGCTACACCCCCTTTACAGTCTCGGGTCCACCGGCTCGCTCTCCAAGGCAAGTACGCCGAACACGCACTCATGCACTCGGCGCAGCGGCTCCCCGCGGACGAATCGCTCCAAGCCCTCTACGCCGAGCGCGAATTCGCCAAGGGCGAGGGATCGCTTGTGACTCAGCCCCCGGCTTCGCAAGCGGGACAGGTTCTCTTCGGTGGTGTAGTCGGGACCGTAAATGATCCGCAGGTACTCCGGCCCCCGACACTTCACGGCGGGCTGAGCAAGCCCTCGCCTGCCCCGGAGGATGAAGTCGTGCGGCTTGACCACCATGCCTTCGCCGCCCCGTTCCGTATTCCGGGATAACCAGATGGAGATCATCCCTGGTGTGAGGTGACGGATTGACACCGGTTGCTAGTCGAATATGCGGCCCCGGTGGTACCATAACGACCATCAGAGCGATGGCTGCGCGGGTGATGAACATGGGGCCGCATATCCAGCTTGGCCGGGAATGAACTCGCAGCCTAGGGATAGAGCAGGGGTAGATTTCAATGATTTCACGGATTGCTTTTCCTCACCTTGAGACAAATCCATCTCCAGGAAGGATGTTTCCTTACCACTTTTTCTTGGCCGCCAACTCTCGGACGGCCGCCCGGACAAATTTCTTCGCCCGATTGATGTAGCTGAATTTGATTCGTCCTGTCGCCCCGACTACCACCCTGGCTTTGCCCCTGGTCTTTACGGAGTGCGATAGAGCGCTATTACTGCGTTTTTCATGAATCTCCATCACCAGGGCCGTCACGGCAGGGTACTCCGTAAGTAGTCGCGTACAGGACAGGATGGAACCGACACCGCCAAGCGTATATTTGGGCAGCAATGGATCGTGCTTACAAAGAGCGTCCAATAGGAAGTCATTGAAGACATCCATTGCGTTTACCCAGGCCGTGATGTCGGTTTGGGCAAACGCCCTACACCAGACTGACTGCCGGTCGACCCGGCGGTATTTCCTCCCAAAAATCTTTTTCCAGTCGATCTCGTAGCTCTCTCCGTCTAGCAAGCGCTCGAAAAATCGCCGAATTCCGCAAAATCGCACTGCGCCTCTACGAATCAGGTTGAAGCATTCCAGGACACATGCTGCCGAGCGCTGCATTTCCGGTGCCTTTGCAGTGACGGCAATCTTCTCCTTGGCGATGTTGACGGCTGCCGCGACGGCCACATCGCTTACGGACGCCTGCAAATACTCGTTCAGCAACGCCGTAGCAGCTTGCTCCGACATGCAGCTTTTGCCGATGGCCGCAAGGATCTCACCTTGCGCCCACCAAGCGGGGAGCTTTTTCACTCGGGCGGAAATAAATCGCCGCGCTATGAGGTCGCGCCGAACGGCCCATTTCATAGTCGCCGCCAGGTAGTCAGCACCTTGGAGCGAGTCATCGGCGAGGCACTTCAGAACGAAGTGATCGACCGCAGCCATTTGGTTTGCTCTGAGCCTTCCCTCTGCGGTGCGCAACAACTCGGCGATCACCGAAGGGTATCGCGGCCTCACCTCCAACGCGGAAACCAGCTTATCGCCGGCTTTATCGGGTAATTCCGCGTATCGCTGGAAATAGCGGAGGATATTTCCAGATATATCGGGGTGGTTTTCCAGAAGGCGCCACAGGCGGTCATTAAGGCGGCTACTTGGCGTCGCATACGCAAGAAGGAACTTAAACTCTGTGGAATTCTTCACTTTGTAGTTCCCCGAGAGTTGAGTGAGGCGCCGTCGCAACTTCCCCTGATCGACGGCCTCTTCCTCATCGTCCAGTACCTCCTCGAACGGCTGGCTCACCGACTTCAGTTCAGCCTCAATGTCCGTCACCTGATGGATGTCAATCTTCGAGCTCTGGGGGAACAGCCCGACCTCTTTGCTCAACATGTCGAGCCACGTAACCACCCGTCGTAGATCCGTGAGCGAGGTGGAAAATAGTCGGATGTCATCTACGTAACGGAAGTACCGGACGGTGGATGGAGAACGGTGCTTTTGATCGAAGTGCTGAAGTACGACTTCCGACAGCAGGCCAGAACTGATCGGGCCCTGCGGTATGCCGTGGTTGTGGTAAATGCTACCCTGAGTGGATGTCCATGTGTTTAGGCAGCGCACCAAGAGGTCCAGGAAGTCCTGGTCGCAGCGTAAGCCCTTAAGAAAGTGACACAAGACGCCATGATCGAGGCTATCATAAAATGCGGTCAGATCGAAGCTGGCGGCGTATACGAGGCCTTCCGAAAAATGCACGTCTTGCGGCGGTATTGAACCGCGCATAACCGGTCTTCCACTTCTGGTAAAACCAGACGCTCGCCTCCCCTGCGAGCAGGTGACCGAAGACCTCCTTGTTGTAGCGGTGTTTGACTTTCGGATATAGGCGCTCGGCGACGACATTAATCATCGCTTGGTAGGCGATCTGATCCTCCACGGTAAGCAAGGTAACAGGCCGCAATAGGCCAGACCGCTTTGGCTGGAAGATCTTGCACGCCGGAGCGGGCTCATAGACGCCACGCTGCAGCCGATCACGTAGATCGTCGAGCAGGGCGGAGTCGGCCACAGAATAATTCAGGTAGAGAGAGCGGAAGAAGTTCTTATACCCTGCGTCGGGATTGCTGCGCACCCATCCCCACGCTCGCGCAAGGTTATCCGAGTGGTAAACGTGCTCAAGAGTGCGCATGGGCGTCAACCTTTTCGTCTGGGCGTACGGAGGGCCACCTATAAAAATTCAGTCTCCCCAAGAACTGAGACGTGCTCCACCAACCACAAGTTCGCGAAAAAGCGAGATTCCGACCAGCCGGACAATGGCTCGGCCTCTCGCGAAATCGCACCCAACGAAATACCGCAGCCGCGTCCGCCAGCCCTTCTCAGGACTGGCAAACGCGGCCGTGACGTACCGGCGATTCTCTTCGCGCTTGGCCTCATCCCTTGGCGTTGGTTTCCACACTCGGATCATTGGCGACGTTGACCCAGACGTGGACGTGCGGCTCGCCGCGGAAGTACCAGACGAATGACGGACCTTCCAGACGCCAGTTGTCCCATTCCTTGTCGTTGCCGATGTCGCCTTCCTTGTAGAACGCCAGGCTCAGGTGGTCGAGGCCGCCCTGCTTTTTCAGGCACGCCATCGCCTCGTCCCGGTCGTCTTTGCGGAATGGATCGATCAGCGACGCCAACACTTTTTGCAGCGCCTGCTTCTGCTCGTCGGCCAGCTCCTTCACCGGGATGCCAGGGAAGGCGCCCTTTTCGCCCTGGAACTTGACCGCGTCCTCTTTCGGCCGCTTCTCGACCAGAGCGTGGGCCTGCTGCTTGGGGTCGAGCAGTTGGTAGACGCCGTTGGCCAGCACCGCCTGGTTCCAGAAGATGTTGCCGGGGTGGTGGACCTCCTCGTGGAAACCGCTGGCGGCGTGGCCGTAGAAGATCGGGCCGCCGAAGGCGACGTGGTCATTGCTGTGGCCGTCGGCTCGCAGCGTCATGTGCCGGCCGGTCATCACGAACTCGCACTTGGCGCCGCCCGGCTTCCCGAAAATGGCGATGCTCTGTTCCTCGCCCCATTCCTTGCCGCCGGTGTCGTCCTTGAGCTGCTTTTGAAACTTGGAATACCAGTCGGGGTTAATCATCCCTTTGAAAATGTCGTGGATGACGTCCTGCTGCTTTTTGGTGTAGAAGTCCGTCATGATAAACGGCTTGGTGATCTGCCAGTTGTTGGAGACGCGCGTGCGCAGCAGGCCGCGCTCCTTGTCCTGGTAGTCCCAGTCGAAGCAGACGACCTTTTTCTGGTCCTCGGTGAGCATGTCGTAGAGCGCCTTGACGGCCGTTTCGGCGGGGCTGTTCGGCGTCGGCGCGGCCGCGGCCTTCGGAACGGCGAACAGCGGGAGACCGGCGCGGGCC
>DHJA01000209.1:52882-62957 GCA_002404095.1 Planctomycetaceae bacterium UBA4732 | reverse complement strand
TTAGCTTTTTTTCGGAAAGTGCAGGTTATATACAAATGCCCTTCTCTGCTCAAGACTTTTAGCCTCCTATTACAAGCTAGTAAGCCTTGAAGAGGGAAGAGCAAATGCCCAAATTGACATCGATGTGGTTGATGAGCTTCCAATCCGAGAAATTGTTTTCACGATGCCCGTTAGCGAGCGATCACGACAGCTTGACAAGGGGAAGCAGTTCTATGAAAGCTGCCTCGCTGAGGATGATCTGTCTTATATGCTGGGGCACGTCGAACATCAACTCGCGCAGACGCCGGAGCAGGCCGATGTCGTCCACGACCTGCTTGCCTTCCTCGCCGAGCAGATGCTCATCTTGAATCGCCAGAAGCAACAGGAAGTAGGCGGTTTCCTAATGTGGCTTGAGCGGAAAATCGGGGCGGTGTTGGACGACTTGGCCAACAAGACCCGCCTCCGCGCCTACCACGAACACGATTTCGGCGGACTGCTCGACGTGCTGCGCCAGAACCGCCGCAAGCTGAAGATCGACCCCGAAGCCCGTGCCATGCAAGAGGCCATTGACCTTGAGTTCAACAAAAGCCGGGAAAAGCTGACGCCCCTCAAGGCCAAGATTTTGGCCACAGACCGGCTCATTGATCAGATCGTCTACCGACTCTACGGCTTGAAGCGGGAGGATATCGCCATCATGGAGGGATTGTAACGCGCCGCGGCCGGTCGATTTGCTTGACCTCTGGCGTGCGCGTGCCGTTTCCGTCCGAAGGGTGCGGCTGAAAATGGGTGGCGGACGATCCGCGTCCGACGGGACTGTGCTACCTCAACGCCCAGATCGCGGGGATCGCCCGGCGGGCTCTCGTTGCGGGCCACGTCGATGGCCGAACAGCCGGCCCGACGGACGACGCGCACGCCGGATTGCTCCAGTTGCTGCAACGCCTTCTCGCACTCCGGCTCGATGCCGTTGAGGTGCGGCGTCAGGACGACCGACGGGCCGAGACTGGCCGTCGGCGGATTCGCTTCTCCGAGAACAGAGGAAGACATTGTGGATTAACCGTAAGACGCGCCGAGGTTGGAACCGAACGGAACTGTATTATACTCGTTCCTGTGGTTTGGCGCACAAGTGTGCCAGCCGCCGCCAAGTCGTCCGTTTTTGCCTTTCGCCGCCGATTTTCCTGGTGCGAGCCGGACGCCGACGCGGTATGATAGAATGTGCGCCCCGCCGAATTGCCTACCCAACCGTCCGCATTCTCCGCCAAGGAGTTCGCTTCCATGAAGCCCACTGTACGTTCGGCCCTGGTCCTCGGGATGGCGTGCCTAATTTCCGCCGTCGGCGACAAGGCGCGGGCGGCGGAGAAGGTTGAAGTCCACTTCAATCAGGACATCCGGCCAATCCTGTCGAACCGCTGCTTCAAATGCCACGGCGAGGATCTCAAAAAGGCCGGCCTCGACCTTCAGACGGCCGCGACGGCGACGAAGAAACTCAAAGGCGGCGAGGCGGCCATCGTGCCCGGCGATGTTGCCAAGAGCGAGCTACTCATTCGCGTCACGTCCCAGGAAAAACCGATGCCGCCCAAGGGCGATCCGCTAACTCCTGAACAGATCGCTAAGCTGAAGGGGTGGATCGAACAGGGGGCGAAGTACGAAGAGCATTGGGCCTACGTCAAGCCGGTTCAGAAGCCGCTGCCGGAACTCAAGAACAAAACTTGGCCTCGCAACGGCCTCGACGGTTGGATACTTGCCCGGCTGGAACAGGAAGGTCTGGCGCCGTCGCCGGAGGCGGACAAGCTGACGCTGTTGCGGCGCGTCGGCCTCGACCTAACCGGCCTGCCGCCGACGCCGCAAGAACTGGACGCCTTCCTCGCGGACGCATCGCCCGGCGCTTATGAAAAAGCGGTGGATCGGCTGCTCTCGTCACCGGCCTACGGCGAACACATGGCCCGCTATTGGCTCGACCTGGCCCGCTACGCCGACACCAATGGTTACGAGAAAGACGACCGCCGCACCGCCTGGCCGTACCGCGATTGGATCATCAACGCCTTCAACAGGAACATGCCATTTGACCAATTTACGGTCGAGCAAATCGCCGGCGATTTACTTCCTCCGGGGGCTGACGCCCCCGGCTCGCCCAATGAAAAACTGATCGCCACCGGCTTTCACCGCAACACGATGGTCAACACCGAGGGCGGCACCGACGACGAAGAGTTCCGCATCGCGGCCATCGTGGACCGAGTGAACACAACCATGACCGTCTGGATGGGCACGACCAGCGCCTGTACTCAGTGTCACAACCACAAATTCGATCCTTTTAAGCAGAAAGAATTCTATCAACTGTTCGCCTTCTTCAACGGCACGGCAGACCTCGGCAAGAGCAACGCCCCGGAGCTGTCCCTGCCGACGCCGGAACAGGCGGCGCGGATCAAGACATTGCAGGACAGCGCCGCCGCACTAAAGAAGTCGGCGACCGGCTCAGCCCCGATCCTTGGCGGCGCGGGCTTCCACGCTCTACAACTCCGCGCCGCCGCGCTGGAGAAAGAGGCGGTGGACGTAAAGCCGGCCTCGACGCTCGTGATGCAGGAGTTGCCGCAGGAACGGCCGACGCACATCATGCTCCGCGGCAACTTCAAGAGTCTCGGCGAGGAGGTCAAGCCGGGCGTGCCGGCCAAGCTGAATCCGCTGCCGGCGGGAGCGCCGGCCAACCGTCTCGGCCTGGCGAAGTGGCTGGTTGACCTCAACAACCCGCTGACGGCGCGGGTGTTTATGAATCGCATGTGGGCGCATCACTTCGGCACGGGTCTAGTGGTGACGAGCGACGACTTCGGCACACAGGGCGAGCCGCCGATGCACCCGGAATTACTTGACTGGCTGGCCGTGGAGTTTATGAATTGTAAATGGGACATAAAGGCGATGCACAAACTCATCGTCATGTCGGCGACCTATCGGCAGGCGTCGAAGGCGCCGGCGGATCTGCTGAAGCGCGATCCGTTCAATCGACTATATGCCCGCGGTCCGCGCTTTCGTATGGACGCGGAGATGGTGCGCGACAACGCCCTGGCTATTAGCGGTCTCCTAAATCGCAAGATCGGCGGTCCTAGCGTGTTTCCGTACCAGCCGGACGGCGTCTGGTTCAACCCCTATAGCGGTGACAAATGGGCGATGAGTAGCAACGGCGATCAGCACCGGCGCGGGCTGTATACGTTCTGTCGGCGGACGGCGCCGTATGCGGAGTTCTCGGCCTTCGACGCTCCGAGTCGGGAAATCTGTACGGAGCGCCGGTCGCGCACCAACACGCCATTACAGGCGCTGGCCGTGCTAAACGACAAGGTATACGTCGAGGCGTCGGCGGCGCTGGCCCGACGCATCACGACTGAGGCCAAGGGTGATCCGGCGGAGCGGGCGGCTTACGGGTTCCGGCTCTGCACCTCACGGACGCCGACAACGGCGGAGCGGGATCTGCTGATGAAACTGTACGCCGAATCGCTGGCGAAATACCAGAAAGACGCGACGGCGGCATTGGCGATGGCGAAGAACGGCGGCGACGTTCCCAAGGGCGCGGACGCGGCGGAACTAGCGGCGTGGACGGTGGTGGCCAACGTGCTGCTCAACATGGACGAGACGATTACGAAAGGGTAAAGTGACGGACGCCCGTAAAGGAGAATGAACATGCAAGCCACGACCTGCATCGAACCCACTGTAGAGCCGGAAGTTTTCGAGGTGCTACGCAAAAACAAGGCGGAGGCCGCATTTCAAACGGCTTGTGACGTCGCGCGTTCCAGTTTTCCAAAGATGCTTTCATTTCACGTGGATTTGCTTGACGATCCCGATGTGAACGGCCGCGCGTGGGTCATGCTCAACGTCCTCGTATCCCGAAGGGATCCTATGGAGTATCCGAGTGGTGAGCTGGATCGTTTCCACGAAGAATTGGCGAAGCGAATATCCCGGGAATTGGTCCCGTTGTTTGGAGTGTTTTTCCTTTTTCACCCGGAATAGCGATGCTCTGGAATGAATTTCAGGACACAGCGGAACGATTGACTCGCGGGACGGCTGAAGGCGACTGGAGGTCGGCTATTAGCCGGACCTACTATGCCGTCTTTCACTTCTTCCGTAAGTTTTTCCTCACCCACGGCGTTGATGTCGGTCAGGGAGGGCAGAGCCACTTTAACTTGTACGCCGGCCTAGCGAACTGTGGCTATGCCTCGATAGAGAATCTGGGCGGGCAATTGGATATGTTGCGAAGAAATCGCATCGCGGCAGATTATAATTTGAGTTCCCCCATCGACAAGGCATTTGCGCTTGCCGCGGTGCAGCGCAGCCGCGCCTTGGTCGCCGTCTTCCAGGCGTTGCTCGGGACTGTGCCGGCGTCGCAAATCGCCGCCGGCGCGAAGCGGTACCTAAAATCTATTGGCCATATACGGTGAACACGGAACCCTCGTCATGGCCAAATCCAAGCCAGTCCAAGCGCGATTGAGCGAATTGACTGCCGGCCAATTCGGCGACTTCTTCGCGCTGTTATCCGACAAGACCAAGGGCGCGACGCGCGAGGGCAAGGCGTTTTACACCTGCCGCTTCCGCGACGCGCGCCGTACCGTCGCCTTCATGGTCTGGGCCGACGGCCCGTGGTTCGCGCCGTGCGAAAGCGAATGGCACGCCGGCCAGTTCTACAAGCTCCGCGCGGTCTACGGCGAGCACGAGCGCTACGGTCAGCAACTCATTGAGCTTAACGACATCCGTCCGGCCACGGACGCCGACAAGGCCGCCGGCTTCGACCGTTCCCAACTGATCGAAAGCTCGCGCCACGACCCCGCCGCCATGTTCGCCGAGTTAAAGGAGTTGGCTACGGCGCATATCGCCGATGAAGGCCTGCGCCGGCTAGTTTTGACGCTGCTCGATAAGTACGCCGAGCCGTTACAGCGGCTGCCCGCCACGCGCGACCGCTTCCACCCGTTCGCAGGCGGCCTGATCGAACATACGCTGGCGGTGACGCGCTCAGCCGTCCAGTTGGCGGAACGCTACTCGGCCTACTACACGGAGTTGAAGCCTCCGTTGAACCGCGATTTGGTTGCGGCGGGCGCGATCCTGCACGACATCGGCCGTGTGCTGGAGTTCGGCGCCGAGGCGGTGGCGCCGTCCGTCACGATACCGGGCCGGATGGCCGGCCATCTGCTCCTCGGCCGCGACATGGTGCGCGACGCCGCGCGAGAATTGAGCGATGTGAACCCCGAATTGGTGCTAATGCTGGAACACATCGTCCTGACGCACTTGAGCCTGCCGGAATGGGGATCGCCGCGGCTGCCGTTGGTGCCGGAATGTTTGATTATCCACCACGCCGACGACTTGGACGCCAAGCTGGAAATGTACGCCCGCTGCCTGAGCCGCGACAAATCGGACGGTCCCTTCACCGAACGCGATCCCGTTCTCAATCGGCATCTCTTCAAGGGACGGAGCGTGTGACGGCATTGAACTGCTCCATCGACAGCGTGAAGTCCACTGTTGCCGTCGCGCCCGGCTCGATGTGAACACGCCGGACGATTTGCAGCGGCGGCCGGAACTTCATGCGCACGACAAGCCGAGTATCGGCGTCGATCTCGTGTTCGGCCTCGCGCCAATCCGGCATCCAACAAACAAGTTCGTAATCGCCTGGCGGCGCCTTCGACAGCGCAAATCGGCCGTCGCCGCCGGTGCGAGTGTAATAAGGATGGTCGTCCACGAAAAGGTAGGCGCGCATCCAGAATTGGCCGGCGTTGCTGGAAAGCTCGACGACTCCGTTATGGTCAAGGACGCGGTTGCGCGTCGTTCCCTCTTCCGGCATCGTCAGCGCGAAATAGTCGGCGCCGCGAGCCTGAAGGGATTGAAAGACGTTTTGTTTCGATTCCAATTCGATCCGGTCGCCGCGGCGCACAAAACCATAGAGGCCGTCGCCGTTTCCCTGACAGACGTGCATCTGATAATCACACAGCTCGACGCGAACCGGGTCCAAGTCCCACGGCCGCGCCCGTCGCGGATCGACGCCGCGCAGGAAGACGACGGCGTTGCCGACGCCGCGATTTTTGGGATCGACTATGGGGGCGTTAGGATTCGGCCAATCGCGCTTGGGGCCGCGAGTCTGTTCAGCCAGTGGAGTGACGGGCGCCTGAAACGGCGGCACGACGGGCAGTGGTTCGGACCACTCGACGCGGCCCACAATCTCGCCGGCGGTTGCGACGTCGTAGGCGCTCGACGCATCGGTCAAGGAATTCACAGGCGCCTTGGGTTGAGGCAAGTTCGCTTCGCAGCCCGCGCAAAGCAGAAGAGACAGTACTCCGACTTGAATCTTGATGCGTCCGTACACGGCGTCTCCGTTCGTGACGAGGCGAGCGCGCCAGAATCGTCGGCGGCCCGTCCCATTGTGTACCCCATTCGACCGCGCAGGGGCAATGCCGTTTGCCGCGTGGCAGGTGGCGTCGGTCGTGTCAGGGGTAAACGCTACCATCGGTACTTGACCGAAAGGGTCAAGAACGGTATGATGCCTTGTGGGTTTATCTTGACCCCAAAGGTGAAGGGCGGCAAGGTTGCATGCCGATCTTAATTGGGTACGCGAGCAAGAAGCTGGAGAGAATCTGCCTAGAAGCCCGTGTGGCCCGCAAGAACCTGCCCGAGAACGTAGCAAAGCTGCTGCCGCAGCGGCTAGTCGAAATCGCGGTCTTCGCGTCTCTAGGCGCGATTCCGGCCGGTGCGCCGTGGCACTTTCACGCCCTGGGCGAGAACTGGACCGGCTGCTTCTCTGTGTGGATTGACAAAAAATACCGCATCATCTTCCGCCCGGCCGGCGCGTTTGCTATGGCGGCGGAGGGCATGCCTGATTTGGCGACGGTGACGCAGATCACCATCGAAAGCATAGGAGACTACCATGACTGAAATTGCACCCCGTCCCTACGAGCCGGATGTGGCCGTCCCGCCAGGGGCGACCATCCTTGAACTGATCGAGGCGAAGGGCATGACCCAGCAGCAGCTGGCCGAGCGGATGGGCCGCCCGCCCAACAAGATCAACGAGATCCTGCACGGCAAGCGGGCCATCACCGTGGAGACGGCGCTGGAACTGGAGTTGGTGCTGGGCTTGCCCGCCGCCTACTGGCTGGAGCGGGAGAAAAGCTATCAGTTGGCCAAGGCTCGCCTGGCCGCCGAGGCTGGCTTTCAAGCGCGAAGCGAGACGCTCAAGAAATACCCGGTCGCGGCGATGGTCAAGCTGGGCTGGATCAAAAGAGGTACGACGCTCGCCGCCCAGATCCGTGAACTGCTCGCCTTCTTCGGAGTCGCGTCGCCGGCCCAATTGGACAAGCCCGCCGTCCTCGTCCCCTCTTTCCGCAAGTCGCTGATGAAGCAGTCTTGTCCCTACGCCTTGGCGGCGTGGGTGCATCGCGGAATCCGAGAGGCGGAACGGATCGACACCCAGCCCTTCTCGGCGCCCGGTCTGCGGAGCGTCCTCCCCAAACTGCGCGCCTTGACCACCAAAACGCTCGACCACTTCGCGTTGCGCATAGTGGAGCTTTGCGCTGCGCACGGGGTCGCCGTGGTGTTCGTCCCGCACTTGCCCAAGACTTATGCCAGCGGCGCGGCGTTCTGGGTTGGAGACAAGGCGGTGGTCCAACTGAGGCCGCGTTCTCACGAGGACGGCCAGTTCTGGTTCAGCTTCTTCCATGAGGTCGGCCACATCCTCCTCCACGGCAAGAAGAAGGCGTTCCTGGACGACTTCAAGACCGACGACAGCGAACAGGAACGGGAGGCCAACGCCTTCGCCGCCGGCCACCTGATCCCTGACGCCAACTACGCCAGGCTTGCCGATTTACTGCCGGCCGCGTCATCGCGCCGTTGACAATCGGCGCCGATGGTGTTACTTTCAACCTAAAGCCGCCTGTGTCACAATCGATGCTGTTATGCCGCAGGAATTGACTACCAGCCGTGAGGCCGAGATTCTGGAAGAATGCCAGAACACCATCGGCTACACCTTCAACCAACCCGAATTGCTCCGCGCCGCCCTCACCCACGCTTCCGGCGCCAACACCCGCCTCGCCTCCAATGAACGCCTTGAGTTTCTCGGCGACTCGGTCCTTGGCCTGGTGACGGTGGAACAGGTGTATCTACGCTTTCCCGAGTTACAAGAAGGCGATTTGACCAAAATCAAGTCGGCCGTCGTTAGCCGGCGTACTTGCGCGCGCTTCAGCAAGGAGATGAACCTCGGCGCCTTTATGTTCCTCGGCAGGGGCATGAACTCTCACGCCGGCAAGGTTCCGGCCAACCTGCTTGCCGACGTTTATGAGTCGCTGGTGGGCGCCATTTTCTTGGACGGCGGCTATGAGGCGGCCAAGCCGTTTATTCTGCGCCACCTCGCGCCGGAAATCGAGGCGGTCGCCGAGAACGGCCTTGGCGGCAATTTCAAGTCGCAGCTGCAGCAGGTGGCCCAGCGCGAGTTCAACGCGACGCCGCTGTATGTAACGCTGGATGAGAAAGGCCCCGACCACGGCAAATGCTTCAAGGTCGCGGCGGTGATCGGCCGGCACACCTACGCCGGCGCCTGGGGGCCTACCAAGAAGGAAGCCGAACAGCGCGCCGCCATGAACGCTTTCGCCCAGATCAATGGCGAACCGTTGCCTTTTGAACACGATTGACCCTTTTCGTATCTCTTTATGCCGATGCCGCCCTACCCCGTCTGCTGTTATCGCCCCGACTGCGGCCGGCTGGCGGTCTACAAGATCGCTGCCCGTTGGAGCGACGGCGTTACCCATGAGTTGAAGACCTACGCCTTGAGCTGCGCTGAGTGTTTGGCCGACTGGCTCGTGCGCAGCCGGGACAAGCAAGCCGCCTGCCGGTTGGCTCTCGGCGAGACGCTGGAACCGCCGGGCGTATATGAAATATTGCGCGGCCAACGCGATCAACAACTGACTCGCCGGCCCGACCTCGAAGGAATCGCGGATGCTCCTTAACGGAGACGCCTTTGACGACTTCATCCCCTCTCGACATCTTGTATGAAGACAATCACTGCATCGCCGTCGTGAAGCCGAGCGGCGTACCGTCCACACACTTCGACGGCAAGGTAGAAACATTCGACCGGGTCGTTAAGCAATATCTCAAGGAGAAATATCGCAAACCGGGCAAAGTCTTCCTTGGCATTGTCCATCGCCTCGACAAGCCGACCTCGGGCGTGTTGCTGTTCGCGCGCACAAGCAAGGCCGCCTCGCGCATCGCCCGCCAATTCCGTGACGGGGCGGTCGAAAAAGTCTACTGGGCCGTCGTCGAAGGCGATGTGCGCCATCCCGCCGGTTCCCTGGAAGATTGGCTGCGGAAGAATCAAGCCACCGGCCGCGTGGAAGTGGTCGCACCGGACGCGGACGGCGCGCGCCAAGCCCTGCTGCACTATCGCCGCCGCGCATCCTATGGTGGTCTGACGTGGCTGGAAGTGCGACCGCAGACGGGCCGCACGCATCAGCTTCGTGTGCAATTAGCACACCACGGCCATCCCATTTACGGCGACGCCAAGTATGGGGCCGTCCATACGTTCGGTCCTGCCATCGGCTTGCACGCCCGCGCCCTGACCTTTCTTCATCCCGTTCGCTACGAGCCAATCACGCTTACGGCCGAGCCGGCTAGACCGTGGCGCGGCCGCTTCGCTTATCTGTTCCGCGAAGGACAACCATGAGCGACGCCCTACTGCGAGATATACGCGATCTGATTCAGGTGGATGTGAACCGGCGCGGCTTGGCGACCGACCCGGACGCGAACCTCATCAACGCCTTTCCCGACGACTTCGCCTCTGCCTGCCGTGGCATTGCCGAGACGCCGGACGCGACACTGTGCGTCGTGACCGGCTTCTACATCGCCGAGGCCGACCCGCCGGCCGGTGAAACCGACGGGCCGCTGGGGGCGCTGTTCCTGGCGCGAGCGCTGACGCCGCTGGGTATCCGCGTCGCGCTGGCGACCGACCCTTTTTGTCACGCGGCCCTGCATGCCGGCGTCAACAAAGCCGGCCTGGGTCCAAGCGTTCCCATCCTTCGCCTTGATGACGACCTGGATATTTCGCTGTTTTCCGACTTGCTCCCTCCCCCCTTGCGGGGGAGGGTTGGGG
>DHJA01000209.1:46603-52789 GCA_002404095.1 Planctomycetaceae bacterium UBA4732 | reverse complement strand
CCCCAACCCTCCCCCGCAAGGGGGGAGAGAGCAGGAATCGACATCACTCATCTTATCGCCCTGGAGCGAGTCGGGCCGAGTCGTGCCGGTCCCTGTTATAACATGCGCGGCCGAGACATTACTTCCCACATGGCGCCCGCGCACCGATTGTTCGAGCGGAATCACAACGACGGCCGACCTGCCTTGACCACCATCGGCATCGGCGATGGCGGCAACGAAATCGGCATGGGCAAAATCTCGCCCGGTGTTATCGGCCGCAACATTCCCAACGGCGAACTAATCGCTTGTCGCGTTCCCACCGACCATCTCATCGTCTGCGGCGTAAGCAATTGGGGCGCCTACGCCCTGGCCGCCGGCGTCGCGCTGGTACGCGGCGCCAAGCTCGATCCCGCCCTGTTCGACCTTGAAAAAGAGCGGGAATATCTACGAATCATGGTGGAGCAAGGACCGCTAGTGGACGGCGTGACGGCTCAGCAAACCGTTACAGTGGACGGATTGTCGTTCGAGGAATACGCAAAGCCCCTGGTGCGCATAAGGGATATTTTGGGGGTCTAATCATGCGCGATTTGCGCGAAGCCACGGGAGCCGAGGTGCGCCGCGCCGCGCGATCCAGCGAATTGACAGGGCCGACGCCGGGCCTGGCGCGCGGATACGTCCAGGCGAATCTGGTGGTCGTGCCGCGCGACATTGCCTTCGACTTCCTACTCTTCTGCCAGCGCAATCCGAAGCCGTGTCCGCTGCTGGACGTGACGGAACCCGGTTCGCCGGAGCCGTCTTCTGTTGCCCACAGCGCGGATTTACGCACCGACCTGCCGCGCTATTGCGTCTACCGTCACGGCGAATTGGTGGACGAGCCGACCGACATTCTCAGCTTGTGGCGCGACGACTTGGTTGGGTTTCTGCTCGGCTGCTCCTTCACGTTCGAGCAGAGCCTTATCGAGGCCGGCGTACCAGTGCGACATCTTGAAATGTGCCGTAACGTGCCTATGTATCGCACAAACATCGCGTGCCGGCCTGCCGGCGTCTTTCGCGGCCCGATGGTCGTTTCGATGCGGCCGATGACGCCGGAACAGGCCGCGACCGCGACGCGCGTCTGCGCACGCTTCCCGCAGGCGCACGGCGTCCCCGTTCATGTCGGCGATCCGGCGATCCTCGACATCCACGATCTGGATAAGCCTGACTTTGGCGACCCGGTGGAGGTGCGGCCGGGCGAGACGCCGGTGTTCTGGGCCTGCGGCGTGACGCCGCAGGCGGTGGCGCTGGCAGCCCGGTTGCCGCTGCTGATAACGCATAAACCGGGGCATATGTTTGTCACCGATCTGAGCGCCGCCGACAGGTGAGGACCGCCCCGCCGTCAACGGCGGGGCGGACTCAGAATCCGCGCACACCCCTGCCGCACGTTCTCCACCAGAAATTTTCTCGCATTTCCCCCGTCGCTATGTCATAACATATTCACTGCCCCTACCTCTTCGGGGGCTGCTCGGCGACGAAATTTGATAGGGCGCGAAAAATCGTGACAGACTCCGACGTTCTTACTAATGGGGCGCTTGCTGAACCCTCCTCGAGCCTGCTCGCTCGCGTCCGGGCCTGCGATCAGGCCGCCTGGGAACGCCTCGTCAACCTGTACAGTCCGCTGGTGTATCGCTGGTGCAGGCAAAGCGGCTTGCAATCGGCGGACGCCGCCGATGTGGGTCAACAGGTGTTTCTGGCCGTGGCCCGCAAGGTCGGCGAATTTCGCCGCGACCGCGACGGCGATTCGTTCCGCGGCTGGTTGCGCACCATCGCCATGAACCGACTTTGCGACCACCAGCGCACCCTGGGAAAGAACCGGGCCGATGGCGGCGATGCCTTGGACGGCCTAGCCCAGTTAGCAGCCGACGACTCCGGCGCTTCCGACACGAAATCGGTACACGAGGAGGAAGAGAGCCTGCTGTTTCGGCGGGCGATGGACTTAATGCGGACGGAGTTCGAGGAAAAGACCTGGCAAGCCTTCTGGCAGGTGATAGTCGATAGTCGGTCGCCGGCCGACGTTGGCCGCGACCTCGGCATGACGACCAACGCGGTTTACCTGGCGCGGGGCCGAGTGATGCGCCGGCTGCGCGAGGAATTCGCCGACTTGATCGATCTGGAACCGCCTTCGCCGCCGCACGGCGATTCCGTGACGCGCTCGGAGAAGGCGACTTGAAGTTTCCGTTAATCGCCCGCCGCTTGTCGCGGTGGGCCCGCTTCGTTGCCTCGGGCCGAGCCGCTTGGCATGGGGCGCTTCGTTAAAGGAGAAACAGCATGGCGTCTCCCGCTCTTTCTATCAGCTTTCCTCCCGCCTCTCCCGATCCGTTTGTCATTCCCGCGGTCAGTGGAAGTCCTTACGCTCTAGTCGTTCACGGTCAGGCCGATAAATCCAACAAAAACACCATCCAAACGGCCACTTTGACGCCGATGGGCGGCGCTGCCATACAAGGAGTCGTACGCAAGCAGCCAAAGAAGTGGGTGGTCGTCTTCCAGATTGGAAGCGTAGTCCTCAGTAAACCCTACGCGCTCCAAATTGTAGACAAGAATGGTCCTCCAGCAACGCGCAACGTCCAGTTCAAGGCTGTAGCCGCTCCGGTGGCGCATAAGATCCTGCTCGATCCGCAGAATGGGAGTACGGTGGACGGGAGCGGATTCACCGCCAGTTTCCCCAATCCCGGAGGCTTCAATTCCGCCTACGCCTACATGAATCAACCCGGTGGACCCTACTATATGGGAACGCCGATCGCCGACACACCAAGTGAAGTCTTTTACTTCCAGGACATCCCCCCGGGCACGGACTACACGATTACGGGCTATGTTTGGGCCAATCCTCCCGTAGTCAACTCCTCCTCTGACATAACGGTTACTTGAGGGTTTGGCCAAAATAGGATAGGGACTCATAGTTGCCCCTCAAAATAGACGGCGCTCTCGCTCCTCTTTCTCAAAGGCTATGAAGAGCAAGATCGCCGTCTATTTCGAGGGGCCGATCCCGCTCGTCCATTCAGAAAGACGATTCACATGAAGCCCGAACCCTCCTCCGACAATTTGCTGACTTGCCCAAGGCCTGTCGTCCTAGGCGAGTTTTTGGAGGGCCGATTGGCGCCGGAGACCATGAAGTCCGTGGCGGACCATCTCACCGCCTGCCTGCCGTGCGCCGTCGCTCTCGATGATCTGGACCTACAAGATTCCGTCGTCTCCAAATTGCGGCGGTATCTGACTCATCCAACGCCGGCGCTCGATCCCGAATGCGAACAGCTGGCCGCGGTCGCCCGTGCGATCTCTTTGGAGCCGACCGGCGCGATCACTTCGTCCGAAGCCACCCGCACCCTGGCGAACGAAGGACGGACGGAGACGCCGACGCCGCGCCAGTTCGGCGGCTACGAATTGATTCATCGACTCGGCTACGGCGGAATGGGCGTTGTGTGGAAAGCCAGGCAGGTGCGCCTCAACCGCCTGGTGGCGATCAAAATGATCCGTTTCGGACCCGCCGCCGGCGACATGGAACGCGAGCGTTTTCGTTTGGAAGGCGAGGCAATAGCGCGCGTCCGGCACCCGAACATCGTCGAGGTGTTCCACGCCGGCGAACATGATGGCCAACCCTATTTCGCCATGGAATTGCTGGAGGGAGGAACCCTCGCCCAAAGGCAGCGCGATCAACCCTACAGCCCGCGCGCGGCTGCCGATCTACTGCATACGTTAGCGCTGGCCGCCCAGGCGGCCCACGATGCGGGCGTCGTCCACCGCGACCTGAAACCGTCCAACGTCATGTTCGACGCCAACGGCGGCATCAAGGTCGCCGACTTCGGCTTGGCCAAACTGGTGGACGCAGACGGCAGCCAGACGCGCACCGGCGACATTTTGGGTACGCCTAGTTACATGGCGCCGGAGCAGGCCCGCGGCGAGGCCCGCGCCATCGGGCCGCGTACCGACGTTTACGCCCTTGGCGCCATCCTCTATGAACTTCTGGCGGGAAAGACGCCCTTCCGCGGCGCCGACCGCGCCGCCACGTTGAAACAAGTTCTTTCGGGTGAGCCGGCCCCTCCGCCGCACTTTGACGAGGCCAAGCCGCGCGGGTTGGCGGCAATTTCCCTGAAGTGCCTTGAGAAAGACCCACGCCGCCGCTACCCGTCCGCGGCGGCTTTGGCCGAAGACCTCGACCGCTGGCTGCACGACTTGCGCCCGAAGGCGAAACTCCCCAACCCTCTGGCGCGCGCCCGCGGCTTTATGCGCCGGCGCGCCTTCCTCGCGGCTTTCCTGGGCGTGTGCGGCCTCGGCGCGGCGGGAAGTTTCGCCGGATGGATGCTTTGGAACCCGGATGCGGCAGTGGAGGATTTGGAACGGCGGCTGGCGCGCGGCGAATCCGTGACGCTCATCGGGGAGTCCGGTGCGCCCGCCTGGTCGCGTTGGCCGCTCGGACAAAAGATAAGCATGGTGAGCCATCCCGCTGACGGCACCTTCCAGGTCCATTGCACTGACGCTATTCTGTTGGAATTGTTGGGCGATCCGCGGACGGACCACTATCGTTTCCGGGCCGAATTGTGTCATGAAGGGGAAACTGAGACAGGCCTCAGCAACGTGGGAGTCTATTTCGGCCGTCATAGTCACCCGAGTCCGAACGGCGCGGTCCATGTCTTCGTCCAGGTAGCTTTTAACGACATCTACAGCAAAGCGGCATGGGCCAAGAACCTTAACGCGATGAACCCCAAGGCTCGAGTGCCTGTGCCGAATGCCAATCCACTTGAACTTACGGCTTGGGATTGTGGCGAGGAAACCGGGACGGCCACCGCCATCTGCTCGTCCCTCGCGGCCTCCGAGGTAGTGCAACCTCACGGTGAGAATAACCGGATGTGGCGTTCGCTCGTCATTGAAGTCGAGGCAGACGAGATTCGCATCTTTTGGGAGGGGAACAATCAACCTGTCCTCTCCGTGCCAACCGGGCAGGTTGAAAAGAGCCTCCAAATCGGGATTGCAGAAGCTCGAAGGAAAAATATGCCCGTGTCGGAAGTGCCCCTTGCGTTCGTGCCGCGCGGCGGCTTGGGGCTTCGAGTAATGAAGGGCACGGCGTCGTTCCGAAACGTCAGCGTCGAGCCGCTCGCCGCGCATTGATAATCGTCCAGAACTTTACAAGCCTGAAGCGCAAGCGAAGGTTTCGACAACATCCTTCGCTTGCGCTTCAGGCTTGTATGGCCTCTGGACTACTGCACATGCCGCTGATCGGGGCGCCGTACCGTCCGCGGCGCATGCGGCGGCGCGACCGTCGCGGGGCCGTCCAGCCGCAGCGTGTCGGGAAGGGCTGCCGCCGGCGCTTCCGTGAACGAACGCAGGAAAGGCAGCAGTACCGGATGGCCGGGCGCCTCGACGCGACGAGCGCGACGTTCGGTCTGCTGCTTCCTGCGCAGCTGTGTGAACTGGTAATCCTGCCACAGCTTGCGGAAGCGCGAGTTGCGCGGGTTGCAGAACAGGCCGGCGCGGATGGCGGCGCGGGCTCCGTCGCCGCGGCCGGCCAGACGCAGCCCCTTGACCAGTTTACGCAACGCTTCCATGTCGCCAGGCCCCTGCTCCACCGCTAGACGCAGACGCGCCAGTCCTTCCTCGGTTCGGCCCAGGCGCACCGCTAGCAGACCGGAATCGCTCTGACATTTCACCTGTTTCGGATCGAGTTCGAGCGAACGCAGGTAGTGTTCGTCGGCCCGTTGGAGATCGCCACGGTCGTCGGCTTGCAACGCCGTGGCCATGAGGAGATGATAGCGGGCGTTGTCCGGCCGATGCGCCAGCGCGGCCGCCAGACAGCGGCGAGCGCGGGCATACTTGCGGCACCGCATGTGCAACTCGGCCAGACGCGATTGCGCTTCCTCGGCCGTGGCCGCCGGCAGTTCGGGAAAGGTGGTGAGCCGGCCCAGTACGGTCTCGGCGTCGGTGAAACGTCCGACCTCCTGGTACTTGCGTCCCAGGGCCAGTAGGTGATCGACGAAATTGAGAGTAGGGGTCATGAGGCTGCCTCCATGCAGCAGGTTGAGTGTGCTCCGCACGCTCTCCATGATAAAGGACGGCCGCGTTCTTACAAGCGGAAACGGCGTTCAGTCGGCGATTTGGCCGGAAGGTGTAACGATTGCCAAAGATAGGCGGCCGGGCCTGCGTAAGCATTTGGCGAGCCGGGTTGCGTAAGCGCCCGGAGTT
>DHJA01000209.1:38262-46465 GCA_002404095.1 Planctomycetaceae bacterium UBA4732 | reverse complement strand
GCGCTTACGCAACCCGGCTCGCCATAGCTTACGCCCCACGTTCATCACTTGCCGCCGACTACGCGCACGCGCGCCGCCGACCCCGGCTGGTCCTCCAATTCGCAGCGCAACGCCTCCTTGCGCTGACCGAGATCGACCGCGAACGTCAGCGTGTGGACGCCCGGAGTCAGATTCAGCTCCGTCGCGTCCTTGACCTCAACGGGCTTATGGTCCAGCCACAGGCGAAGCCCTTTTGCCGTGTTCAGCCGCAAGACAACAGGGCCGGGCGTGGACGCTTCCACCTGACAACGCACCGCGGCGGCATTTCCGCCCGAACGCGGCAAGTCCTCCAGCGGCAATAAGCCGGCCACTGTGGAGTAGACCGAATCCCAGCGCAGGGAGGGATTGTCTAACGCCGCCGCGCTGACTTCGGGCGCCGCAGTCAACGCTTGCCAACGTCGCACCAACCGGGCCTTGCTCACCGAATACGGCCCCACTTTGCCCAGTTCCGACAGGAACCGTACCAAGTCCACCAACTCGCCGCGCGTCAGCACGTCGGTGAGGCCGTCCGGCATCAGAGATCCACCCATTTTCCGCTCATCGATGTCCTTGACGGGGATGCTGATTTCTTTGTCGTCGGCCGTGCGCAGCACTAGCGCATCGGGCGATTCCTGCACCTTAATGCCTGTGTACGACAACCCTTGCTGCGTCGTCACCAGCATGGCGTGGTAATTCTCCTTGACCTGTTTGTTCGGCAGCAACACCGAGTCGATCAGGTAATCGACGGGCGCACTGGCGCCGACGCCGCTCAGGTCGGGGCCGACCTGACCGCCGCAGCCGGCGATGGCGTGACATTTCATACAAAGTTGATCTTTACGGCGGAAAATCGCCTCGCCGCGCGCCGCGGCGCCCGATTTTTGCACGTCGGCCACCATCGCCTTCATCTCGGCGTCGTTCAGCGCTTTCGCTCCAAACTTTAGGCCGCCCGCCTTGGTCAGAGCGTCGGTCAAAGCCGGGGCCTCGCGGCCCGAGATACGCACGGCACGCACGCCGACCTTAGCCGTGTCCGCCGGCAGTTGTTGGCCGGCCAACGCCGCCGCGAGCAGCGCGGCGCCATTCTTGCGCTGGAGGAAGGCGTCATACACTTCCGCCGCTCCTTCGCCGTCTTTCAACGCCTTCAGGAGGTCCGGGGCGTTCTTCGCGGCTTTTTCTAGGTCGAGGCCAGTGAGCGCAATCAGCCCCATTCGCCGGGTCGGCCTGTAATGTTCGTCGCGGGACAGCTCATCCACTTTGGCAATGTTCTCCGGCCCGCCTAATGCGGCCAGGCCGTCGACGGCCGCTTGACGCAGAGCTTCGCTGGTCTGGGGGGTGTGGATGTAATCCCACAACAGTCGGCCAATTTCCTGCAATCCCCAATCGCCGGCCGTACGCGCGGCAACGACGCGCAGTACGTCGTCGTCGCTCTTCAGAAGCGGCTCGATGCGCGTCAAGTCGCCCTCCGGTTTGACGCCGCGCTGCCGACTTGCCTGGTCGAGCGCGGCGAGCAGGGCGGCGCGCCGCGGCGCCGGAACCTTGTCGTCAACGGCCCGGTCCAGCACGAGCGCCAGTTCATGCGGCCCGCCCAGCGCGGCGATCAATGTCAATACGCCCTCTTCCGTCTCCGGCGCCGCCTTGCCCTCTTGGACTAGCTTCACCAGCGGCGCCAGCGCGTCCTTGGTGCCGGCCGCCTGCAAAGCGAACAACAAGCGCCGAGGGTTGTTGCCGTAGTTGAATTTGCCCTGCTGCAACGCCGGCGTCCATTCCGGCTCCAATTCGCGCATGGTGGACCATAGCGCATAATCGAGATATTTATCAATTGGACGGTCGAGTATTCCCAACGCCAGTTCCGCGGCGTGGACGTTCGGAACCTGCACCAGCGCCCGCACCGCTTCCAGGCGCACCTGGGCTTCGTCGTCCTGCACGCGCGGGGCGAGCAGTTCCAGCGGGTTAGAAAGCCGGCCGCTCCACATGCCCGCGACGCGCACCGCGGCGGCGCGGATGCGATAATCACTGGCGTTCAGCAGCGCCGTCAGCAACCTCGGTTCGACGATATCCAAGGCCTGATAGGTCCACAATCCTTCCAACAGGGCCGATTCGTTCGCCGGCGTTCGGGCGTCGAGCCGGGCGACCCACGCCGTCAACGCCGGCGCGACTTTCTCCGCCCCGCGCTCTTGCAGGACTCGCCGAGCCGAGCGCCGCGTCCAGTCTTCCGGCGCCTTGAGCGCTTCCAGCAAGTCTTCGGTCTTCGCGCCCACCAGCTTCGGCCGTTCGACGGGCTTACGGCCCTTGGCGGTGATGCGCCAGATACGGCCGTGCGTCACATCGCGGCGTGGGTCGCGGAAATCGACTTCGCCGTGTTGGATGATCGGGTTGTACCAGTCGGCGATGTAGAGAGCGCCGTCCGGCCCCATCTTCACATCAATGGGCCGAAACGCCGGATGATTCGTTTTGATGAGTTCAGGCATCTCTTTTGACGTATATCCTGAACCTTCCGGGGTGACGACATATCGACAGACGCGATGAGCGCGGAAATCGTTGGTGATGAGGTTGCCTTGCCAATCGTCGGGGATGCCGCGACCGCTCAAGATTTCGAGGCCGCAGTCCTTCGGACTGCCGGGATTCAGCCCCGCGACGAAGCGCGAATAGCCGACGGCCGTGACGAAATTGGCGCCGGGGAAGGTGTAGTTAATGCCCTCGCCGCCGGCGCCGTCCGTCTCGAACGTGGCGCCGTAACGGTCCCAGGCGATGCCCCACGGGTTCCATAAGCCGCGACAAAAGACGTTCAACTCGCGCGTCGCCGGCCGAAATTGCCAGGTGCCGCTGCCGTTGAGGTTGCGGACGCCATACGGCGTCTCGATGTGACTGTGAATGTACACGGACTGGTTGAAATAGAGCAAACCGTCCGGCCCCCAGCGCAGGGCGTGGACCATGTGATGCGTGTCCTCGGTGCCGAAGCCGGAAAGGATCACTTCACGCTTGTCGGCTTTGCCGTCGTGCTTCGTGGAAGAGAGATATAAGAGGTCCGTACTGTCCACAACATAGACGCCGCCGTCGCCCGGCATGAGGCCGGTCGGGATGAGCAACCCGTCGGCGAACACGGTCGTCTTGTCGGCGACGCCCGCGCCTTTGGTGTCTTCAAGGATGATGATTTTGTCGTTCTGCTTTTGGCCCGGCTTGATCTGCGGATAGTCCTGGCTGCACGCGACCCAGAGCCGACCGGCCGGGTCGAAATTCATCGACACCGGCTTGGCGAGCAGCGGATCGGCCGCATAGAGATGGACTTCAAAGCCGTCGGCGACCTGGAACGACTTGCGTTCAATCTCCGGATCGGGGTCCACATTACCCGGCGCGTTCTTCTGCGCCAGCGCGGGCGCTAAGGCGCCGGCAAGTAGCAGCCCCAGGCCGAGGGCAAAGTAAAAAGACTTATACCAACTCATTTATCCGTACCTCGCGTGATGCTGAAGATATGGGGCGTCGGGACGCGCAGCCTGGCGATCTCTTTTTCTTTTTCCACGATGAGCTGGTCGAACTTGGGGATTTCGATGGCGTTCTGACCCTGTTCCTGTTTGCGGAAGCCGAAGAGATACGTCTCGTTGGCCGGCCGCCAGCGGTAGAAATAGAGGCGGTTCTTGGCGACGATGGCCTGACGCAGCTGCTCCGCCTGGTCGAAGTCGGGACCGTGTGTCAGCGTCACGCCATTGGCCCACCCTTCGGCGGTGGTCGTGGCGACCGCCTGCTTGTCGATGGCCACGGTATATCGCCCTGGCGCCAAATGGAGGTAGCGCAGGATGCGGCCGGCCGGCGTGGGCCGGGCTGGCTCGTCCTCCGGCGGCGCCGCCAGGGGCAGCATCGCATCGGTAAACCCAGTCTTGCCGAGTTGTACCCCTTCGGTGACGGTCTTTTTATCCAAATCGATGCGCCAATGCCGCTCGGGCAGTCCCAACGCCTGCTCCAAGGCGAAGGCAGAACGCCAGTAGCCGGCGCCAGTCAGATGCAGGCCGTCATCGGTTAGCGGCGCGGCCTTCGGTCCGTCTCCGAGAAACTCGTTCATGTCCGCGAAGGTCAGGCCGCGCTTTTTGGCCGCCTCGCGCAGGGCACCGGTGTAAAGCAAGAGGTCTTTATTATGGGCCGTAGGGTCGGGCAGCGGCCTGCCGAGGTCTTCCTGACGAAGCGGCGCCAACAGCACGATACGGGCTTTGGCCGGCGCGAGCGCGTCGAGCAGGACGTTCAGCCCCTCCACGAACTTCGGCAATCCGGCCGGGCCGTCGAATGATTCGTTGCCGCCGTAGGCAATAATGATGACCGTTGGATTCAGGGCGAGAACATGGTCCTTGAGGGCTTTGAAGCCATCGGCCCGCGTACCGAAGCTGGCGCGGGCGTCGCCCCAGACATTGTCGCCGCTCCAGCCGAGATTGCGGAAAGTGATGTTCTTGTCGGGGTAGCGGCTGGTCAAGGCCGCCTCCCAATAGCCGTAGCGTTGCTCGCGTTCGATGAGCGTGCCGCCGACAAAAACGACGCGGTCGCCGTCCTTCAGCGTAAACGCCTCGGCGGCGAAGGCTGGCGCCGCGAGAACTGCCAGCCCGCAAAGGGAGGCGGAAAGACGTAATAGGTTCACAGGCAATCTCCAAACGGAGGCGCGGGGCGGGTTCCATACAAAGGGCAGGTTTCAACGAGGTAGAAGGGATTGTACCGAACAGCGGGCCAAGTTCAAACGAGTCGAACGCCATCGTTCACTCTATTCCAGCGGGTGAGTTAGAGTGCGCCGCCGCCAGCCGTTCAGCCAGCGCAACAAACACGCCGCACTAAAGGCGAATACGCCGGCGAACAGCGCCAAGGTAGGGAAGAACCGCGGGTTCGGGAAGTACTCTTGCTCCACGACGTACTTGTCCTCCGGTCCTACTGGCGAGGCGATAGGGCCGTGTTCGGCGTCGAAGGCGTCATAAAATTGGGGATCGTCCAGGGAATCGCCTTGCGCGATGCGCCGCGCTTCATAGGTCTGGTATTCCTCCTGATAGCGTCGGCCAAAGGCCAATTCAATGGTGTAGCGCGGGCGCAGCGCCGCCGCCTCTTCGGCTGGCAGCTGGCCTTCGATAACGGCCTGGCGCTTACGGCAATGGGCGACTAATTTTCGCACGATCTCGGCGTCTTTGCTCACAGCGGGAGCGAGGTCTGCCGCCCGTTCGTAAGCACCCCATGCGATGTGGCGCTGGCCGACGCGCATCATAATTTCGCCCAAGGCAAGGGCGAAATGCGGGTTGGCGCCGCCGCCCAGTCGCCACATACCGATGACGCCGAGCGTCGGCTCGTCGAACGGCGCGGGCTGCTCGATTGACGACGGGACGGCCTCCCGCCACCCTTCCTCGGACCCGACAGTCGTGATGGCGCGGCGGAACATAGAAACGCGGTTTTCCCATGTTTTGGCGTTGTCCGGCGTCTTTTGGGCGTCTGACAAGTAGTAAGCCGCTTCCCGATCCAGGCCAACGCCGCCCCAAAGATGGGGGTCGTCCTTGTTAATGCGATCCTCTTGGGAGGGATCGATGCTCTTGTCAAGTCGGTCGCCGATCATGTCAAATTGCAGCAGGAGATCGGGTTTATCGAGCGCGGCCAGCAAGAACTCCAAGAGGACGGCCTGCCAGATTTCTCGGCCGAAGTGCGCATCCGGCTTCATTTCGATGGATTTGCGAATGCAACCAAGCCCCTCGCGCAGCCGCTCCTTGGTCTTTGGCGGATCGGCGAAGCCTTCCGCCATTTGCCAGTGAACGAGGAACGTGCCGAGGTCGGCGTAGGTCGTATACAGGTCTCCGCCCCTGACGCCGGCTTTCTCCTGTTTACGGAGTTTGTTGCGCATGACCTCGACCGCTTCTTCATGCCGGCCCAGCATTTCCAGGCCCACGCCGAGGTCGTCCATCAGCGCGAAGTCGCCGGCCGACGGTAGGGCGTCGGGCAGCCGCTTCGCCGCCGCCACGTTGAGGGCGGCCAGAACCGTTCGGTTCCGCTCTTCGTAATAGGCGCGGCCGTGGCGCGGGTAGCGTTCGTGCAGCACGTCATGGACCATCGCAAAGCGCAGGGAAACGCCTCCAGGGTATTTCGGGACGTGGTGCGGCAGAGGGAAAGCTCCGTCAATCCTGGTGGTGGTGTGATACGGCCAGGCGACGAGGATGCCGACGAAAGCCCCGGCAAGGGCGGCGGCCATCACTCCGAGGAAGCGCAGCGCGACCATGACGAACCCCGAGTGCAAAAGTCAGGCGCGCCTGCGCGGGAGGAACGTGACCGTGAGGGCGCCGACAAGGAGGGCGGCGCCGAGACCGGTCCCGCCGTAAGCGACCAGTCGATCCGTCGGCGCTGAGGACGGCGTCGGATCAGCTGGCATCGCCGTCGGGTCGTCATAATGCGACTTGAATTCCCTCTCGGATTTGGAGCTTTCGCGGTCGTTGAGACAGGCTGATGCGGAGGCCGTGAACACGGCCAGAAAAATTGCCGTCAGTAGTCGGATGCGGACGAGTCGAGCCATGCGCTGCTCCTGAAGATGCGCCGTTGGTTTCCGGGCCGAAATAGAGCGCTCTTTCATAGTATATAGCATGGCACGGCCGGACCTCCCGCGCCGCCTTCGTGTTGAACCCAGGAACACCCATGAGCGAATCCCTTCCGGACGTCTATTTAGCCCGCCACGGCGAAACGGCTTGGACCATCAACCGCCGGCATACCGGCCTAACCGACTTGCCGTTGACCGAGCGCGGCGTACGCAACGCCCGAAGTCTTGGCGAGCGCCTGGAGGGGGCGACGTTCTCCCATGTATTCACCAGTCCCCTTCAGCGCGCCCACTATACTTGCGAGTTGGCCGGCTTCGGCAAGGTCGCGGTCGTCGATCCGGACCTGGTGGAATGGGACTATGGAGACTATGAGGGATTAACGACGGCGGAAATCGTTCAAAAGCGTCCCGGCTGGCACATCTTCCGCGACGGTTGCCCGGGCGGCGAAAGCATTGCGGAGGTCAGCGCCCGCGCGGATCGCGTGGTCCGTAAGCTCCGGGCGCTCGACGGCGACGACGTGCTGCTCTTTTCCAGCAGCCATATCCTTCGCGTCTTGACCGCCCGTTGGCTGGGATTGGAGACAATCGCCGGCCGCTATTTTTACCTCGGCACCGCCACGCTCAGCGCCCTCGGCTACGACCATACCAAGGAGGAGCCAGTCATCCGTCTCTGGAACGACGCCCGTCACGTAGGCCCGTAAGGGAGGCTGACTCATGCCGATTCATCCTCTGGCCGGCAAGCCGGCGCCGAAAGAGATGCTCGTTGACTTGGCGCGGCTGGAACGCGAATACCACCAGCGCAAGTCGGACATGGCCGATCCGAGTCAGCGCGTCCAGTTCGGCACCAGCGGCCATCGCGGCACGTCGCTGAACGGCAGCTTCAACGAGGCCCATATCTTGGCGATCACGCAGGCCATCTGCGAATATCGCCATAGCCAGAAATTCGACGGCCCGCTTTTCATGGGTAAGGACACCCATGCCCTGTCAGGTCCGGCCCAGCGCACCGCCCTGGAAGTGCTGGCCGCCAATGGGGTACATACCGTAATCCAGCGCGA
Source organism: Planctomycetaceae bacterium UBA4732 (assembly GCA_002404095.1). Lineage (GTDB taxonomy): Bacteria > Planctomycetota > Planctomycetia > Gemmatales > Gemmataceae > UBA4732. The sequence goes on along the minus strand of DHJA01000209.1, from coordinate 38,863 downwards.
CGACGGCTTCACGCCGACCCCGGTTATTTCTCATGCCATTCTCACCTACAACCGCGGTCGTAAGGATCATTTCGCCGACGGCGTTGTCGTGACGCCTTCGCACAATCCGCCGGAGGACGGCGGCTTCAAGTACAACCCGCCCAACGGCGGCCCCGCCGACACAGACGCCACAAAATGGATACAAGACTGCGCGAATGTCCTGCTTAATGAAAAAAACGCCGGCGTGAAGCGCCTGCCGTTCGTCACCGCGCTGAAGACCATGACCACACGGCAGGAAGACTTCGTCATTCCCTATGTCAACGATCTGCGCAACGTCATTGACATGGACGCGATTCGTGACGCCGGCCTTAAACTTGGCGTCGATCCGCTGGGCGGCGCCTCCGTGAGCTACTGGGGGCCGATCACGGATATTTATGGTCTGAATCTCACCGTGGTGAACCCGAACGTCGATCCGACGTTCGCTTTCATGCCGGTGGACCACGACGGCAAGATTCGCATGGACTGCTCCAGCCCGTATGCGATGGCGAACCTGGTTAAGCTCAAGGACCAGTTTCGCGTCGCCTTCGGCAACGACCCGGACGCCGACCGCCACGGCATCGTC
>DHJA01000209.1:31629-38150 GCA_002404095.1 Planctomycetaceae bacterium UBA4732 | reverse complement strand
CCCCCCCCCCCCCCCCTCCCCCAACGCTGGGGGAGGGCAGGGAGGGGGCTTGATGAATCCGAATCACTATCTCGCCGTGGCGATCCGCTATCTGTTGACGCACCGTCCAATGTGGCCGACGACCGCCGCCGTCGGTAAGACGCTTGTGAGCAGTAGCATGATCGACCGGGTGGTGCAAAGTCTCGGACGAAAGCTATCCGAAACGCCGGTTGGCTTCAAATGGTTCGCGCCGGGCTTGTTCGACGGCAGCATCTGTTTCGGCGGCGAGGAGAGCGCCGGCGCCAGTTTCTTAAGGCGCGACGGGACCGTGTGGACGACGGACAAGGACGGGCCGATCATGGACCTGCTGGCGGCGGAGATCACCGCCCGCACCGGCAAAGATCCCGGCGAACATTACCAGGATCTGACGAAGGCGTTCGGCAACCCGCTGTATACGCGCATCGACGCGCCGGCGTCGCCGGAACAGAAGGCGCAGCTGGCGAAGCTGTCGCCGGAATCGGTCAAGGCGGCTACGATGGCCGGCGAGCCGATCACGGCCAAACTGACGCGGGCGCCGGGCAATAACGCACCCATCGGAGGGCTGAAGGTGACGACGGCGAGCGGTTGGTTCGCCGCGCGGCCGTCCGGCACCGAAAACATCTATAAGATTTACGCCGAGAGCTTTAAGGATCAGGTGCATCTGGACGCCATTGTTCAGGAGGCGCGGGAGATTGTGAACGACGCGCTAAAAACTTCCCCCGTTTAGCCGCGACCCGAAGGGAATCGCGTGGGGAGACGCGATCCTCTTCGGGTCGCGGCTAAACGGCGGTGCTTTTGCGGAATTGGGAGATGTAACTATGAGTACGCCATTACGTAAGCGCCCCGCCTGGAAAGCGCTGGAAAACCACTATTCCGAGATTAAAGAGCTTTCTATGCGGAAGCTCTTCGCCGACGACCCCAAGCGCGGCGAACGCCTGTCGGTGGAGGCCGTCGGCCTCTACCTGGATTACTCCAAAAACCGCGTCACCGACGAAACGCTCCGCCTCCTACTGCGCCTAGCCGACGAGTGCGGCCTACGCGCCCGCATCGACGCCATGTTCCGCGGCGACAAGATCAACGTCACCGAAAAGCGCGCCGTGCTGCACACGGCCCTACGCGCCCCCAAGGGCGGGTCGATCATGGTGGACGGCGAAAACGTCGTCACGGCTGTCCACGCCGTTCTCGACAAGATGGCCGCCTTTTGCGATAGGATTAGGAGCGGTAACTGGAAGGGCCACACCGGCAAGCGCATCCGTAACATCGTCAACATCGGCATCGGCGGCTCCGACCTCGGCCCCGTCATGGCATACGAAGCCCTCCGCCATTACAGCGACCGCAATCTGACCTTTCGCTTCGTTTCCAACGTGGACGACACGGATTTCGCCGAAGCCGTGCAGGATCTCGACGCCACCGAAACGCTGTTCATCGTCTCGTCCAAGACGTTCACCACGCTGGAGACGATGACCAACGCCCTCACCGCCCGCGCTTGGTCTCTCAAGGCGCTCGGCGACGAAAAGGCGGTCGCCAAGCACTTTGTCGCCGTCTCCACGAACGCCAAGGAAGTCGAGAAGTTCGGCATCGACACCGCCAATATGTTCGGCTTCTGGGATTGGGTCGGCGGCCGTTATTCGATGGACTCCGCCATCGGCCTTTCGACGATGTTGGCTGTCGGCCCCGATCAGTTCCGAGCGCTGCTGGCCGGCTTTCATGAGATGGATGAACACTTCCGCACCGCACCGTTCGAGAAGAACCTGCCCGTCCTCATGGGGCTATTGGGGATCTGGTATGGAGATTTCTTTGGGGCGCAGACCGCGGCCGTCTTGCCTTATGAGCAGTACCTGAAGCGCTTCCCCGCCTACCTTCAGCAACTGACGATGGAGAGCAACGGCAAGCACGTCACGCTGGACGGGGCCGAGGTCGATTACCAGACCGGAGCGGTTTACTGGGGCGAGCCGGGCACCAACGGCCAGCACTCCTTTTACCAACTCATTCATCAAGGGACAAAGTTGATCCCTTGTGACTTCATCGCTTTCGCCCACTCGCTCAATCCGCTCGGCCGTCATCACGACATCCTGCTGGCGAATGTCTTCGCACAGGCCGAAGCGCTGGCGTTCGGCAAGACCGCTGCGGAAGTGAAGGCGGAGGGAACGCCGGACGCGCTCGTGCCGCATCGCACGTTTGAAGGAAACCGCCCGTCCAACACGATCCTCATGGACCGACTGACGCCCGAAGCGCTGGGAAGGCTGGTCGCCCTGTACGAGCACAGCGTCTTCACGCAGGGCGTCGTCTGGGACATCGACTCGTTCGACCAATGGGGCGTCGAACTGGGCAAGGTGCTGGCCCAGCGCATCGTCCCCGAATTGGAAAACCACGGGGAACCTGAACTGAAACATGACAGTTCGACCAACACGTTGATTCGCCGTTACCGTTCGTTGAAGGAGACCGCATTATGAGCGTGGGATTCGATAGAGCCTTGTACGTTCTGCCGTTCGACCATCGCGGCACGTTTCAGGAGAAAATGTTCGGCTGGAAGGGCGCCCTGACGGCCGCGCAGACGGCTGAGATTGCCGCCGCCAAGGAAGTCATCTACGACGCCTTCAAGGCGGCAGTCGCGGCCGGCGTGCCGAAAGCCAAGGCCGGCATCCTCGTGGACGAGCAGTTCGGCGCCGCCATCCTCGCCGACGCCGCCAAGCACGGCTTTTCCACCTCCTGTCCCGCCGAGAAGAGCGGTCAGGAAGAGTTCGACTTCGAGTACGGCGCCGACTTCTACAAGCACATTGAGGCGTTTAACCTGACGTTCTGCAAGGTGTTGGTTCGCTACAATCCGGAGGGCGAAAAGGCGCTGAATCAGCGTCAGACCGAACGCCTCAAACGGCTGTCCGACGCGCTGCACGCCAAGGGCAAGAGCCAGTTCATGTTCGAGTTGTTGGTTCCGGCGGAAAAGGCGCAGTTGGAAAAGGTCAAAGGCGACAAAAAAGCCTATGACCTGCAAATACGGCCCGGCCTGATGGTACAGACGATCCACCAATTGCAAGACGCCGGCGTCGAGCCGGACGTATGGAAGATCGAGGGACTGGACAGCGTGGAGGACTGCAAGAAGGTGGTGGCCGCCGCGCACCGTGGCGGCCGCGATAAGGTGGGTTGCATCATCCTGGGTCGCGGCGAAGACGACAAGAAGGTCCGCGAATGGCTGACGACGGCGGCTCATACACCGGGTTTCATCGGCTTCGCCGTGGGCCGGACGACGTTCTGGGATCCGCTCATGGACATGCGGGCCAAGAAGATCACGCGCGAAGCGGCCGTGACGGAGATCGCCCGGCGTTATCGTGAATGGGTGGACATCTTCGAGAAGGCTCGCGCGAAGTAAAGGAGCCTTGTTGTGGCACGGTCTTCTGATCGTGCCACAACGAGTGAGCAGCTACCATACAAGTAAGGGTTGTTCTCTCTCTGGGGGTGAGCCATGAAGTGTCCGAAGTGTAACGACGAAATGGAGGAGGGGCTGCAACTGGACGCCTCTTATGGGGGCGTCAGGAAGGCGATGTGGGTGAAAGGAAAGGAACTGCCTACGATCAAGATCAGCATCCTGCCGCCGAAGGTAGAGATCACCGGTGAGCGGTATTACACGACCGTTTACCGTTGCAGCTCTTGCGGTTTCCTTGAGTCCTACGCTCAAGAGCAAGCGTAGGTCAACAGGGGGGCAGCTCTCGCTCAAGGCAAAGTCCGAATACCTGACTGTTACGCCACGGTTCCCCGTTTCGGCACGGTCTCCCGACCGTGCCACAACAGAGTGCCTGAAGCGCGACCGAAGGATTTCTTTCAACCCTTCGCTTGCGCTTCAGGCTTGTATGGCGTTAGAAACTCCTAGCGCAGTTTCGGCCGGCGGCCGTTGCCGTTCGCTTTGTGCGCCAGGCCGGTTTCTCCCGGATTTTGAATCAACGCCGCGAGGTTGTTTGCTGGAATTCTGGAAGACGTCCGACATTATCCTCGCCGTCGCCGGCGGAGTCGCACAGGACGAATCCGTTGGCCGACAGATGTACATTGCAATCTTCCTTCCACATACCAAGGCGCTCGTCTCGAATTGCCGTGATAACCTTTTTCCCCTGTTTCAAGTAATTCACCATCGAATCTCGGGAAATGTCTATCAGTGCGACGCCCGGCATCCCAAATACTGGTTTGAGGCAGCGAAATGCCTCGATTTGTCCTCGGCCGCCAGCATGTTTCACCTCTGTAATAGCGAGAAAAGCATCCCATCGGCGAAGTTGTCCCGTCACCTCGCCACGTTCGTCGATGATCCCCTGCTCCCGAAGTCGATCCAAATGGACGTCGCTTTTCTGAGCCGATTCTTCATCCAAGCACTTCTTCACTTCATCGAGCCAGGAATTCCTCATTCTGCACCTCGATTCTGTTCCGTCACCGGGCGAAAGATGCCCAGAATACATTGAGGATCTCGCACAGCAACCTGGATATGTGTTTCCTTCCTTAACACGGCGCCCGGGAAAGCCTCGTCTCCTTCTTCAAACGCGCCTCGGACAGTTTGTACTCGCTCAGCACTCATCGTAGCCAGATCATTGATTACAAGACAATCGAGCTTTCGGTTCTTCAGTTCCCGTCCCGTGTTTTTCGGCAGCGTCTTTCCCTCCTTGTCATAGTTCGATTGCAGAGTGGCGTGGGTTTGTCTCAGGAGTTCGGTGTATTGTAGGTCAGTGAGATCGAGACAGTTTCCAAGTTGAATCACTGCGCCAATAACGATTCCGCCGGCCCCCGCCCATCGACGCGCTCTCTCCGGAGAATGTTCCCAGAAATAAATACCATGTCCTAGCCAATCAAACTCATTCTCACTCGGTCGCCATTCGTCAACGCCGACCTCTCCAAGAAGGAGTCTTCTGCCATATTCCACAGCGTCGCCGGTTTTTGCACCGTGGTATCCCAGAATAATCCTCGCGAATCGGTCCACGCTGATTGACCTCGCGTCGGGTGGATGCACTGCCGTAATTATAATACCAGATTACCGGAAGTCGTCCGCTGGCATTACTTGGCGCGAAGGCGAGCATGCACGCAAAGAGCAGCCGGAGAGGTTAAGGTAAACACGGAAAAAAATCTTAGCGGCGCTAGCCGGAGTTTGAACCAAAAGGGCAACTCAAACTCCAAGCAAAAAGCCCACCGCCGACTCGGCGATGGGCTTTCTCACAGCAGATATCGGGGCAGGTGGATTTGAAACCACACCTCAGCGCGGCTTCGGCCGACGGCCGTTGCCATTCGCCTTATGCGCGAGGCCGACTTCCTGGGCGTGGGCGCATTCCGGGGCAAGTGGGCAGCCCGAACATTGCGGCTGTTCTTCCCAACAGAATTTGCCGGCCAAGCAGCTCATCAGCTCGGTGAAGTGTTGTCCCTTGGCCTTGGGCACCAGATGTTCCAGACTGGTACGAGCGCCGTCGGCGTCATCAACGGCGCCGTCCACCAGGCCGAAACGCCGGGCGCAGCGAAGCGTCGGCGTGTCCAGCGGAATGGCGTGGCCGCCCAGTGAACGCTGCATCACCCAGGCGCCGATGTACTCGTTGGCCGCTTGATAGCCGGCCAGTTGCTTCGCCGCCAGCTTCAGCCCTTTTTTCAGCAATTGCTTGTCGAGGTCGAACGAAAACTCGGTGTCGAACACCTCGCGCAGGAATGCTGAAAGGCGTTCCGCGCGGCCCAAGGCGTTCGACAGGCCGGCGAACGCCTCCTCCAGTTCCCGATGGGAACTGACGCGCACTTCGTTCCAGTCGAAGAAGCGATCGCACAGGTTCTGGAAAGCGCGGTCGGCCTCTTCGCGCGTGGCGTCCTCGCGGCACAGGGCGTAGATGAATTCGTGCAACACCGGACGCGGCTCCGCCTCCGGTTCCACGTTCGCGGCCTTCGACGCGGCTTTGAACAGGTGGGTGAGTAAACGCTGTTTGTTAATCGTTGTCGCCATGGGTCTTTAGTCACTCCTTTTGAGGATGGCGAAATAAGACCGATCCGGATCAGCGGTGCGTCGATCCGGCTACCGGTCACAAATCCTCCGCGTCGTCGCCCACCGATCCCTCGGCGGCGCCCGGCGGCGGAGGCGTCTCGCCTTCCCCCTCGACATGCGCCGACGGCAGCACGCCTTGGGAGAGGGCTTCGTTGATCAGTCGCGTCATCTCGATGCTGTTCTTCACGCCCTGGTCGAGGACGAAAGTGACGACCGGCGTGAAGCGCGTCTCTAGGCGGCGGGCCAGCTTGGACTGAATGAAGCCGGCCGCGTGACGCAACCCCTTCATGGTTAGGCTCTGCTCCTTGTCCGATCCCATAATGGAGACATAGACTTTCGCGTGCTGTAAATCGCCCGACACCTCGGCACGGGTGACGGTGACCTGCTTGACGCGCGGGTCGTGCATCTCATACAGGATGGTTTCGCTGGCCACCTCGCGGACGGCTTCGGCGACGCGCGCCAGTCGATACGGTTTCATGGTCGTCGTCCACGCTCGTTTAGCCGCGACCCGAAG
>DHJA01000209.1:12189-31486 GCA_002404095.1 Planctomycetaceae bacterium UBA4732 | reverse complement strand
GGGTCGCGGCTAAACGATCTCTCACTAAGAAAGTGTGCGCATCACTTGTTCAATGCGGTACGCCTCAATGATGTCGTCCACTTTAATGTCGTCATAGCCGGCCACCTTGAGGCCGCACTCGTAACCCTCGCGGACCTCGCGCACGTCCTCCTTGAAGCGCTTGAGCGACTCCAGGCCGACCGAGCGTTCCGGCGGCGGGTACACCACGACGCCGCTGCGGATAACGCGTACCTTGGCCGAGCGCTCGATGACGCCCTGCGTTATGTGACAGCCGGCGATGGTGCCGGTTCGGCTGATCCGGAACGTCTCGCGCACCACGGCCCGGCCGAGGTGGATAACGTCCTCGCGCGGCTTGAGCTTGCCTTCGAGCGCCGCCCGCACGTCGTCCGTCAACTTGTAGATGATGTTGTACTGACGGATCTGGACGCCGCGCTCCTCGGCGAGCGCTTGTGCGCGATCGTCCGGCACCACATTGAAACCGAGGATGAGTGTGTCGGCCGGCGAGGTCAGCGCCAGTTGCACGTCGCTTTCGGTGATGCCGCCGATAGCCGCGTGTAGTACGCGGACGACTACTTCATCATGCCGCAGCTTTTCGAGTTCCTTGCGGATGGCCTCGATGGAACCACGAGCCTCCGCTTTGAGGATGACCTTCAACTCGACGACCTTCATCGCCGCCAGGTCTTCCAGGCGCATGGTCTTGTGAGGAACCAGCGCGGCCGCCTGATTGCGGGATTTGCGATTCTCGGCGATCTCGCGCGCCTCGGACAGGTCCGGTACAACCAGGAAGGGGTCGTCCGCGTTGGGAACCTCGTCCAGGCCGGTGATCTGCACGGGCACGCTCGGCCCCGCCTCATCAATGGGCTGCCCCAGATCGTTGTAGAGGGCGCGGACGCGGCCGTAGGCGGCCCCGACAAGGATCACGTCGCCGCGACGGAGCGTACCCTCGCGGATGAGGAGCGTGGCGTAGACGCCTTCCTCCTCGCTCAACTTCGCTTCCAGACAAGTGCCCGAAGCCGGTTTGTTCGGGTTGGCCTTCAGCTCGCGCAACTCGGCCACGACCGAGAGCATGTCGAGCAGTTCTTCGACGCCCTTGCCAGTGGCGGCGCTGGTGTAGATGAAAGGCACGTCGCCGCCCATCGTGTCGGGGATCAGACCCAAGCCATAGAGCTGCTGCTCGGTCTTCTTGACGTTGGCGTTGGGCAAATCCACTTTGTTGATGGCGACGACGATGGAGACGCCGGCCGCCTTGGCGTGGCTGACGGCCTCTTCGGTCTGCGGCATCACGCCGTCGTCGGCGGCCACTACGATGACGGCGATGTCCGTCACGTTGGCGCCGCGGGCGCGCATCTTGGTGAACGCTTCGTGGCCAGGCGTGTCGAGGAACGTGACCGGCCGGCCGCCATGATCCACGCGCCACGCGCGGATCACCTGCGTGATGCCGCCCGCTTCGGTGTCCACGACGTTGCTCTTGCGAATCTTGTCCAGCAGCGACGTCTTGCCGTGATCGACGTGGCCCATAATGGTCACGATCGGCGCTCGCGGCAGGCGGTCTTCCGGCTGATCCGGTTTCCGGGCTTCCTCGACAAAGCGTAGTTCCGCGTCCGACGGGTGCTTGACGTCCAACTCGCAGCCCGCTTCCAGCGCCATCGCTTCGGCCATGTCCGGCTCGATCAGCGAATTGATGGTGATCGTCGGCGGGGCGCCATGTTCCATCAGCTTGAAGAGCAGTTCGCCGGAGCGCTTGCCGATGGCCGCGGACAGCGATCGGACGGTGATGGGCATGTCAATCGGCACTTTGCCGACGCGCGGCTGAGTCGGCCCTTTGACCCTTTGCTTCTTCGGCTTGAGTCGGACGCGCGGATTGTCGTCGTCGCTGAGGAGGGTTCCCGCGCGGCCGCCCTTCAACTCGACTTCCGCCTTGGTCTTGCGCTGTTCCTGACGCGCGTTGCGTTGATTGTGACGGGCGTCGCGGCCGGGCACGCCGCCAGGGCCGCGCTTGGCGGTGGCGCCTTTCTTTTTGCCGTCGGCCCCTTCTTCATCATCAATGATGTCATCGGGGATGTTCGGAACGGGGCTGATCTTGGCGGCCGGCTTGTTCTGCTGATTGATCGCGCGCTGGATATCCTCCATCTTGACGGGGCCGTCCCGATTCAAGATTTCCTGTGGGATCTCGGAGATCTTGCGCGGGCCAGTGGGCGCCGACGGTTCTTTTTTCTCAACCTGTCGGATCGGCCGTTGCGGCGGCGGCGTGGCAACGCGATACCCGCCGGCGACAGGCGTCGGTCGCCCGCCAGAGCCAGGTACGCGGCCTCGGCCAAGAGGCCCGCGACTGCCGCCTCCGTCGTTAGGGCGCTGGCCGGAGGGCGTGAGCGTACGAACCGTACGCGGGCCGCCCACCGAAGGAAGCGTGGGAGGCCGGATCGGCGCGGGGTCGGCTGGCGGTTCTTGCGTGCGCGGGGAGGAGGTGTGCGCCGGCGGAGCCGGAGTTTTCTCAGGGGCGTGCGGCGCATCCGGCGCCTTCGCCGCCGCAGGGGATGTTTCAGCCGGGAGGGCGACGGGCGGAGGCGTTACAGCGGGAGGCGGTTCAGGGACGCGCGCGGCCGGGTGCGGTTTGGGCGTCTTGGCGGCGGGAACAGCGGTGATAGGCTTCTCCGAGGAAGGGACGGCGGCAGGCAGCGTGACGGCTTCGGGTTCGCGCTTGACCTGCGGACGCGAAGGCGAAACGGCGGGACGCTGTCCGGTCAGGTTCGGGACTTGCTTCGGCTGCAAAACGGGCGGGACGGTCGGCGCCTTCGGAGCGACGGCCGCAGCCCCCTTTTTGCGCACCAGGGCGATGATGGCGTCGCGCTGCTCCGGGACCAACGTGCTGAGCTGATTTTTCACGTCAAGGCCGTGCTGACGACATAGATCGAGCAATTCCTTGCTCTCCATGTTCAGTTCGTGCGCCAGATGATAAACGCGAACCTTCTCGGTTTGCAAGCGGAAATCCCCGTGTGAACTCGCTGTCGCGCCCGACGCTCGGGCGTCCTACCGGATGTAATTTCTATTGTAACCGACTGAGCGGGGGAAAAGAAGGGAATCTTCTCGTGTCTGGCCCGCGCTCCCCTTAGGGTCGCGGCTAAACGTGTTTAGCCGCGACCCTAAGGGGAGCGCGAAGCCCTACGGTTTCGGAGCTTCCTCCGTCGGCTCTTCGCCGAAAATCTGGGCGGCGCTCAATGGCGTTTCTTCTTTGACCGGCTCCGTCTCGTCCGGCCCGAATAGTTGCTCCGCCGTCAATTTGACCTCCGCCGGCTGGTCGGCCTCGGCCGGCGCCGCGTCCTCGCCGAAAATCTGGTCGGCGCTCGGCGCCGGCGCTTCCTCGGCGGGAGCCGCCACGTCAGGCCCCAGCAACTCGATGGCCCGCTCCGTGGCCGTACGACGCTGCACGGGGGCCGGGGCCGGATTGTTGATCCGCTCCTGTTCCTCGGCGGCCTTGGCGATGCGAGTTTCCTCCTCCACGCGCACCGCCGCTTCCTCCGCGTAAGCGATAATTTCGTTGCCCTGCTCCTCCGTCAGGCCGGTCAACTCCGCCAGCTCCGCCCCTTCCACGAACGTCAAGTCGTCGTAGGAGAGGAAGCCCTCTTCGATGAGCGTTTCCACCATCTCCGGCTGGACGTTCGGCGCCGCCAGGAACCAGCCCTCGGCCCGCTCGATGCCTTCGTTCAGCTCGTCGTGGGTCATGATCTCGATGTCCCAGCCGACCAGCTTCGAGGCCAGACGCACGTTCTGACCGCGACGGCCAATCGCCAGCGACAATTGGTCTTCCTTGACCAGCACAATCGCTCGTCCGAGGCGGGGATAAAGGAAAACCTCTTCCACCTGTGCCGGCTGAAGCGCGTTGGGAATAAGCACCTGCAACGCGTCGTTCCAGCGCACAATGTCGATTCGTTCGCCGCCCAACTCGTCCACGATGTTCTTGATACGGCTGCCACGGACGCCGACGCACGCGCCCACGCAGTCCACTTTCATATCGACGCTGGAAACCGCCACTTTCGTGCGGTAACCCGACTCGCGGGCCACCGCCTTGATCTCGATGGTTCGGTCGTTGATCTCGGGAATCTCATTCTCGAACATCCGCCGTATCAGATCGGGATGCGTCCGCGATAAAATGATGCGCACGCGATGTCCGACGCGCTTGACTTCAAGGATGACCGCTTTAACGCGCTCGCCAACGTGGTGCGTTTCGCCGGGGATTTGTTCGCCGCGCGGCAACAGGCACTCCGTCTTGCCTAGGCTGACGGTAGCGGCGCCGCCCTCGAAACGGCCGACGGTGCCGTGGACCAGTTCGCCCTTTTTGGCGTCGAACTCATTAAAGACCGCGTTACTCTCTTCCTCGCGGAAGTTCTGGATTAGCACTTGCTTGGCGGCTTGCGCAGGAATGCGGCCCAACTCCTCCGTGGCCAGTTCCTTTTCGCCCTTGAGCGCCTGCATGACGCCGGATTGCCGGTCGATGGTAACGGCGATGCCTTCCTCGTCGTCAAAACATTTTTGGATGGCGAGGCGGACGGCCTTCTCGATGCTGGAGAAGATCACTTCCTTGGAAATGTTCCGCTCGCGGCTCACGAAGTCCACGCCCTTCAACAACTCCGCGCCGTTCATGCTGTACCCTCACGTTGCAAGGACGCCAACAAAAAAAGTGGGACGAGGCCCACTCGGACGCCCTGCTGGCCGAAGCCAGGAGGTCGTCATCGGCGTCACTCGTCCGACCGGCCAGAGGACAGAACTCGTCCCGTCTCCGCGTCGAACAGATGCGCCTGGACCAAAGCAAACTCGACGGCCGCCAGCGATCCTTCCGGCGCGGGGGAAGTCCCTTCCAAACGGGCCGTCACTATCCACTCGCCGTATCGCAGCGTCGCCAGACGGAAGGAGCCGACGCGTTCTACGAGCCGAACTTCCGCCAGCAGCGACGATCGTGCGGAAGCCATCGCGGATATCCGAACCTGTTCAGGCCGGATTCCCAAGACGACCTCGCGGCCGACAAAGGCTTGCCATTCCTCCTGGCGGTCAGCCAAAGGCAGGAGCCACATGCCGCGCTTCAAGGAAAGGCGGCCCTCAACCTCAACCAGCCGGCCTTCCATAAAATTCATCGGCGGCCAACCGACAAAACCGGCAACCTGTCGGCTGATCGGCCGATCATAGATGGCCTGCGGCCGGTCGGCCTGTTGCACCACGCCCTTATCCAGCAACACAACGCGGTCGCCGAGCGTCAGGGCTTCTTCCTGATCGTGGGTTACATACACCATTGTCGCCGCTAGACGACGATGGAGCAAGAGCAACTCGCGGCGCATTTCCATGCGCAGCCGCGCATCAAGGTTGCTAAGCGGCTCATCCAGCAGGAAAACGGCCGGTTCATGCACCAAGGCGCGGCCCAGAGCGGCCCGTTGTTGCTGGCCGCCCGAAAGCTCGTTGGGACGCCTATCGAGCAGGTCGGACAGTTCCAGCAGCTGCGCGGTTCGTGCGACGCGCTCGCGCCGCTCCGCCAGCCGCGCCCGCGACGCCCACGGCCAACCGCCGTCGCGGAGGGCAAGGCCGAAACCGAGGTTCTGGCGTACATTCAGGTGGGGATAGAGGGCGGGGCGCTGAAAAACCATCGCCACGTCGCGCCGGTGCGGCGGTTCGCCGTTCACAACGCGGCCGTCGATGCGAATGATCCCGCTCGTAGGCGTTTCCAGTCCGGCGATCAGGCGAAGCGTCGTCGTCTTACCGCAGCCGGACGGTCCAACAAGCACGATTAGTTCGCCGTCGGCGATGGTCAAACTTAGGTCGCACACGGCGCGAACGCCGTTGGGATACGTTTTGCTGACGCATTCCAAGACGACTTGCGCCATCCGATTCGATCCCCTTATGAGATTAAAATATGAAAGGATATGGGGCGTGGCAAGTTAGGGAAAAGCCGTCTGGTCTCGAGCGCCTCTCCGGGGCTAAGAGTCTGTCCCATAAGGGTCTAACACGGCTGAAACAGCCGTGTTAGACCCCTTATGGGACAGACTCTAATACCAATTGCCAGACAAAGCATTAGTCCGCCGTGCGGAGGCGGTAGCTAGCCAAGTCAGCGTCCGTCACTTCGGCTGGCGGAGTCAGCTTGTAATGCTTTTCAGAACAGATCTTGATGCCTTCCTCGTTCTTTTCAAACTCGAAGAGGGCAATGACGTCATCCTGCATGAACTGCGCCGCCACCGGCCGACAGATAAGCAACGAGAACTTTTGAGTGCATACCTCGAAGTCCTGCTCGATCTGCACGATGCTCAACTGGTCTGTGCCTCCCTTCGCCTGTATGGGGAAGACATAGTGCGCGCCTTTCTTATCCACGCCCACGTAAAGTTCGTCCGTTTCCACCTGCCCGATCGTCGGGACCGAAGTGCGCAGGTGATTCTGAAGGGAGTAACAAACCACGCCAGTGAAGATGTCGATAAGACGATTGTAGCGCACCCTCGCCAGCAGTGCTTGTTCATCGTTGAGCGAGTATTTGGCGACGATACCAGGCGTGGCGTCAGGAATCTTAGTTGTCGCCATGTGGTTGTTCGGGACGATTGGGCTATCGGGTATTTGGACGAACCGACATTTACCGTGACCTCTCCCGCGAATAATCCAAATATGTCCCGCGTCCGCCGTGGCCAGAATGCTTTCCGGAAATTTCTTGCGATAGCGGTAACTGTAAACCACGTCGCCCAGGTTTTTGGGAAGGAGGACGCCGAGTATGCCAGCAGCCTTTTCGATGTCCTTCCTTTCAAAATCCACTTCACGCATCCCGGCTTTGTACTTTGACCGGAACAGGTGTTCGATAATCGATGAGTAGGCGATTTTCTTGCTCATGCTTGCCTTAAGAATCTCGCGCTCAACCGGGCCAGCGCAGCAGAACCACCTCTTCACGGAGTTGCTCCCTGGTGGCCGTTGCCAAGCGGGTGCGGAAGAGGTCGATGCCAGTTACTTCATAACCAAGAGATTGCGCGATGGCTGCCAGGAGTTGTCCCGTGCGAATCATTATCCGGAGGTACGACGCCTGATCGCCGACGACGTATGCCAGTTGGGCGCCGGGTCGCAGCAGAGGGCGGAGGGCGGCAAGGTGCTTTGTCATGCCCCCGAAATAGAGCTTTGTCACGCGGGCATAAAGGCGTTCAAACCCGGACGTCTTGCCCAACTCAATCCGACGGCGCTCAATAGCACCGGCGATCCGCTGGATTTCCCCATGTCCTGCCACAAGTGCGTCGTCTCGGTCGGCCTTGTAAACGCTTCGGGTGTTAGAGCGGACCAAGTCTTTTTTTATTAAACGAATATCGTTCTTGTCTGACACAAAGCCGAGAAGGACCGATTCCAGCCGCGTCGTCCGCGTGTAGTCCTTCTCATTGGGATAAGGCGGCGAGGTTATTACGGCGTCCACGGACTTTGGCTCGATTACGTTGAGCAGGTCTCGTGAGTCCGCCCGATGCACCACGGCTTTTGCGCCGTCCTTCTCGGCCAGGCCGCGAAGATCCTCGGCCATTAAACGGACGCCGTTCATCCATAGGTCAATCACCGGCGCGTCGGACTTCGCAGGGCCAACGCCGACTTCCGGGCCGAAGTGGAGGTTGCTAATCCCAAATACGATGGCTTTGGCAAGCGCCACCCTTTCGTGCGCGCTGAAGCGTTCGTCGGCGTGCGCCGCCAGCGCCTCCAAAAGCACCAAAGTCTTATGCAGCGGCGCCGGACTGATCGAATCCTTCAACAGTAGCTTCCCCACCTCCGTCGGCAGGGATCGCAATCGGGAATGCTTGCCGTTTTTGCGAAAGAGAGGGAGGTCCGAGTCAGCCCCCGAACCTTCGGCGTCGAGCCGCTCTTCCGCGCGCCCCGCGACCTCTTGGGCGTGGCTGAGCAGACTGTCGGAATTTACATTCCAAGTCACTTTCACCTGGCTGGCAAAACAAGGCATTGGATTGGGTTCCGTCCCGACGCTCGAAATGCCGAGTTTCTTACATTCCACGAGCGTGGTGCCCGTCCCGCAAAACGGGTCCAGAACCCGTTGGCCCGAGTTGAGGCCGAACCGGGCAACGTAATCGCGCACTAAATGAGGAGGAAAAGAAAGGACGAAGCGATACCAATCGTGCGCGGGGCGGTCTTCCGGCCTTAACTTATTGTCTTCGCGGATGTTTTCTCGGGCGCCGCGCTTCACTGTTCTACCCCCGACAGATTACTTGGGCGTCGCTACGCCACTTGATTTTTTAGTGAGAGACTCGGCAGGATCAAGCCTTGGTCTTTAGGATGCCAGCACCGGCGCCGTTTCCACAAGCCACCGGGCACAATGGACCAGAGGACCAGTTTGGCCGCGAATTTGACCGGCGAGCCGAAGCGCTTGTACAGGCCGACGACTTTTTCCTTCCAGCTCATGTAGGGGCACTCCACACTGAGGCGGGCGGCTACGTTTATGTTCGTCAACCGGCTCGATTTCTTTTTGTCCGTCTAACACCAGGACATCCTACCGTAACCCTCCGCGAATGCCCTTGCAAGTGGCGAGTCAAGTAGGCGAATCGCGCTTGCCCTTATTAGTGTACATGCGTATAATAAGAAATAGAGTAGCGACGGAGAAAGCCATGAACAACGTGGACATCGCCCACAAACTGAATGAATACGCCGACTACTTGGAAGGCGAGGAGGCGAACATTTATCGAGCGCGCGCCTACCGACGCGCCGCCCAGACGATCTTTGCCTTGGACCAGCCAGCATCCAAGATTCTTGCGGAGAAAGGACGCGCCGGTCTGGATGAGCTACAGGGCGTCGGAGCCAGTCTGGCCTATACGATTGAAAGCCTGATCCGTACCGGCGAGTTCCATACCCTCCGGCCGGCGGGAGGCCACATCGACCCCGAACGGCTGTTGACGAGTCTACCGGGCGTCGGCCCCCAGCTGGCGCGAAGGGTGCATGAACGGCTCGGCGTCACATCGCTGGAACAGATGGAACAGGCAGCCCACGACGGCCGGCTGGCTCAGGTCGGCGTCGGCCCGAAACGTCTTCGCGGCCTCATCGACGCCCTAGCTGGTCGGCTGGCGCGCTCGCGCTTGCCGGAGCCTGTGCGCGGCGAGCCTTCGGTTGATGAAATCCTGGAGGTGGACGCCGAATACCACCAGCGTGGGGACGAAAATCGCCTGCCGACGCTTTCGCCGCGACGCTTCAACCCGGAGAACGAACCGTGGCTGCCGTTGTACAAAACGGAGCGCCGCGGCTGGCGTTTCCGCGCTTTGTTCTCCAACACGGCCCTGGCGCATCGTCTCGGCCGGACCCGTGATTGGGTGGTGATTTCGTTCCATGACGGTTTTGTATCCGGTCAACGCACGGTGGTGACGGAAACGGTCGGCGATTTGCGCGGCCGGCGCGTCGTGCGCGGCCGCGAGCGCGAGTGTCGGGCGTATTATGCGGTGTTGCAAGACGCTGGCGGTGACGGTTGCTATGACAACCGCATGGGACGCACCCGTCCGCCGGAGCCGCCGCGCGATGTATCGACAAATTCGCTCTTTCTTGGAGTTAATTCGCTTTAGCCATACGGTTTTCGCGCTGCCGTTCGCCCTGACAGGCGCCGTGCTGGCCTGGAAGCGCGCGGGCTTTCAGTGGGTTCAACTCGTTGGCATTCTCCTCTGCATGGTCTTCGCTCGCAGCGCGGCGATGGCGTTTAACCGACTTACCGACCGCCGTTTCGACGCCGCCAACCCGCGCACCGCCGGCCGTCACCTACCCGCCGGCCGACTGGCGCCCGTCGCGGTCTGGCTCTTCACCCTCGTTTGCACCGTCGGTTTCGTCGCCTCTACCCTTCTCTATATGTGGGCCGATCCGCCGAACCCTTGGCCGTTTTATCTGTCCGTGCCGGTGCTGGCGTTCGTCGGCGCTTACTCGTTTACCAAGCGCTTCACCGCTTTGTCGCACTTCTGGCTCGGCGCCTCCCTGATGTTGGCGCCGGTGGCGGCATGGATTGCAATTCGCGGCGGCGACGCCTGGACGACGCTGCCGACGCCGTTGCTCCTCGGTGGCGCGGTGCTGTTTTGGGTGGCCGGCTTTGACATCTTGTACGCCTGCCAGGACGTGGACTTCGACCGTAAGGCACGGCTGCGCAGCGTCCCCGCGGCCATCGGCGTGCGCGCCAGTTTAAAAACCGCCTTGGCCTGTCACGTCGTCATGCTGGCGTTGCTGGCGGCGCTCTATTGGGCGGCACAACCGGATCTAGGGTGGATCTACCTGGCCGGTCTCGCGGCCGTCACGGCGCTGCTGGCTTATGAACATTGGATCGTGCGTCCGGACGACCTGAGCCGGGTGAATCAGGCGTTTTTTCAGATCAACGGCGTCATCAGCATCGGCCTGTTCGTAGTGGTCCTAGTGCAGTTGGCCGTGGGCGCCTGACGTTTGACCCTTCACGGAGGTTTGATGGACGCAATCGTCATCGGCTCCGGCCCTAACGGGCTGACTGCGGCCGCAACGCTCGCCCGGCGCGGTTGGAGCGTGCTGGTGCTTGAGGCGCAGCATCGGCCGGGCGGCGCGTGTTATTCCGAGGAGTTGACGCTGCCGGGTTACGTCCATGACGTGGGCGCCGCCTTCTTCCCGTTCGCCGACGATAGCCCCGCCTTCCGCGACCTTGACCTGACGGGGGCGGGGTTGGAGTGGCGCAACGCCGCGCGTGAGAGTTGTCATCCCGCCCCGGACGGCTCCTGCGTCACGATCTCGCGCGATCCTGAGCAATCGGCGATCTCTTTTGGCGAAGACGGCCCGGCATGGCGACGATTGGCGCTATGGCGCCGTGCGATGGGCGATCGGCTGGCGGCGGCGCTGTTGGGACCGCTGCCCGGTTTCGGCGCGGCGCTGCGGCTGGGGCCGTATCATCTGGCCTGGCTGGCGCGGGAAGGTCTCGGCAGTACGGCGAGCTTTGCGGTGCGTCATTTTCGCACGGAGGCTGCCCGCCGCGTCCTCCCGGCATTGGCGCTGCACGTCGATCTCGGCCCGGACGACTTCGCCGGCGCCGGTTTGGGGTTAGTGCTAGCGCTGCTGGCGTCCGGCCCCGGCTTCCGCATTCCCGTCGGCGGCGCGCGTTCCATCACGCACGCCCTGATTCGCCGGCTAGAAGAGGCCGGTGGCGTGCTGCGCTGCAGTGCGCGTGCGGAGCGCATCGTCGTCCGCGGCGGTCGGGCGGTCGCGGTTCGCACCAGCGATGGCGACGAAATCCCGGTCGGCCGCGCCGTCCTCGCCGATGTGGGACCGCTCGCCTTGTACCATCGTTTATTGGAGGAAATCCCGGCAACCGCTGGGATGCGGCGCCGAATGCGCCATTTCCGATACGGTTGGGGCACATTCAAGATGGACTGGGCCTTGTCCGGCCCCGTGCCGTGGACGGCGGCCGAGGCCCGTCAGTCGGCGGTCGTTCACGCGGGCGACAGCGTGGCGGACCTACGATCTTTCACGCGCCAGGTGCGCGGCGGCGAATTACCGACCAATCCCTATCTCGTAATTGGACAACAATCGCTGGCCGACCCGAGCCGCGCTCCGGTGGGAGGTCATACGCTCTGGGCGTATTCGCGTGTACCGTCCGTCGTAGAGGGCGGCTGGGCGGCGCAACGGGAGGCGTTCGCCGACCGCATCGAGCGACGGCTGGAAGGATTGGCGCCGGGTTTCCGCAGCCTGATCCGCGCACGGGCGATCTTCTCACCGCCCGATCTCCAGGCGATGAACGAGAACCTGGTGGGCGGCGACCTCGGCGGCGGCAGCGCGCACATCGATCAGCAGCTTTTCTTTAGGCCGGCATTCCCGTATTTCCGCTACCGTACGCCGGTGCGCGGCCTGTACTTAGCCTCGGCATCAACGCATCCAGGGGCCGGCGTACACGGAGCCTGCGGGTACAATGCGGCCCGTTTTGCTTTGCACGACTATTTGGCGAGCCGGGTCGCGTAAGCGCCCGGAGTTGGATGCAGTCGCGGCGCCCAACTCCGGGCGCTTACGCGACCCGGCTCGCCAAATCAGCCCGCCGACCCCTCATCCCCCAAAATAGCCGCCGCCCGGTTGGCGTCGGCCACGGTGTCGAAGGCGACGTAGCCGACGAACTTGTTTTCGATCACCGCCATCGACATTCCCTGAAAACTCAGGCCGGCCAAGGCCCATTGCTGCGTGACGCGATGACCCAGACCGGCCTGGTTGTCGCCCTCGACGCGCAACACCACCGGGTCATTGGTTTCCGTCAGGCCGGCTGAACGGGCGGCGCGCACCTGCAGCGGTCCCGTCACCGGGGCGACGTACAGGACGCCTTTTCCGGGGCTGTCGGGTTGTCGGCGCGTGTAGATGAATTCGAGATTGGTGCCGGCCTGAGCCAGCAACGACAGTTTGGCCGACACTCCGCCAGCCTGATCGACCACTTCTCCCGACCAGACATGCACTCGATCCAGTTTGAAGCCCATGGCTTTCTTCCTCTTCGGACGTGATGGGTCAACCGTCGGATTATAACCGGCGCGAAGGCCGCAAGAAAGGAGCAATGACAAATTCCGCGCAAAAACCGCGCATGGTGGGCCACTCGCTCCGCGAGTGGCTTTCGCGGCGAAACCGCAAAGCGAACAGGCGGCCAAATGCCACTCGCGGAGCGAGTGGCCCACTATCTCGCGCCCGCGCGAAGATTCCATTTGCGATTCGGCGCGTTACGCGTCACAATAAGAGGCGTCGTCGTTTTCCGTACCAACGCCACGTCGCGAACGCGAACCGCTTCGCGGAGGTTCTTCCATGAAATACTGTTTCCTGGCTTTAGCAGTCCTACTGAGCGGAGCCGTCGGCATGGCTTCGGCCGACTATATTCTTATCAAAGTCAACGTGGGTCAGCAAAAAGAAGCAGGCACTCCGGGCGCGGGCATGATCGGCATGATTCCCGGAACGGGAATGATTGGCGGCAACGGCCAAGGCGGCGGCTTGACCTCCGCCGTACCCCCTGGCGGCGGCGGCTTCCCGGGCGCGCCCGGCGGCGGTTTTCCTGGCGCGCCAGGCGGCGGCGGTTTGACTCCCGCCGTACCTCCTGGCGGCACCGGCTTCCCGGGCGCGCCAGACGGCGGCGGTTTTCCTGGGCAGCCTGGTGGCGGCGGGTATCTCGGCCAGCAAGGCGGAGCCGGCGGCGCCCAGCAGCCCGCGCCGATTGAAGTTGTCGCCGTCGTCGAAGTGGACGCCTCTTTCAAGACTTTGTCGAAAGTCCTTCAACCGGGGCAGCAGGCGCCGCTCGAAGCCAAAACTCGCTGGGGGTCCACGAAATTGTGGAACCTCCCAGCCGGGCCGGAAGTTCGGGTCTACCCCACCAGCGAGGAACCCAGCGTCGCTAAACGCTACCTGGCTGAGTATGCGAAAGTTTTCAAGGACAAAGCCAAGGAAAAGGCCGGTCTAAAGCCCAGCGCCAAACAAATCCAGGACTTGGCGGAATACGCCCTGACCCACGGCCTGAACGACAAGTTCGTCGAAGTCATGAAGAAACTAGCCGAAGAAGAACCGGCTAATGAGGCCGTCGTGGCCTTCCTCAAGGTGCAGGCCGCGCTGGATCGTCCCGTCGCCAAAGGCGGAGCGGCCGACCTGAAATCGCATCTGGGCGATATCAAAGAGGCCACCCTGAAAGACGGTAAGGGGCATTTCATCCTTTACCATAAACTTTCCAGCAACGACCCGGAGGAGGTTCAAGAGCGGCTCGCGCAATTGGAAGATTCGCTTCGCACCTACTTTTACTGGTTCGCCCTCAAGGGCGTCGTTTTGCCGGTCCCGACCGAGCGTCTGCCGGCCCTGCTGACGACGAAGGAGCCGGAGTTCAAACGTACCCGTAACAGCCTTGCCGACCCGCCCGTCGTGGGCGACGGCATCTTCGCCCGGCGCGAGAACGTGTCGGTTTTCTGCGCCAAGCCGCTGGACGCGCGCTACGACATGCTGGACAAATTCACCTCCGCGATCATGTCGAAGGGCAGATTCGTCCGTCAAGAACTCGTGACGGGAAAGGCGAACGCCGGCTATGAGAAGGGGACAAAGATAAACGAACTGGCTTACGCCGGTACGTTAGCCCTGGCCATGAAAGAGTTGGAGAGCGAGGCGGAGCGAGCCGGCGCCAGCCATGACGCCAGCCGGCAGTTACTGTTCGCGTCCGGGCTATTGCCGCGCAATGTGACGGTCCCCGAATGGGTTCTCTTTGGCATGGGGAGCTTCTTCGAGACGCCGGAACATTCCGCCTGGCCGACGCCAACTGGCCTGAGCAGCGTCTATCTGCCGGCGTTTCGCTATGAATTGGGGAGCAAGGGCAAGAACTTCGAGGGCACTCCCTTAAAGACGCTTCGCAAGATCGTCACCGACGGCTACTTCCGCAATCTCACGCCGGACGACTACAAAAACAAGACGGATCGACTATTGAAGGCGCGGTCGGCGGCGTGGGCGCTGACGTACTTTCTGGCCCAGAACAAGCTTAGCAACCTCAATCGCTATTTCCAGCTGCTAAGTGAGATGCCTCGCGACTTGGAACTGGACGACGCGACCTTGATGGATTGCTTTGCTCGCGCCTTCGACTGCTACGACGCCAAGACGAAAAAGCCGGACGACGCTAAACTGGGCATCCTCGCAGGGGACTGGCAGAGTAACATGTTGACCGTGAACTTCGAGGCGGAAGACTTTCTCAAGAAATTGCATGAAATCTACGCGGAAAGCAACGCCAAGCCCGAAGACCCGAAAAAGCCCGGTGTGCCGATGGTGGTGATGCCGTAAGTCTGGGGAAAAGGTTCGTTTAGCCGCGACCCGAAGGGGAGCGCGTCTCCCCGCGCTTCCCTTCGGGTCGCGGCTAAACGAACCTTACCAAGCAAACTATTACTTTTCCGGTTTGGGTTTCACTATCGGCGTGGCGGGATCGTTGCCCCATTCCGACCAACTGCGGTAATAATTGCGCACGTCTTTGCCGCCCATCAGCTCCAGCGCGAACGCCAGCACCGCCGCCCGTCCGCCCGACTGGCAATAGGTGACGGCTGGCTTCGATGGATCAACGCCCGCCTTCTCGAACAATTTCCCAAGCTCGTCGGCGCTTTTGAACCGGCCCGTCTTCGCATCTAGCGTATCGCTCCATTCCACATGCGCCGCGCCGGGGATTGATCCATTGCGCTTGGCTGTTTCTTCCGTGCCACAGAACTCCCCTTCCGAACGCGCGTCCACAATCTGCGGCGGTTTGCTCTTTAGTAGTTCGAGTAATTGCGCCTTTGTGGCCAGCCGCTCCGGCTCCGGCTTCAGTTTCAGGTCTTTGGTCGGTTGTACGGCGGGCGTGTCCTTTTGCGACTCGGCGCCGGTGGCCTGCCATGCTTTCCAGCCGCCGTTGAGCAGACGCACGTCGTCGAAGCCCCAATAGCGCAGGATGTACCAGATGCGGGCCGCGTCCTTCGACTGGTTGTCGTCGTAGATCACGATCGTGTCGTTCGAGAAGATGCCGAGCGGGGCGATGATTTGTTCCCATTTGGCCGCGTCCTGCCCAACCGCGAAGGCGTGCGCCCATGCCGCCGCGTCAATCCAGACGGCGCCAGGGGCATGGCCTTCGAGGTATTTGCCCCTGCCGCGGGCGTCGAGGACGCGGATCATCCGCTTCGTCGGCAACTTCATCAGATCGGGCGCTTCCACGAGCAATTCAGGTTTGGCGTAGCCGGAGGACGGTTTGTCGGCGGGGGCGGCGAGAACGAAGGCGAGACTCAGCAGGATCGACGACATGGCGTACTCCTTGTTTCGGAAAGCAGTCATTTCCGTTGTTATATTGCGCCGCCCAGCGGACGCGGCGCCGCGCCGCCCGTATATCAAACGCCATGGAAACTAGAATTCACATCATCGGCGTCGGTCCGGACGGCGCGGCCGGTCTGACCGCCCGCGCCCGTGAACTGTTGACCGAGGCCGACGTGGTGTTCGGCGCCGAGCCAGTCCTCGCGCTCGTGCCTGAACTGCGGGCGGAACGCCACGTCCTCGGCGGCGATCTGCTTGAGGCCGTCAACGCGCTCAACGCCGTCCCCGCCGGCCAGCGCGTGGCCATCCTCGCGGCGGGCGATCCGTTGTTTTATGGCGTCGCGCGGTATCTTTGCGACCGTATTGGCGAGGACCGTTTCGACGTGTTGCCGCACGTCAGCAGTATGCAGATGGCCTTCGCGCGCGTGAAGGAAACCTGGGACGACGCCTACTTGACCGATCTGCAAACTCACCCATTGGAAACTGTATTGGACCGCATCCGCATCGCCGAGACGGTCGGCCTTTTCCCTAGCGAAACCGAAGGGCCGGCGGTGGTGGCGCGCGAGCTGCTCGCGCGCGGCCTCGACTACTTCCGCGCCTACGTCTGCGAGAACCTCGGCGGCCGTGACGAGCGCGTGACGCAGGGCGAGTTGAGCGAGATTGCGGAAATGGAGTTCGCCCCACTCAACGTGCTGATTCTCAAGCGCAAGCCGGGGCGCCCCGACCGGCCGGCGCTCCCCTCACGGCTGCGGCGCTTTGGCAATCCCGACGACGTTTTCGCGCAAAGCCGCCCGAAAAGCGGTCTGATTACGCAGGCCGAAGTCCGTGCGATCGCGTTGGCCCAGCTCGCCATCCCGATCGGCGGCGTCGTCTGGGACGTGGGGGCTGGCTCCGGCTCGGTGGCGGTCGAGGCGGCCCTATTGAGCGATCCCGGCATGGTATACGCCATCGAACAGGACGCGGCCGACTATCACCTGATCCTGGCCAACGCCCGGTCGCTCGGCGTGCGCAACCTTAAAGCGATCCACGGGGCGGCGCCTGCCGTGTTCGCCGGCCTGCCGGCCCCCGACGCAATCTTCGTGGGGGGGCTTGGTCACGAAGTCAACCGGCTGCTTGAAGCGGCGTGGAAGGCGTTGCGGCCGGGTGGTTGGATGACCGCCAACGTGGCGTCGCTGGAGAGCCTGAGCGCCACCTACGCCGTGTTAAAAGGAATAACCGGATCGGTACAGGTGCTGATGGTGAACGTGGCGCGGGGAGCAGAGCAATTGGAGACGCTGCGTTTCGAGGCGGTCAATCCGACGTTTTTGTTGACGGTGGGCAAGCCTGCGAAGCAGTAATAGGCGACCCCCGCGCCGGCCGTTCGCCAGTCCATTTCATATCTATCAAGACAGACGGCGTTCACTTCCCTTGCATTCGGAGGCGGTGCGATGGCTCTCCCTTGTCATTCGGTTGCCGGCTGGCTCGTTCTGGCGTCCGCGTTTCTCGTCCCGACGGCGGTGTTCGCCGCGGACAAGAAGCCGACGCCGCGGACCTATTGGGTCTACATCGGCGCCTATACCGGCGAAAGCAGCAAAGGCATTTACCGCTTCGACCTCGACCCCGCGACCGGCAAGCTGACGAATAAGACGTTGGCCGCCGAGTCGGCCAGCCCGTCGTATCTCGCCTTCCACCCTAACGGCCGTTTCCTCTACTCAGTCAATGAAATCCCGCCTCCGGGCAAGAAGGGCGGCGGCGTCAGCGCGTTCGCCATCGACCAAAAGACCGGCGATCTCACGTTTCTCAACCAGGAATCGTCGGTAGGCGCCGGCCCGTGTCATCTGATCGTTGACAAAGAAGGCAAGCACGTTATCGCCGCGAACTACGGCGGCGGCAGCGTCGTGGTTCTTCCCATCGACGAGAACGGCCGTCTCGGCGAACCCCCCTATTTCGTCCAGCACAAGGGCAAGGGCAAAGACCCAGGCCGCCAGGAGGGGCCGCACGCGCACTGCGCCGCCCTGGACGCGGCGAACCGTTTCGCCTTCGTATGCGACCTTGGCTTGGACAAGGTGTTGATCTACAAGTACGACGAGGAGAAGGGCACACTGACGCCAAACGATCCGCCAGCGGCTGACGTGGCGCCCGGCAGCGGCCCGCGCCACATCGCCTTCACGCCGGACGAACGATTCTGCTATGCTGTGAACGAATTAAACTCCACAATGACCGCTTTCGCCTACGACGCCGATCACGGCGCGCTCAAGACGCTACAGACCCTTTCGACGCTCCCGAAAGGCGGCTTTACGGGCGCCACCTCTTGCGCGGAATGTGTCGTTCACCCTTCGGGTAAGTTCGTCTTCGGGTCGAACCGCGGCCAGGACAGCATCGCGACCTTCGCCATTGATCCGAAAACGGGCCATATGACCTACGTTGCCAACCAGGGCGAAGGGATCAAAGTGCCGCGCGGCTTCACGGTCGATCCAACGGGGACGTGGGCCGTGGTCGCCAATCAGGATTCCGACAGCGTTGTGGTGTTCCGCATCGACCCGAAGACCGGCGAGCTGACGCCGACGGGGGACAAGGTGGAGGTGGGCAAGCCGGTGGATGTGAAGATCATGGGGAAACCGGAGTGAGTCCGTTTAGCCGCTACCCGAAGGGGAGCGCGTCCCCCTCGGGCTCCCCTTCGGGTAGCGGCTAAACGGTCCTCGGCACATTCTTGTCACTCCCCGATGATCTTCACCAGCACCCGCTTCGGCCGGTTGCCGTCGAACTCCGCGTAGAAGATGTGTTCCCACGGCCCGAAATCGAGCTGGCCCTCCGTGACCGCCAGCACCACTTGCCGGCCCATGATCTGCCGCTTCAAATGGGCGTCGGCATTGCCTTCGCCGGTGCGGTTGTGCTGGTAGCGAGCCGGCGAACGGTCGAACGGCGCCAATTGCTCCAGCCAATGTAGGAAATCCTCATGTAAGCCCGGCTCGTCCACGCTAATCAACACCGACGACGTGATGTGCATGGAGTTCACCAAGCACATCCCCTCGCGCACCCCGCTTTTGACGACGCACTCCTGCACCTGCGGAGTAATGTTGATAAATCCCATCCGTGAAGGCAGATTAATGGTCAGATAGTCGGTTTGCGATTTCATGGTTCGCCCGTGCCATCCTTTCCTCGATCAGCTGTCGTAACAAAGTGCGGTGACAACGCGCCGGGTCCACGCAGGCCGACGAACACATCAGCGTCAGCGTCGTCCCCGTCGCAACTTTTTCCGCCAGAACGGCGATGCTCTCCTCCTGAGCGCTCATGTCTTCCACATAGCGCCGGCGAAATTCGTCCCACGGCATCGGCGGCCCGTTCTTGCCGTAGATGGCGGCGTGCAGCTCCTTGCTGGGACCGAGTTGACTCCACCAGAGGTCCCACGTCTCCTTACTTTTCAGCAGGGCGCGCGGCCGGTAGCGGCAGACCAGCAGGCGGAGACCGTCGTCCGGCTCTTTCGGCTCGTCCCAGCGCTTGGTCTTGATCGCCATGCGGATATTCTAGCGAATGGGGCCGCCCGTCGTATAATACGCCTCGCACCCCGGGTTCACGAGTACGT
>DHJA01000209.1:0-11976 GCA_002404095.1 Planctomycetaceae bacterium UBA4732 | reverse complement strand
AACGTACTCGTGAACCCGGGGTGCCAGGCCGTCACCTATTCGCTTTGAAGGATGAAACGATGACAAACGCCGTGGTAATTGTCGCCGGCCTGATGCTTCTGGCCGTGCCGGCCGTGGTCCAAGCCGAGGGAGGCAAACGGCCGTTGAATATCGACGACCTGTTCGCATTCAAGCGTGTCAGCGATCCGCAGATCAGCCCCGACGGCAAGACCATCGTCTATGTCGTCGGCGAAGTGGACCTGTCCGCCAACAAGACTTCCTCGTCGCTCTGGCTGGCGGCGGCCGACGGCAAGGGTGAGCCGCGTCGCTTGACCAACGCCGTCGGCAAGAAGGATTCGCATCCGCGCTGGAGTCCCGACGGCAAACAAATCCTGTTCGAGTCGAACCGCTCCGGCGACGGCCAATTGTGGCTCATCGACGTAGACGGCGGCGAGGGCCAAAAGCTGACCGCGATCAGCACCGAGGCCGGCAATGCCGTCTGGTCCAGGGACGGCGCGAATATCGCCTTTGTGTCGGCGGTTTATCCGGAATACTCGGAGAAGCCGTTCAAGGAGGCCGACGAACTGAACAAGAAGCGCAAAGAGGAGGCAGAGAAGAATCCGGTCAAGGCGAAGGTTTTCACCCGACTCTTCTATCGCCACTGGGATTCCTATGTGGAAGATAAACGACAACACCTATTCGTTATGTCGGCCGCCGGCGGCGAACCGAAGGACGCGACGCCCGGCAACCGCGACGCCTTTCCCACGTCCAGCACGTTTTCGACCGGGGACAATTTCACCTTCAGTCCGGATGGCAAATATCTTGTATTCACGGCCGTGCCGGAGAAGGACGAGGCGTGGAACACGAATTACAGCATTTGCCGTGTGCCGGTGACGGGCGGGACGACGCAATGGGAGTGCCTGACGAAGGACAATCCGGCGGCGAGCAGTGGGCCACTTTTCTCGCCGGACGGGAAGATGGTGGCCTACCGAGCACAGCAACGGGCGGGGTTTGAGGCAGATAAATGGGACCTGATGTTAGCTCGCGTAGATAGGAGCGGCGGATTTCAGGAAATACGGCATCGCCTCACGGTCCAGTTTCACGGTTCAACCACCGACTTCGCATGGTATGCAGGAGGCGTCGCCCTTACGGCAGAGGAGAACGGGCTGGCACCAGTCTTTTTCACTTACTCGGACGGGGGCGGCGTCTTCAAAGTGACCGAAGATGGTACATACACCTCGCTAACTTGCGACCGCCATATGAACACCTTGGCGCTAACGCGAGTGGCCATGAGTCAACCCGCCGAAGTCTTTTGCGCGAGGCGCGACCAAGACGCCATGGAGAATCCGGTTCCAATCAACGTCAGTCACGCCAATGACAAGCTCCTCGCCGAACTTGACATGCCGCACCCCGAAAGCGTAAAGGTCAAAGTCGAAGGCGCCGAGATGCAGATGTGGATTCTCAAGCCCCCCGGCTTCGATCCGAAGAAGAAATGGCCGCTCGTCTTTTTCGTCCACGGCGGCCCGCAAGGCGCCTGGGAGGATGGCTGGAGCAACCGCTGGAACCCCGAGTTGTGGGCGGCCCAGGGCTACATCGTCGCCCTTCCGAATCCGCGCGGCAGCACCGGCTTCGGCCAGAAGTTCACCGACGAGATCAGCGGCGATTGGGGCGGCAAGTGCTACGACGACCTCATGGCCGGCCTCGCGTACATGGAGAAGCAAGACTACATCGACACAGACCGCATGGCCGCGGCCGGGGCGTCCTTCGGCGGCTACATGATGAACTGGTTTGAGGGCCACACTACCAAATTTAAGACGCTTATCACCCATTGCGGAGTCTATAACTTCGATAGTATGTACGCGACGACCGACGAAATCTGGTTCGACGAGTGGGAACACGGCGGCAAACCGTGGGACAAGGACAAACGGGAGGCGTTCGAGAAGTTTTCGCCGCACCGCTATGCCGATAAGTTCCAAACGCCGATGTTAATTATCCACAATGACCTTGATTTCCGTGTGCCGGTCGGGGAGGGTCTTCAGCTATTCAACACGCTCCAGCGCAAGGGAATCCCGTCAAAATTCATCAACTTCCCCGACGAAGGGCACTGGGTCGCGAAGCCGAAGAACAGCGAGTACTGGCATAAGGAAGTATTCGCCTGGCTGGCGAAGTACGCGCCGCCGGGCGGGAAATGAAAAAGTCTCACGCAAAGGCGCAAAGACGCAAAGAAAACCTCTTTGCGTCTTTGCGCCATTGCGTGAGACCTTTTAGGGCTTGAGCCATTTTTCGAGCCAGTCAAGCGTCATCTGATGCTCTTCGCCGGTGACGGCGTGTTTGACGCCCTTGGCGACAAAGATTTTTAACTTGTCCTCCGCGCCGGCGTCCTTGTAAGCGCGTTCCGCCGAGGCGAACGCGATTTTCGCCCCTTCCAGAGGGTTATTGGGGTCTTCTTCGCCATTGAGGATCAGCAGCGGACGAGGAGCGCACAGGCGTATCATGCTTGGGCAGTCGTACTGATCCAGGATGCCGGGGATCACTTTGCTCCAGAGGGCGCGACAAACCTTCTGGTTCACCTTGGGTTCGCCGAGGTCGCGGGCCGCCGCCTCGTGGGCTCCCTTGATCGTGTTGGCGCGGCCCTGCCAGCGGTCGTTGTCCAGGCTCCAACGAAAGCTCTGTACGCCGATGAGGGGAACCATGACCTTGATACGTTCGTCCGTTGAGGCGCCCAGCCATATTTCGATGCCGCCCATGCTGACGCCGAGGACGCCGATGCGGTCGGGGTTCACATCGTCGCGCTGTTGCAAGTAATCGACCGTCTTCCACAAATCCCAGCAGGTGTCGTAATAAAACGGATGTTCCGGCGATTCGTCGCCCGGCTTGGATTCCCAGGCGCGGGTGATCGCTTCAACATAAGCGGCCGCCCCCTTGGCGCCGCCGGCGCGCTTGCCGTGGAAACGGGCGTCGATGGCGACCGCGACGAAGCCGCGCTTCGCCAGGTCGGTGAGCCAGCCGCGCATTCCGTCCTTGCCGCCGCCGGTGCCGTGCAGCGCGATCACCGCCGGCAGCCTCTTGTCCGCCTTCTCCGGCCGGACCACCAGCACCGGCACGCGCTCTATTTTACCGTCGGTGTGCTTCTCCGAGGCGAAGCTCAAGTGTTCCGTCGTGAGGCCGCCGTTGGTTTTCGTCTCTTCCACCTTCACGTCGAGCGGCACGGCCGGCCGGTCGAGCAATTTGTGGAACGCGGCTCGCACGGCGGTAGGCGGCGGATAGGCCGGTCTTGGGTTTTCGGCACGGACCGCGGTGGAGGCTGATAGAAACAGAACCAGGGCGGTCAAACGACGGTAGGTCATATCGTCCCCAGGTGAAGGTCCAACGGTGTCTTTGTGACTAATCTATTTCTTGATTACGTCTAATAGGTCCTATAGGTCTTATAAGACCTATAGGACCTATTGAGACGCTATTTATTTCTTACTTCGTCAGCACAAGGTTCGCGGGCGGCGCGTTGACCGAGAAGTCCTGATTCTGATGCTTGGCTTTGCCATTCACCACGATGGCAAACGTGCCCACCGGTGCGTTGGCGGCGGCGTTCAGCTGTGCCTTGATCTCGGTCATGTTGGCCGGGATGTTCTTCAGAGCCGGCGCCACGTTGGCCGGTTGGCCGGTCGCCGTCAGTGCAATTTCTTCGGTAAAGCCAGGCTTGCGCACCGCCGTAATCGTAAGATTCGCCGGCTTACCGAGCGCGCTGGAAGGCTGGTCGAACTTAACGGCCAGCGCGAACGGCGCCTTTTCGGTTACGGCCAACCCGACCGTCGTAAATGTCTGTCGCGGCGGCATCGGCACACCCGCCAGCTCTCGGCTGACGGCCGCGCGGACGCTGGCGTACTCGATCACGTCCTTGCCATTAATTTTTGCCTTGCCTTGTATCAAAAACGCCATCGGGCCGACCGGCACGTCGGGGCCGACGTTCACTACCAGCGTCGCGCCCGCCGTGTTCGGCATCGCCGGTTGGCCAGCGGGAATCTGCACTTGTCCACTCAGGCCGGCCGGCCCGATCACACTTACGTCAATGGGGCTGGCATAATCGCGGCGGGCGACAAGGATCGGTAGCGAAACCGAACCGCCCTGAGCCGCGTTGTATCGGTCGATGCCGAGCGACAAGTCGAAACTCGGTGCGTACGGCGCCACGGTGACGCGGTACACTTCATCCGGGCCGTACCAGTATTGCAGATGCTCGACGGCAAGGAAGAGGTCGCCGTCGGCTGGCGCGGTATAGTCTAAATGCGGATCTTTCATGGGGTCGGCGGCCTGAATCTGATTGTTCTTCGCGTCGCGCAATGTCATGTAGACTTCGGTCGGCGAATTCATCTCGCGGGTCTGAGCGTCGATGAAGTAGCGCGTCCCCTTCTTGGCGGCGAATACGTAATAATCGAGATCGCCTTTCTGCTCGAAGCGGCCGGTGATCGCGCCAGGAACGGCGAGGCGATTGGCCTTGGCCGGCTCGTTATTCGGCTCCTGTTCCATCGCCTCGTCAAGATCGGACACGGCCACGCTAACGGGCCAGCCGTTTAAGCCGTTGGCCCCGCGCGGCGTCACCCATACCGCTTGCACGGCCGGGTCGGCAGGCGCCGTCACCTCCACCGGCGAGACTCCGTCCATCGTCGGCCCGGCGAAGCGCACCGCCGTTTTGACGCCGCGCTTGACGGCCAGCGGCAACGGAGTCGTCGCACAAGGGAAATCGCCGATCCGCAAACGGTAAAAATAATCATCGCCGCCCTTATAGCTGACGTCGCGTATCTCAATAAGGTATTCGCCGGCGTCCTTGAAGGTGTAGGTGAGACGCGGGTCGGTCTGAAGGCCGGGGGCGTCGTTGCTGTGGCCGCCCTTCAACTCACGGCCGGTGTGGGCGTCGAAGAGCGTGAGCTGGGGGTCGATGGGACTGCCGAGGCGATGGCCGAGTACCTCGAAGCTGAGGCGCTGACGGGCCGCCACGGTGATCTTGTAATAGTCGTTACTCTCGTTGGCCGTCTTGCCGATGACGACGCACGGCGGCTTGACTAGCTGGGCGGTCGGGCGAGCGCGGTTGTTTTCCGCCTGCATGACTTGGGGAAGGTCGTCTACACAAAAGAGCCGTAAATTAGACAGTCCGCGTGTGGTCGCCAGACGCAGGCCGTAAAGGCCCATCGGCGCGTCTTTGGGCACTTCCAGACGGACGAGCAGTTTGGCGGCGTCTTTGCCGTTGTTGTTGTCGGTCGGGATGACGACCTTGGCGGGAAACCCCGTCCATAGCCCAGTCGGCTCGGTAAGGTTGGTTCCGGTGAGAGTAAGGTCGATGGTCGTGCCGCGCTGAACGCCGTGAGGCGCGACGGGCTTGAGCGTCGGCGCCGCCGGGTTGGGCGGGGTCGGCCCCGGAGCCTGCGCTCGGACGGAGACGGCCCACGTCAACAGGACGGCGGAAGCCACGCCAAGAATGAAACGGCGGGAGAGGTTCGGGTACATAAGGATTCTCGTAAGGCGAAGGCAGGAGGGCGGTCAAATAGCAGGTGATTCCAGTATACCAGCATCGCGTAGAACCTGCTCGATCCACACCGTTTGCGCGGGGTGCATGGTGGGGACGGCGGCGGTTCGCGGTAAGGGACTGGCTCGCGTTCTCAAAGGCTCTCCGGAAAGAATATCCGCAGATTACACAGATTTACACAGATAAGAAATAAGAGAGGAAAACTGCGCTGTTATCCGGCAATCCTGAACCCTTTTTCCTTCTTATCTGCGTAAATCTGTGTAATCTGCGGATGGTTTTTCCGGAGAGTCTAAAAGTTCATTATCCCGGCGGTTTCGTCGCGGGCGCGGCGGTTTGTTTCAGAAGAAACGCCATCAAATTGTGGAAGTCGGCTTGCGAAACCTGTTCCGCGAACGTGGCCGGCATCGGCGACTGCTGCGACGTACTCCGTTCGTCCACGTCCGCTATGGGGACGCGCACCTCCTTACCCTTGTCGTCGGCCATCACCAGCACTGCGCCCACTTGGCGCAGCAGCAGGCCACGCACCACTTTGCCGTCAGTGAGATTCAAAATCGTCATGCGGAACGCCTGATCGACGTTGCGATTCGGGTCCAGTACGTCCTCTAGCAGCCGGTCCAAGCCGCGAATGCCGACGCCGTCCAACTGCGGTCCGACCTTGGCGCCCTTGTTGGCGATCGTGTGGCAGATGGCGCAGTTTTTCTCAAACACCTTGGCGCCGGCTTCCGCGTCCGCCTTCGCCTCCTGGAAACTCTTGTGGCGGGCGGCAATCAGCTCCTGAATCTTCTGGTCGGCCGGCGGCAATCCCTTCGTCAGCTTCGCCAAGCGATTTTTCACATCTGGAATGTTGCTTGCCGTTAGCGGCGCCTCGACGGCCCGCTCTTGCAGGAGCCGGGCCGACGCCTTGCCGGCCTCCACCGCGTCGAGCAATTTGGCGGCGCCGGCGGGGCTGCCCGCCAGGCCGGCGGCGATGGCCGTCTGCAAGCGGGCCGGCGCGGCCGGCAGCGCTTGCAAGAGCTGCGCCTGCGTCTCCGGCTGATTGGCCTGAGCCAACAACTTTGCGGCCCCTTCGCGCAACTCGATGGCGTTGTCCGCGTCGGTCAGCACCTTACCCAGCACGCCGGCGTTGCGACCGGCGTTGAGCGCCGTCAGTGCGGCCATGGCGGCCTCGCGGCCCTCGCGCGGGATCGCCTTATTCGTCGCAACGTCAACAACTTTACTCTCCTGACTCTCCATTTTCAGCGCTGCCACCAACTCCGTGCCGGACTTGACCTCCTGCGGTGATTTCGACGCCAGCAGTTTGTTCGTCAGGTCGTCGGCCCAGGCGCGGGCGGCGTCATCGAGCGCCGCGCCGCGTTCTTGCCCGCCGTTGCGCACGGCCTGGAACAGCTCGAATTGCAGACCGAAATCCGCCGGATGCTGTCCCCGGGCGAAGGCCGTGACGGTCTTCGCCACGTCCGGCGAACCGTAGCGGGCGATGTGATGGACCGCTCTGGTGAGGAAATCGCGGCGCTGCGGGTCTTGTCCCAAGTGCTTCAGCAGGAACGCCGCGGCCTCCGGCGTAGGGGCGCCGAGCGATACGTCCGCTATGGCGCGGGCGTCGCGCTCCGTCCAAACTTTCAACGGAATAGCATTCCAGACATTGGCCGGCAACAATTGGTCGCGCAGGGCCATGCGGACGACGTAAAGCAAGTGCGTATCCTCGGCAGGCGCCGCCTCGTACAGGTCGAGCAGCGGACGGAGGTTGTCCGCTGCCGGATGACGGCCCACCGCATCGGCGGCGGCTCTCTGCACGTTCGCATCGGCGTCCTTCAGGCCCGCCAACGCCAAAGCATGTAGCTCGTCGGTCCATTTGGCGCGCTCGGACAGAATCCGCTGAGCGTGGACGCGGACGCCGAACTCTTTGTCCTTCGCCGCCGCGCCCAGCGTTGCGTCGTCGAGGGCGCCGACGCGCTCCAACACATAGAGACCGTGCATCCGCCGCCATATATCGCCGGCCTCCGGCTTATCCGTGCGGTTCATCACCCCCAACACGGCGGCAACCGCATCCTTGCCGCCGCGCGCCGCCAGCTCATTAGTCGCCTTGATGCGCACGGCTAGGTTCGGATGCCCAAGGTCTTTCAACAGCTCATCGACGGGGGCCGTGGTCCAGTCGGCGCGCGGAGCCAACTGGGTCGGCCCCTTACCGTCCGGCCCGCGATAGACGATGCGCCAAATCCGGCCGCGCTCATGATCGCGGCCGGGGTGGTCGAGCGGCACTTCGTAATGGCCGATAATGCGATTATAAAAATCGGCGATGTACAAGGCGCCGTCCGGCCCCAGCTTGACATGCACGGGCCGAAACCAACGGTCGTCGCTGAGCAGGAAGTCCTGCTTGACGGCGTGCGGCGTCGAGCCATGCCACGTCAGGCGGAATTCGTTGACGCGGTTGGTCACGACGTCGCCGACATAGGCGCTGTCGCGATGAGCCGCCGGGAAGCTGTCGGCCGCGTAGAAGGCGACGCCGGCGATGGCGCTGGAGTCGGTGTAGCGCTCGATCATGGTCGGGGCGAAGCCGAGGCCGTCGTCCGGCTTGCCAAAGCTGGGGTAATATCCACCGCGCAACAGCTGCCAGATCGGCTTGGTTTCACAATCGCAGGTATACAGATTGCCCAGCGGGTCGAAGGCCAGGCCGAACGGGTTTACTTCGCCGTGAAGGAAATACTCGAGGTGCGAGCCGTCGGGGCGCAGGCGGTAGACGTTGCCCGATTGCATGGTGATATTGCGCTCGTCGCCGCCCTTGACCGTGGACTCGTTGGAAAAGCCGTGACAGGCGTAGACCCAGCCGTCGAAGCCCCAGGTGAAATTATTGGTCATGCCGTGAGTGTCTTTGAAGCCGTATTTAGTATATAAGGGAGTGCGTTCGTCGGCTTTGCCGTCGCCGTCCGCGTCGCGCATGCGCCAAATGTTGGGGATGCTGTAGATCAAGGCGTCCTGCGGCTTCGTCGTTAGGAGCGGCAGCACGCCAATGGGGATGTCGAGCTTGTCGGCGAAGGTGGTGATCTTGCGCGCCCGGCCGTCGGGGCCGAAGTCTTCGAGGATTTTGACGGCGTCCTGGCCTTTGAGTTTGCCGTCGGCGCCGAGGGGAAAAGGGTACTCGACGGTTTCACTGACCCAAAGGCGGCCGCGGTCGTCGAACTCAAGATTTAGCGGCTTATGAATGTCGGGATCGGAGGCGACCAGTTGAATCTCGAAGCCAGGCGGCAGGTGAAACGACTTGGCTTCGTCGGCGGGAGTGCGCGGGTCGGCTTCGACGATGTTCGGATTCGGCGCGGCGCCAAGGCCGAAGGCGGAAATCAGCAAGAGCGGCAACGTCAACGCGGACGCGGAGAGGATGGCACGGCGCATCGGTCCCTCGGGGAAAAATCGCGGTGGTAGAGCTTCGTAGAAGAGGATAGAGGATCGCGAAGGGTAGTGCAACCGATTTTGGAGCGGGGTCTTCGTTTAGCCGCGACCCGAAGGGGAGCGCGTCTCCCACGCGCTCCCCTTCGGGTCGCGGCTAAACGAAGGCGCGGCTAAACAAAGCTGCTGCGTTACTTCTTTTCGACAGTAGCCGGCAGGTCAATGCCGCCGACGAGTGCCAGGTCGCGCGCGCCGAGTTTCTCGGCCTGTTTAGGCGTCAACGTCACGGCCACGACCATCTGTTCGCCGCCGGGCGCCGCCACGAGATAGAAATTCTGCAACACCGCCACGTCGTCCATCTTGCCGACCATCGAAATCCGGTAGATCCAACGGCCTTCCGGCGCGGGCGCCTCGCCGGCTTGCAGTTCCTTTTCCGGTGACCAACCCGGCGTGTTGTCCATTGCCTCCCGGAACGCCTCCGGCGTCAAGTGCATGCCTTTTTCCGCAGGCGTCCAAGGCGTAACCGTCGCTTGGGCTACGAAATCGCCGTTGTCCATCAGCCGCAAGATGACGTGGTCGTTCGTCTGCGACGTGATTTGCCATTCGCGGTTGTAGAGGAACGAGAAACGCCCCTTGGCGTCGTGGCAATCGAGCTGGACCAGCCCGGTCGGCGGCGCCTCGCTCGGCACCGATACCAGCGCCACGTCGCTCAATGACGCCGGTTGATCGATCACCTTGCGGACAACCGTTGTCGTCGCTTCCACTGTGGAGGCCGGGCTGACCGGACCTTGTTCGCGGTCGTCGTTCTGCTTCCATTCCAACGAGGTCAGGCGCTTCGCCTTGAGATCGAATTTCCCCGTGGCCGCGACGACCATTTTGACCATCGCGCCTTGATCGATGCCATTAGCGGTCCCGCTGATCGAAAAGACGGCCGTATCCTCTTTGACGGACTCCAGCTTGCCCGTCAGCTTCTGCTCGGTGACGCCCTCGAAGTTGCATACCGCCTGCGTGATCGAATTGGTGATCTTCCACGTATCGCCCACCGCGACCGCCTTGCCGGGCAGCAACCCCGGCAGGGCTAGCGTGTCGAAATGGTCGTGCGCCAGTTCCAACTCTTCCTGGGTAAACGCGCCGCCGGTGCTGTAGACCACCAGCTGCTCCTTGTCGCGCTGGGCGACGACGAGACGGCGTTCCGGCCGCAGCGTCCGTTCCGTGGCGTCGGCACCCACCGTGACGACGGCCTTGGCTGTTTCGTAGATGCGGGCGGTTTTCTGAGCGACGCCGTCGCTGACCACAAGCACGCGCTCTGGATATTCGTGTGAGCCTATAGCCGTCACTTTAAGTTTTGCGGCGGCGTCGCCCTTGCGGACGTGGATCTCGCCGGTCAGTTTCATGTCGAGCGTGAGGTGGAAGCAGTCGCCGGTCTGCACGGTTTCCGTCAACAGGTAGGTTTGGCAGGGGGCCGCCGCCGCCGCGGCGAGCAGGACCGCCGCCGCGACAAACACTCGCCGTGCAAACATCGCTTCTCCTCCTCGAACCGCCGAAACCTCGGTCGTCGTTGGGACGCCGGGGGGCAGGCGGGTGATACTCAGAGAGGGAGGAAAAGACAATGCGAATCGGCGAACGGGCTTCTCCCGATTTAGGCGTCGGATGGTGGGGCGCCGGAACCCTAACCGCTAGGCGCCAGGCGGCGTCTGAGGCGCGGCCGGCGCTGTGGCTTCCGGTGCGGGCGCGGCGGGCGGCGTCTGGCTCGTCGCTTCCGGCACGGGCGCCGGCGCGGGGGCGGGCGGTGCGACTTCAACGCGCGGCGCGGGGGCGGGCGCCGGCGTGCGCGCCTTGGCGCGAACCTTAACCTCACCTTCCTTCAGCAATTCCAGAAATGCCGTGTGGCCGCCGTCGCCGAGGCGGCGTTCGGTCCGCTTGATGATGCGCGTGTAGCCGCCGGGCCGGGCGGCGAAGCGTGGGCCGATCTCATTGAATAGCTTGGTCAAGATCGTTCGCGTATCCGCCTTATCGGGGTCTTCGTGCGGCGTAACCTCCGCCTTGGATGGCGTACCCAGCCGAGCAATGACTAGCCGGCGGGCGTGCAACGTCCCTTTGCGGGCCAGAGTAATGAGCTTTTCGATGAACGGCCTCGCTTCCTTGGCCTTCTCGACCGTCGTGATGATCCGCTCATGGCGGAACAGCGCCAGCGCCAGATTTCGCTTCAGCGCAAGGCGATGCGTGGCGTTACGGCCCAGTTTGCGTCCGGCTTTTAAGTGTCTCATGGCAGTAGTCCGTAGTCCGTAGTCCGTAGCCTGGAGCTACGGGCTACTACATTTTCAGCGTCGCAATGAAGAAGGCAGTTTCATGCCCAGGTGCATGTTGCGTTCTTCCAGTTTGATCTTCACTTCCTTGAGCGTCGTCTCGCCGAAGTTGCGGACCTCCAGCAGTTCTTCGTCGGTGCGAATCACGAGGTCGCGCACCGTCGTAATTCCTTCCGATTCCAAACAGTTCGTGGCCCGCACCGACAATTCCAACTCGGCCAGACTCATGTTCAGCTTGCGTTCCAGCTCATGATCGACCGGGCCGCCGTCCACCACAAGGTCCGGCGTGGATTCAACGCCGATCTCCGGCCCCGGCTCGCTGTATTGGATGAACGGGTTAAGGTGTTTCCGCATGATCTTGGCCCCTTCCACCAGGGCCATCTGCGGCGACACGGTGCCGTTCGTCCAGATTTCCATCACCAGCTTGTCGTAGTTGGTGCGCTGGCCGACGCGGACGTCTTCGATCTCGTACTTGACGCGCACCACCGGCGAGAAGCTCGAATCGATCGGGATGACGCCGATTTCGCGCTCCTCTTCGACGTTCTCCTCGGCCATGCGGTAGCCGCGGCCGTTCTCGACTTTCATCTCGACCACAAACGGTACGTCGTCCGTCAGCGTGGCGATGATGTGATCGGGGTTGATGATTTCGACGCCCTGCTCGGCGATAATGTCCGCCGCCTTGACGACGCCCTTTTCGCGGCGTTCAATGCGGACGGTCTTAAACGTTTCGCTGGCGTTTTTGACCACCAGGCTCTTGATGTTCAGAACGATGTCGGTCACGTCCTCGACGACGCCGGGGAT
>DHJA01000139.1:61077-67176 GCA_002404095.1 Planctomycetaceae bacterium UBA4732 | reverse complement strand
GACTTCGACGGCGACGGCTGGCCCGACCTCTTCGTGACCAACGACGCCAAGCCGAACCGGCTCTGGATCAATCAGCACGACGGCACGTTCAAGGATGAAGCCGTCTCGCGCGGCGTGGCCTACGACGGCCAAGGACGCGCGGCGGCCAACATGGGCACGGCCATCGCCGATGTGTACGGCGACGGCTTATGCGACCTGTTCGTCACGCATCTAACCTGGGAGAGCAACACTTTATGGAAGCAGGGTCCGCGCGGTTTGTTCCAGGACCGAACGGCCGCATCGGGCCTGCCGGAGGCGCGCTGGCGCGGCACCGGCTTCGGCGTCGCCTTCGGCGACTTCGACCAGGACGGCGCGCCGGACTTGGCCCTGGTCAACGGCCGGGTGGCGCGGCGTGAGGGACTTGCTGAATCGAATAAAGACCCTTTTTGGGGCTTCTATGCGGAGCGCAACCAACTCTTCGTCAACGACGGGTCCGGCCGGTTTCGCGACGTCTCCCTTCAAAACCCTTCGTTCTGTGGGACGGCCGCGGTTTCGCGCGGCTTGGCTGTGGGCGACGTGGACGGCGACGGCGCGCTGGACCTCCTGACGACCACCGTGGGCGGAGCGGCCCACTTGTATCGCAATATCGCTCCGAATCGCGGCCATTGGTTGCTGGTCCGCGCGGTGGACCCGGCCCTTCGCCGCGACGCCTACGGCGCCGAAATCACGGTTCAAGCGGGCGGACGTCGCCGCGTGAGCTGGATCAACCCGGGGCAAAGCTATCTGTGCAGCAACGACTGCCGCGCCCACTTTGGCCTCGGCGCCTCGAACGCCGTGGACTCCTTGGAGGTATTGTGGCCCGACGGGGTACGCGAGATTTTTCCGGGCCGACCGGCGGATCAAGTCGTCGTCCTGCGCAAGGGCGAAGGGAAGCCGATCCATTAGTGTGTGCCACGGCCGTCTCGGCCGTGCGGACGGTTCAAAAACCAAACACAGCCGAGACGGCCGTGCGGACGGTTCAAAAACCAAACACGGCCGAGACGGCCGTGGCACACCAGGAGAAGCCGGCGAGTCCGCTTCAATGAAGCTCTAACAGAGACCCGATCGTAATCCATCATGCACACCACATCCACCGTCCGCCGCAAGACGCTTCTCATCGCGGCGCTCCTAGGCGTCGTCTCCGTGAGCGTCGTCCTCGGCGTCCTGTGGTGGATGCGTCCGGCGCTTCCCGAACCTCCGGCCATTGACCTGTCCGGGATCGACCCGGCCGTGGTGCAGACGGTCGAGGAAGCCCGTCTGGCGGTTCGGCAAGCGCCGCGTTCGGCCGCCGCCTGGGGGCGCCTTGGCCAGGTGCTAGCCATTCATGGGTTCACGGACGAAGCGTCCATTTGTTTCGCGCGGGCGGAACGGCTCGACCCGCAAGAAGTACGCTGGCCCTATTACCAGGCGCATTTTCTTTCCCTGGAGTCCACCGCCGCGGCGATACCGGAGTGGCGCCGCGCCGCCGAACTGGGCGGGGACCGCTATCCCGTCGCGCGCCTGCGCCTCGGCGCGGCCCTCCTGGACCTGGGGCGCGCCGACGAGGCGGAAACCGAACTCCGCCGCGTTTTGGACGCGGAACCCAACAATCCCCAGGCGCTCCTTCTGTTCGGTCGCATCGAGGTTACCCAAGGAAAGTTTCAAGAGAGCCTTGTTCATCTGGGCCTCGCCGCGAAGTCTCCGTCCACCCGCCATGGCGCCCTCACGGCGTCGGCCGCGGTTCGCAGACGACTCGGCGACGCGACGGCCGCCGCCAAGGAACTTCAGCTGGCCGACGATTTGCCCGATGATCCACCCATGCCGGAGCCTTTTTTAGAGGAAATGGGCGAGTTACAGAGAGGAAAGAAAGCTCTTCTGAGACGGGCCGAAGACGCCTTAACTGCGGGGCGCGTCCCAGAGGCGGTGCAATGGTTTCAGGATCTGATACGCGCCTATCCGGATACCGATTGGGCGTATTTGCGTTTGGGCCGCGCTCTCCTTCTTGAAGGGGACAATGCAGGGGCGGAAAGGGCGCTGCGCGCCGGCCTGGAGCGGTCGCCCGACATGGCGGACGTCCATTTTTATCTCGGCGTCGTGCTGTTTCAGCGCGCAGACTACCGAAAGGCGGCGGCGTTCTTCCGACGTGCCGCCGAACTCAAGCCGGATCACGCCTTGGCCCAATTCAACCTCGGCGAGTGCCTGTTAAAAGAAGGAGACCACGACGGCGCCCGAAAGGCGTTCCGGGCGGCGCTGGAGAGCAAACCGGCGTTTAGCGAACCTCATGCGGAACTGGCCGCGCTTTTGGCTCATGACGGCCGAGGCGCCGAGGCATCTGAAGAGGCCCATGAGGCGCTTCGACTCGACCCGGCCAGCGAAAAGGCCAAGCAGGTTCTCGCGGACCTGACAAAGCCGCGCTTGCCGTAATGGGCGAATCGCGGCCCGTTGTGAGATTTTTCTCATTCTTGGAAATTTGTCTGCCGGCCCCCCCGTTTTCTTGTTGACATCCGCTGCGCCGCCTGAAAGGATATAGGACAGTATGGGTGGCTCGTCAGACTTAGAACCGGCGTCGGCGTCGCCCACCGCTGTCTCTCAGGACGGGTTTAACCCTTAACATGGTTTGAGGACGTTTCCCCAGCGAAATGTCTAAAAACCCCGAACCGCTCGCCCGGCGTCGTTATTCTCAGTGTCTTTTTCTCATCGAGGAACCCGAACATGCTATCAGTCCGAAGGGCATTGCGATCACGCGGCTTCACGCTGATCGAACTGCTCGTGGTCATCGCCATCATCGCCATCCTTATCGGCCTGCTGCTGCCCGCCGTCCAGAAAGTCCGCGAAGCCGCCGCGCGTATGCAGTGCGCCAACAATCTCAAGCAACTCGGCCTGGCCTGCCACGACTACGCCAGCGCGCAACAGGACGCCTTTCCGTCTGCATTCGACGCCTCGCAACCGGGGAATAATTTCAACAACGGCAACCCCTGCGTCGGCCAGGTGTTAGTCTCCCTTTTGCCTTATATGGAGGGCGGCACCATCGTAACGACGTTCGGAAACCCGATCCAGCTGCAAAACGCCGGCGCGAACATCGGGCATCGAATTGTCGTCAAGAACTTCGGCTGCCCGTCCGACCCTACCTTCGGCAACGGTCTCGGACAGGGAGATTGGGCCTCGGGCAGTTACGTCGCCAACTATCAAGTGTTCGGCAAGCCCAACGGCGGGAACAACTATGGCTCGAACATGGACGGTCACCCGAACTTAAAGGCCTCGTTTTCCGATGGCACGTCCAACACGATTCTTTTCGCTGAACAATACGCTAAGCGGCCCAGCGGCCATTGGACGCTTTGGGCGCACGGCGGCTGGAATCCCTCCTGGATGCCCATCTTCGCTTATGGCAGTTCCGATCCCCTTAATCCCGTCGCCTACAATGCCGGAATGGACACGGGTAGCGGCGCGGTCGGCCAAGGCTCGAAGTTCGTCACCCTTTCGCCGAGCGTCTACCAAGCGAGCAACGCCAATATCCTTCTTCCGGTCGCGCTGCACACCAGCGGCATGAACGTCGGTTTGGCGGACGGCAGCGTACGCAACCTAAACAACGGCGTCTCAGGCGTCACCTGGTGGGCCGCTTGCACCCCGGCCGGCGGTGAGACGTTGGGGTCAGACTGGTAACGGCCAGCGATCTCAAGAAATTCCAAGGTTAGGGGAATGGTCGGGGGGATCGCTTCGATTCCAGGCCTGGGACTCTACAGGGTTCCCGGCCTTTTCCATTTTCAAGGAGTTGCATGATGAGCTTTTGGATCGGGCGTCGCGCGGGCGTCGCCCTGTTTTTCTTGGCGGCCGCGGCGTTCGCGTCCCTGGGATGCGGAGGCGGCAGGGGCAACGTCAGCGGCGAGGTGAAATACAGCGGTCAGCCGCTAGCCGCCGGCGACATTACTTTCATTTTCGAGGACGGCGAAAAGCAGCAGGTACACGCCGACGTCATTGACGGCAAATACACGCTTCCTCCGACCCAAACGGGAAAAGCCAAGGTCACGATAACGGCGACGGCCCCGAACACGGCACATGGCCCCTTACCTGCCGGTGCGACCGTCACCGGGCCATCGGTTTCTCCAGAAAAGTACGTGCCTATTCCCCAGAAGTACAGCAACCTCGATCAATCGGGCCTGACTTACGATGTTAAGGGCGGCGACCAAAAAAAGAACTTTGATTTGACCCCTTGACGTAAAGGGCGCCGCGAGGAATATAGTCCTCGCGGCGCCCATTCTGTCTCCGCAGCGGTGTCCATTCCACCGTCGAGTCGGCGCGCCTCCTCGACCCTGTCCTTCGCGTCTGGATTATCGGCGCCGCGCCTTTCTGTTCCGTGCTTGCATGGCATATGATAGTGCAAAGGCGGAGTGCGGCCTCCGGGGCGGCATGGAGCGCGATGCGATCATGAATCCAACCACGCAAACCGGCCCGGCCTCGTCCGCTTCCCCAGGCAACGGCGCCGCCGCCTTGGACCTGACAGGGCGGACTCTCGGCGATTACCAGATCCTTCGCCACATCGGCCAGGGCGGTATGGGTCAAGTCTATCTGGCCGAGCAAATGTCGCTGAAACGCAATGTAGCGCTGAAGATTCTCCGCGCTGAACTCGCCGCCAACCCCGCTTCGCTTCAACGCTTCAAGGCCGAGGCCGAGGCGGTCGCCAAAGTGACGCACGCCAACATCGTTCAAGTTTACGCTTACGGCGAGGCCGACGGCTTTCCTTATATCGCGCTGGAATACGTCGAGGGCCGCAACCTCAAAGAGTTCATCGCCCGGAAGGGGCCGCCCAAACTGGCGATCGCTCTAAGCATCATGCGACAGATGGCGTCCGGCCTGCAACGCGCCAGTGAGGCC
This sequence comes from Planctomycetaceae bacterium UBA4732, assembly GCA_002404095.1. Taxonomy (GTDB): domain Bacteria; phylum Planctomycetota; class Planctomycetia; order Gemmatales; family Gemmataceae; genus UBA4732. The sequence continues at coordinate 62,310 of DHJA01000139.1, read as the reverse complement.
GGCATCATTCACCGCGACGTTAAGCCGGAAAACATCCTGTTGACGGCCAAGGGCGAAGTCAAAGTGGCCGACTTCGGCCTGTCGCGCTCCCTCATCGGCGAGCAACAACCGCTCAACCTCACCCAGAGCGGAATCATTATGGGTACGCCGCTTTACATGAGTCCCGAACAGGTCGAGGGCAAGCCGCTCGATTCGCGCACCGACATCTACTCTCTTGGCGTCACCTGCTATTTCATGTTGGCCGGTAAACCGCCGTTCGACGGCGCCACGCCTTTCGAGGTGGCCATGAAGCACGCGCGCGACGAACCGCCGCCGCTCGCCGCCGTCTGCCCGGACCTGCCGGAGGGTCTTTGCGCCGCCGTTCACAAGATGATGGCGAAAGACCCGGCTCAGCGCTATCAGACCGGCCGTGAACTTCTCCGCGACCTGGCGCGCTTGCGCGGCGGAGTAGCCGGACAGACAATGGGGGTTGCCAAACCTTCGCTTTCGGCCGACTCGGGCGCGGTCCCGCCGCCGACGCCTTCCGTTCGCCCGCGCCGGGTCGCATGGTACGCTCTGATCGGCGCGAGCGTTGTCGCCGCCCTCATCGCGGGCGCCGTCATGGGATGGATGCGCCGGACCATCGCCGCGCCGCCCGCCGTCCCGATTACCCATGCGGCCGAACCCGATGAAGACTTCCTGCTTGTCAACGACGCGGAAGCTCTGCGCAAATTGGTCGATAAGTATCTTCAGCCGGCCAACGTCGGCCGCAATGTTTCGGTCGGCATGGGGCTATGCCTCGACCTTGGCGTTCTCTATCTGGAGCAGCACCGCTTGGACGATGCGGAGAAATTATTCGACCGATTAGCTAAGGTTCCCGACGTGCCGATGTATCGGACGCTCGGCCGCCTGGGCGGCGCCATCGTTCTCGCGCTCCGCGACAAGGCGCCCGAATCGAACAAGGCCTTCCAAGACATTATCGCCAGCGATTCCCTTCTGGCGGAGGTTGCCAAACACACAAAAGAAAGCAAGCCCGCCGATCCTGAATTTCGCAAGATGTGGACGAACGACCATTTCCGTTTCTGGTTGTCGCAGGCAATCGCCTTTAATCTGCGCAACGGCGTTCCCGAAAAGGAGGTGCCATTGCCGGTGCTAAAGTGGCGTCAGCCGCATGAACCGAAGTCCTGATCATCTATGTGACAGGGCGGGGAGACCCCGCCCCTACCCACGAACATCGCTGTAGGGGCGGGGGTT
>DHJA01000139.1:53034-60885 GCA_002404095.1 Planctomycetaceae bacterium UBA4732 | reverse complement strand
CGCCCTTTTCGCACAGGCTCTGACCAGCTACATGAGCAGCCATTGCGCCAAACTCAGATACAGTAAGATCGTAATGACGTCCGCCCCGGCCAGGGCGACCGGCCCCGCCGCCACGCGCGGGTCCAGGCGCAGGAGCCGCAATACGATTGGCAGCGTCATTCCCAGAATCGCCGATCCGGTCACGCCGCCCACGATACCGCCCAGCAAAGCGAAGGGCACCCCAGGCCGTTTCAACCAGGCCAGGGCCGTGAGCGCCACCAACGCCCCGGCCGCCAGCCCTAGCATCGCCCCCGTCGCCGTTTCACGATAGAGCCGCGACAGCATCGACCGCCAAGTCGGCGCCGGCCCGTGCAGCATTTGCAACGAAAGGCTTACCGACTGGCTGCTCACGCTTTCGGCGAGGTTTAGCACCAAGGGGATGAAGAACGCTAGCTCCACGGCGCCCTGGAGTACGCCCTTGAAGACGCCGGAGAGGAAAGCGGCCAATAGACCGGCGGCGAGATTGCAGCCCAACCACGGAAAGCGCTTGCCGAAGGCGCTCCACGCCGATGGCAAATCGGCGTCCGCCGTATGGACGCCGATTTGCTGAAATAAGTCGTCGCGCACCGTCGCATCGTCTACCTGATGGACCTCGCTTGTCCACAATTCCATGTCCACCACGCCAAGAAGGACGCCCGCGCCATCCACCACCGGGAATGCTAACAGCCGACGGCCGCGGAATTGTGCAAGCGCTTCGCCCACCGTGGCTTCAGCCGATAGGGTATCCACGGTTCGGATCATGACTTCGGCCAAAGGGCGGTCGAGGGGGCTGAGGAGCAGCCCACGCGTCGAGGCAACGCCCTGTAGTCGATCCGCGCGGTCCAAGACGTAAAAATAGGCAATCTTCCCCGCTGGCGGATGTTGGCGCAACCATGCCAACGCCTCGCCGACCGTCCAGTCTGCTGTCAGACGGGTGAAGTCGCGGCGCAAGTGGTCGCGGATAGGGTCGCTCAGACTTATCGCTGACAACGGCATGGCACTTGGCTTTATTGGCGAACGGCCGGCGTAAGCCGGCTGGTACAGAATGCTATCGCCGACATGGTGAAGCACCAGCCGGCTTACGCCGGCCGTTCGCCATTCTTATAGCCGGGGTCACGCCTGGGCGGCTGCCGCGTCGGCGGCCCGCGCCGCCGCGATGTTCCGCCCCCGCTGCGTCGCCGGCGTGCCCTCGCCGAACATCAGCAGCAATGGGCTAGCAATATAGATCGAGCTGTAGGTGCCGACGATGACGCCGACCACCATCACGAAGGCGAACAGATGAACGCCTTCACCGCCGAACCAGTACAGCACGCCCACCACCAGGAACACGGTCAACGACGACAGAATAGTCCGGCTCAGCGTCTGGTTGACGCTGTCGTTTATCATCGTCGGCGTCAGCAGCGGGTTTTTGCCGCGGACCTCGCGGATGCGGTCGAAGACCACGATCGTGTCGCTGACCGAGTAACCGACCAGCGTCAACAGCGCGGCCACCGACGGCAAGTCGATCTTGAAGTCCGCCAAGCCAAAACTGAAGGGGTAGCCGAAGAGATTGACCGGCTGGCCGAGTAGGGGAATCCAATGCAACCAGTGGCAAAGCGCGATCGCTCCCAGCGTGAAAAACAAGTCGTGGATGAGGCAGAGTACGGTCGCCGCCCCGAAGGTCCAACTGCCGAAGCGAATCCACAAATACAGCAGGATGGCGGCCCAACTCGCCACGATGGCGTACAGGGCTTTTTGCTGCGTGTCCGCGGCCAACTGGCGGTCGAAGTTTTCCAGCCGTTCCGGTTGCGGCGTGTTATGGAACTCCGTCTGGACCTTCGCTAACGCCCCCTTGAGCGCGTCCACGGGGATCGGCTCGGCCAGATCAAGCCGCATCTTCGAGAACCGGCCCTCCTGCTCAAGACTGCCCTTGGCGCGCGCGACGGTAAATTTCCGAACGCCAAGATCTTTGAACTCTTTGTTCAGCAACATGGTGACTTGCGCGGGCGAGGCGAAGTCCGCCGCGCCCTTGTCCGCTGACTCGGCAAATTCAAGAGTCGCTTCCGACGCCCTGCCGTTCGCAGCCACGATATCCGGGTCTTTCATCTCGATGCGCTTGAGCATGTCGCCCAGCTTGTGGTTGATGATGAACTGGACCTTGGGGGCGTCCTTGTCCGAGGTGCGAACCGTGAACAAGCTGCTTTTATCGCCTTGACTAAATTTCGGGTTGTTGACGAATACCTGCTCAATTGACACCTCCGGCAGGTCGCTGGTAATGTTGAGTTGCTTCAATTCATCCGGCGTCATTTCCCTTTCCAGGGCTTTTCGCAGCGTAAGCAGGTCAACAGGTTCCGTGAGTTGTCCGGAGTACGCGGTGCCGCCGACGAAGTCGATGTTCAAACCGCCCTTGTCGAGGCGGTAAATGAACAAGGCGGCGCCGACGACCGTGGCGCCGACGGTAAGGGCGAAGAAGAAATTACGGATGCGCATGAAGTTAATGTTCGGCCGCTTGAAAAGCTGCATGAAGTAAAGGCTGTGCAGCCAGTTGTTGCCGAGAAAGATGTCGAAGATCGTGCGCGTCACGTACAGCGACGTGAAGAGGCTGATAATCAGACCCACGGTGAGGCTGATGCCGAAGCCTTTCAACTGATCGTTGCCGACGACGTAAAGCACGATGGCCGTGAAGATGCTTGTCAAGTGGGTGTCGATGATCGTCGGAAAGGCGCGGTCGTAGCCGTTGCGCACGGCCAACGGGAGGCTGGCGCCGCGTTCGCGCTCCTCACGTAGCCGTTCGTAAATTAGCACGTTCGCGTCCACCGCCATGCCGAGCATAAGAACCAGGCCAGCCAAACCGGGCAGCGTGAAGGTAGCGCTAACCAACACCATAAAGGCTACGGTTAGAAGCAAATTAGCCATTAGCGCGAAGCAGGCCACGACGCCCGCGAAGCGGTAATAGACGAGCATGAAAATTAGCACGGCCCCGAAGGCCAGACCGATCGATAGGGCGCCCTTGAAAATGGTGTCTTCGCCGAGGGTGGCGCCCATCGTGTTCTCGCTCACCGGCTGGGATTTGAGCGTGGCCGGCAGAGCGCCGGCGCGCAGGATGCGCACCAAGTCTTCGATGGCCTTCTGTGAGAAGTCGCCGGTGATCTGGCCTGAACTGATGATGATGGCGTTCAGCGTCGGCGCCGAGCGCACCTGGCCGTCGAGGATGACCGCCAGCAACCGCTTGAAAGACGTATTGGCATCGGGACCGGTGGGTTGATTTTCGGTCGTGAGTTCCTGGAAGCGGCTGGCGCCTTCGCTGTTGAATGAGAAATTAACCGCCCTTTTCCCATCTCCATTGCCTTCGGAGGCGCTGGTCAGGAATTCGCCGGTCACTTCCTTGCTGGGGTCGGACTCGCGCGTGAGGACGAAGAACTCGACGTTCTTACCCTGCTCCCGGTCGCGCGCCGAGATCCGTTCGCGGTTGGGGATAGTTCGGCAGTACATGAGGGTCTGGCCCTGGCCGGGCGGTGAAAAAGCGGCGTGGTCGCGCGTCGCCTTGACTTCCTTCCACATGGCTTGCCGATAGCCGTCGCGCGATGTGTCGCTGTCCGGTGTGTTCTCGGCGCCGCTGTTGAGCTGCATCGAGTACAATTCTTCCTTGCCCATCTCGACCCAGCTGTATTCGCGGCGTGCGCTTTCATTGTGAAGGGAAGCCGTGAAGAAACGGTCGCCGTTCTGGGACGGCGGCGGCGGCGGCTCACCCTTGATATTAAGGTCTTTGAGCCGTTCCGCATTTTTCGGATCCTTCATGTACTCTTCAGCGGCGGCGATGGCGTCATGGTCGTCGGTCTTATTGGCGAGAATCCGGAACTCCAGCCGGCCTTGCTGCTGGATCAGATTCTTGATGTTCTCGACTTCCTCGCCGGTGAAGGCGCGCTTGTCGGCGCCCTGTTTTTCCAACCCGTAAATGAATTTCGATACGTCCGCCGGATCGACGTCCTTGCCGTCCCGCTTGAGGTGGGCGTTGACCAAACGGTCGATCAACTCCTTGAATTGCCCCTGCGGCACGTCGTCCAAGGTGAGGGTGGACGCATCATCCGACCCGTCCAACTTGAACCGGTCCTTCACCTGCCGCAGTACGTTTTGCCACTCGTCGCTTCTGGCTCTGGTCTGTTGCTTACCGCCGGTCGGCAGGATGATCTCTACTCGCGGCGGATCGCTCGGCACCGGGCGGATGGTGACGTTGAACAAGTCCGCCGGGTCGATGCGGCGCTTGAGCGAGGCGGCCAGGTCTTCCGGCTTGAAGGTGTTCCGCGCCTGTTCCGTCATCTTACTCTGGTCCACCTCGTAAACGAGGATGGTGCCGCCGGCGAGGTCCACTCCCAGGTGGAAGCCGCCTTCGCCTTTCGTGTACTTGGCGTAAGCCCAGCCCACGATGATGATTGACACAAGGACGGGGAGAACGCAGATGAGAATTCGGCCGATATACCGTTTCATAGTCGGACTTCATGCCTTTCGTTGGCGCCATTCCAGCCCGGCGCTCAAGCCAGGCGCCGCGAGGCGAGACGCTCACGCCCCGCCTTCCTTGGTCGTCACGGCCGTCGAGGCGGGCGCGGCGGCGGGCTTCGCATCTTTCGCCCCCTTGGCCGCCTTCGCCTCCTTGGCCGCTTCCTCGTTCGTCAGATTCCGCATGATGCTGTTTTTGACCATTTTAAGACGAACATTGTCGTCTACTCGCACAACGATCTCGTCTTCCTTCTCGCTGACGGAGACGACGGTGCCGTAGATGCCTGAATGGGTGATGATCTTGTCGTTTTTCTTGATAGCGGTCAGCAGCGCGGCGCGCTCTTGTTCCTGCTTACGCATGGGGCGAAGGAACAGAATGTAAAAGAGCGCGATGCCCGGCAGCGCGAGGAAGATAATCGGGTTATCAAACAAACCGCCGCCGCCTTGGGGCGTCCCTCCGGCCGGCGGTGTTCCGCTCCCGGCCGCGTCGGCCAACAGAATCATCAGGGTGTTGAACATCGACAGTCCCTCGCGCTAGTGATGCGCATCATCAAAATCGGCGAGCCTGCTCGCCGGGAAACCAACTCCCGGCTCGCCAAGTCGTCTGAACCGATCATCTTAAAGCGATCCGCCCCAACGGGCAAGACGGACCTCCGCAAAGTCCGCCAACCGCCCCTCCGTGATCGCCTTGCGCATGTCCGCCATTAGCCGGCAATAGAAGGCGACATTGTGCAGCGACAGCAACGTCGGGCCGAGCATTTCCTTCGCCAGAAACAGGTGATGCAAGTACGCCCGGCTGAAATTGCGGCACGTGTAACAAGGACAATCGGACTCCAACGGCGCCTCATCTCGCTTATGGCAGGCGTTGCGCAGTCGCAACGATCCGGAATTCGTGAAGGCCGAGGCGTTACGGCCGTTGCGCGTCGGCAACACGCAGTCGAACATATCCACGCCGCGCATCACGGCGGCCAGGAGGTCTTGCGGCCGGCCGACCCCCATGAGGTAGCGCGGCTTATGAGTCGGCAGCAAGGCGACCGCCGGCCCAAGGACGGCCACCATTTGTTCCGGCGTCTCGCCGACGCTGAAGCCGCCGAGAGCGTAGCCGGGAAAGTCCATGGCCGCGAGTGCGGCTGCGCAATGGCTGCGCAATGTAAGGTCCGGCCCGCCCTGAACGATGGCGAACAGCGCCTGGTCGGGCCGACGGTGTGCGGCGCGGCAGCGCTCGGCCCAATGGAGCGAACGCCGCACGGCCTCGCGCAGGACATCGGGCGGCGCCTGGAACGGCGGGCACTCGTCGAGACACATGGCGATATCGGCGCCAAGGTTTTCCTGAATGGCGACGGCGCGTTCGGGCGTGAGTTCGAGGAGGGTGCCGTCGATGTGCGAACGGAAGACGGCGGCGTGGTCGGTGATCTGGCGCGTGGGCGCGAGGCTGTAGATTTGAAAGCCGCCGCTGTCGGTGAGGATCGGGCCGTTCCAGTGCATGAAGCGATGAAGGCCGCCCATCTCGGCGATCAATTCGTCGCCGGGGCGCAAGGCGAGATGATAGGTGTTGCCGAGAATTATTCGCGCGCCGGCCTCTTCGAGCTGGTCCGGCGTTAGACCTTTGACCGTGGCTTGAGTACCGACGGGCATGAAGACGGGCGTTTCAACGATGCCGTGCGGCGTTTGTAATCGGCCGCGACGTGCGGCGCCATCCGTGGACAGAACCTCGAAGCGGATGGTCATGCGAAAAACTTCACCACAAAGGCACAAAGAACACAAAGAAAAACGGAAGAAACGCAATTAAGAGTAATTCAATGGGCTTTCTCTTGGTCTTTCTTCTTTGTGTCCTTTGTGTCTTTGTGGTCTATTTTTTTTCAGTCCCCGCGCAGGGATAGGCCGTATGTCTGCAACTTCTCGCGCACCTCGCTCAGCGACGTCATGCCGAAGTTTTTCGACTCCAGCAGCTCGTCGGCCGTGCGATTCACCAGATCGCCGAGGGTGTTGATACCCAGTCGGTTCGTACATTTACGCGCCCGCACCGACAGGTTCAACTCGCTCACCGGCTTGCTGAGGACGGCTTGTTCCTGTTCGCTCAACGCCTGTTGCGGCCGGAAACGCATCTCGTTCTGGGCGCCTTCCTCCAGGGACTGGCCGATGTGCAGACCCTTCGAGGTCAACATCTCCTTGATCTCGGTCAGCGACGTTTCGCCGAAGTTCTTACTGGTCAAAAGCTGCGGTTCGCTGACGCGCGTGAGGTCGCCCAGCGTCTTGATGTTCATTTTCTTCAGACAGTTGCGGCTGCGCACCGAAAGCTCAAAGTCGGTGACGGGGATCTCCAGCACCTGGCTGAACTGGCTGAAGGCGCTTTCGTCTTCGGGACTGTAGTACATGTTCCGCGACGCCTGGGCGTCCTTGTGGAACAATCGCGCCTGCTCGTCGGTCGGATCGGCAGCCAGAACGCGGCGATAACACTCCTCCGCTTTGTCGTATTTTTCATGGTCTTCGTACAAAACACCGAGGTTCTTCAGGGTGCCAACGTGGACCGGCGGATGCTTGAGACAGCGCTCGTAAAGCTGGATGGCCTCGTCGTCGTTGCCGGCCAGGTCATTGGCGTGGGCCAGCTGGAAAAGGGCGTTGGTGTGGCCGGGGTCCAACTCGACCGCCTTTTCGAGATGCTTGACGGCGTTGAGGCGTTCGCCGTCCCCGAGGTGGCAGCTCGCCAGTTGGAAGTGATATTCCGCGTTATGGCTGCTCTGCTGTTCGAGCTTGGCCAGCAGAGAGCGGGCCTGGGGAAGATCGCCTTTTTGACGGTATATGCCGGCGCGCTGAAGTTGCACTTGGCTCGCCGTATAGCCTAGCTTCTCCGCCTTCTCAAACGCCTTCAGGGCGTCGTCGTAATCCTGGCGCGACGCCAGCGCGCGACCCAGATAGAAGCTGGCGAGTGTGCCCTCGGCCTGCTTCAAATGCTCGACCGCTTGGGCCGTATAGCCGAGCAGGAAGGAGGCGATACCCAGCTTCAACTGCCAGCGTTTGGCCGCCGCGCCCGTGGAGGCTTCGATTTTCTTGTGAATGATATCCGTCACGTCGCGGAGCGTTCGGTACTGCGCGCCGCCCTGGGCGAGGGCGTTGCGCAACTGCTGGACGGTGCCCGCATCGCAGTCCTCGCGCTCTATGAGGAGGGCTTTTAGGTCAATCATCATCGGCTCAACCATGCACCATTCTCCGGAAACAGAAGCGTCCCAAAGGGACATATAGCCGGGGCGCACCCCGTACATTGTTCGGTGTTTGGATTTGTTAGTATAACGAGGGCAGGCGTTCCTGCAAGAGAGGCATGGCGTGGCACGGCCGTCTCGGCCGTGCGGGACGACCGAAACA
>DHJA01000139.1:38661-52847 GCA_002404095.1 Planctomycetaceae bacterium UBA4732 | reverse complement strand
GAAACACGGCCGAGACGGCCGTGCCACGCCAAGGCCGCCCCTCTTTTCCAAAGAGAACGATTCATGTCCCGGTCCCGCGGCGAGGCGCCGTTGCCCCCCTGTTACGCTATGGTCCATCAGGGGCTGGAACCCGTCGCGGCGGAGGAAATCGAACACGACCTCGACGGCGAGGTCAAGCGCGTCGGCCGTGGCGTCGTCGTCTTCCGCGTTAAGAACATCGACGAATCCCTGCTGCAATTGCGTACTACAGAGGACGTTTTTCTCTATGCCTGGGGCACCGATCAGCTAACGCATCGCGCCGAAGACCTCGACAAGATTGAGCGCTGGACGGCCCGCGACGCCGATTGGGGTCGCCTGCTTCAACTGCACCACGCCATCCGGCCGAAGCCGAAGGGCCGACCCACATATCGCCTCGTTACACAAATGGAAGGGCAACACGGCTATCTGCGCCGCGACGCCCGCTACGCGCTGGCGAAAGGAATGGCCGGAAAACTACCGGCCAGCTGGAAGCCCGCCGAGGAACACGCCGCCGTCGAGATCTGGCTGACCATTGACGGCGCAACGGCGGTGTGTGGTTTGCGGCTGTCGGATCGGACCATGCGGCACCGGACGTACAAGCTGGAACATCGGCCGGCCTCGTTGCGGCCGACGCTGGCGGCGGCGATGGTTCGCCTCGCCGAGATTAAACCGTCTCACGTCGTCCTTGATCCGATGTGCGGCGCCGGTACTCTGCTCGCGGAACACCTGGCGTTGATGCGTGCGGGTCGCGCGTCGTTCCCGCCCGCGCTTGGCGGAGACGTGGATGCCGGTGCGGTTCGGGCCGCGTCCGTGAACCTACGCCGGCTGGCCCCGGTCGCGCTGACGCGCTGGGACGCCGCGCGATTGCCGCTGGCGTCGCGGACGGTTGACCGCATCGTGTCCAACCCGCCTTTCGGCAAACAGCTCGGTGAACCGGAGGAGATCGGCCCCCTATACGGCCGAATGCTCCGTGAATACGACCGCGTATTGAAGCCGGGCGGCCGCGCCGTTCTACTCGTCGGCGACCCCGCCAAGCTGCGCGCGGCGGCGCACGCGGTCGGTTGGAAGTCGCCGCGGCAGGTGACGGTGCGTATTCTGGGACAGGCGGCGACCATCACCGTCTGGCGGAAGGAATAGGAATAATATAAGATGGCCGGTGTCGATCCCTTCGGACGGCCGGCGTCAAGACCAGTTCTATGGACCAACGCTCATGGCGGCTTCCAAAATCACCTGTCCGGAATGTAAGACCGTGCTGAAGGCGTCAAAGCCCGTGCCGGCCGGCAAAGCGGTGAAGTGTCCCGAATGCGGTTCACGGTTCACCGCGGGCGCGGACGCGGCGGAAGTTCCCCTCAAAAAGCCGAAGGAAGCGATCACCGCCGACCGCAAGCCGCAGAAGACGGCGGACAAGAAAGCGTCGCCGAAGAAGCCGGCAAACGCCAAGCCGGCCGACGACGATGAAGGCGGCACCTACGGTTACGTGCAGGAAGAAAAAGTTGCCGATGAGGATAAAAAGCCGGAGATTGATTACGCGCCGGACATGACCACCAAAGACATGCGCGGCCCCGCGGCGTCGGCGCTCGTCGGGCCGTCCAACTGGCTAATCGTGGTCGGCTCCCTCGGCTTCTTCGGCTGGCTGGGCGTTTTGGTGATGATCCTGATCCCGACGCTCTTCCCGATTGACGCCGACGACGGCGACAAGAGTAAGCCGCCCAAGCCGGTCATCGAGGCGGAACACGGCCTATCCGTTGTAAACGACGAGAAGGAACCGACAGCGGAGCCGAAGAACGATCCCAATCGGAAATCGTTCTACTCTTTTTTCGGCACCGACCTTGCCCTAGTCGGTCTGCTGCCGTGGTATTTCTTCCTTCTGGCGTTGCTGCCGATCTTCCTCGGCATGGTCTATTCCGGTCTTGTCACCTACGGGGCGGTCCAGATTCAGAACCTGGAGGGCTACCGCTGGGGCATGGCGTCGGCCATCATGGGGACGGTCCCGATCAACTCGTGGGGCTTCATGATGACGACGGCGATACTCCTTAAATTCCTGGTTGGAATGGTGACCGACGACCTCGCCGTGATGATGATCTTCCTGATGAGCGTGGAGGCTCTGGCGGCCATAGGCGTGGGCGTGTGGGTGGTGACGGTTCTTATGAGCGACAAGGTGATCAAGGGCTATGCCTACAAGGCCGATTGAGCGGGAGGTACTCATGCGGTTCTGGACCAAGAGCGTCGCATTGTTGATCGCTGTGGCAACGACGTTTGGCGCCGTCGGCTGTAGTTTTCCGCCCAGCCGCATCGGGTTTATCGAGCAGATAGCCAAGGACAATCGCAGGATCGCTAAATCCACGCGTACCTTCCGCGCGGCTATTATTCCGTTGAAAACGGGCACGGCCGCCGACGCCGGGCAAGTTCGCTCGGCCTATCAGGAGATGGAGAAGACGGTGAAAGAAGTGCGGGCGGAAATGGACGCCCAGCCGCTGCCGTCATCGTCAAGCTCCGCCAAGGCGCTGTTAAGCGCCTATAAAGACTATCTGAATGGCCAACAGAGTATTCTCACCGACGACCTGCTGCCGATCGTAAAGAAGGTTGAGGAACCGGGCGGTACGCCCGCCGCCAAGTGGGGGTACATTAGTGAAATGCTTGCTAAGGTCTCGGCGAAGGACAACGCGGATTACGGCCCCCTGATGCAAGCGCAAACCGCGTACGCCAGCGAACACAACTACACATTGCAGACCCAGGAGACTTACCTCGAAGCCCAAAAGGCTGGAAAGCAATGAGTTTCGATCCGCTCGCCGCGCCTCCGCTGCTCACCGCGGATCTGCCGGGCGTGGGCGGGCGCATCAAGGATCGGCCGGAAGACTTCGAGGTCGAAGAAATCCCGGCGTATCAGCCTTCCGGCCAAGGCGATTATCTCTACCTTTGGGTGGAGAAACGCGGCATGGGAGCCGAATACTTCATCCACCAAATCGCGCGTCGTCTTGACGTTCCTGTCGGCGAAATCGGCGCCGCGGGCCTCAAAGACCGTCACGCCGTCACTCGGCAGATGGTGTCGGCGCCCGTCCGCGCCGAAAGTCGGCTCGCCCAGCTGGATGGTGATGACATCCGTGTGCTGAGCGTCAGCCGTCATGGCAACAAGCTCAAGCCCGGCCACCTGCATGGCAACCGCTTCCGCATTCTGGTGCGCGACGTGGACCCCGCGGCGGACGAGCCGCTGTCGCACATTCTGGACCGATTACGCACAAAAGGGATGCCTAATTTCTATGGCCCCCAGCGGTTCGGCCGCGACGGTGAAACCGTACTCATGGGCATGGCTCTATTGCGCGGCGAACCTCCTCCGACTCTGCCGTCTGGCGGTCGGTCCAACCTGCGCAGCCCCTTTCTCCGCAAACTGGCCCTATCGGCGGGGCAGGCGGCTCTGTTCAACTACACCCTGGCGGGGCGCATGGCCGATGACCTGCTCCGGCGCGTATTACCGGGCGACGTGATGATGAAGTGGCCGTTCGGCGGCATATTCGTCGCCGAAGAGGTGGAACGCGAGCAGGCTCGTTTCGATGCGCGGGAAACCGTCACCGCCGGCCCGATGTTCGGACGCAAGATGTTCCGCGCCGCGGGCGAGGCTGCCATGCGCGAGGCATCCGTATTGCAAGACGCCGGCTTGACGCCGGAAGCGTTTCGCGGCTTCGGCAAGTTGCTGTCCGGCACACGGCGGCACAACCTGATTTATCTCGACGATCTGACGGCGGCGCGTGAGGCTGAGGGCGTGCGCCTGAGCTTTACATTGCCAGCTGGCAGTTATGCCACGGTGTTGTTACGCGAGGTGATGAAAGGCGATCGCCTCGACGGCGACGCCTCGGAGTGAGCGGCTGGCGCCGGTTGTAGCGGAGGTGGCATGGAAGGAGGATGAGAATTTAACAAATCGGATTAAACTTCGGAAGCATAGCGGCCTAGCGCGCGTAAGAATCGAGTGTCCCAGCGCATTACCTTGGTTCCGTCGAGCGGATGGGCCTATTTGTGAATACGATCGCGGATTGCACTGTGCCGGAGAAGATCCTCCTGGCTGCTTTTCAACTCGAGGAGGCAGGCCAATCGCCGTTCAGCGCCGAAGCGCTGATCGTCGCGGTCTGGCAGCAATTCCCTCGCACCTTCGGCCTCAAAGGCTACGCGGAGCAACATCCCGACTCCAATAAGGTGCTTTCCAGCCTTATGGGCGAGAAGGGATTGGCGCGCCGCGGCTGGCTCAACAAGATGGGCCAAAAGCTGTACGCCTTGACCCGCGAAGGCCGGCAGTTGGTGCGCCGCCTTCGCAACGACGAGCCGGCGCCGGCGCCCACCGACAATGTAAAACTGCCGCGCGACCAAGACAAGCTGTTGCAAACCTTCTTCGCCAGCACGGCCGTGCGGAAGTATCAGGACGGCCGCAAGCAGGAACTGACCTTCGCCGACGCCTGCCGCTTCTGGAGCATTACGGAGAACTCTCAGGGCGCCGCCCTCGACGCCCGACTGGCCGCCGTGCGCGCCGCGTTGGCCGATGTTGAGCGCATGGTAGGCCGCGGCAAGACGGTGTTGAGCGATGGCCGGCATCTCACCGGCGACGACGCCAACATGCTGTGCGACTTGCATCTCCATCTGGAGGATCGCTTCTCGCGCCATCTCACGCTGCTTCGGAACCGACTGGCGCGGAACTGACCTCCGGCGCCTCGAAGCGCAGCCGCGAGCCGGCCACGTAATCGGCGTTGAGTTCGATACCGAGCCATTGGCGCCCGAGTTTCTGCGCTTCGCAGCCGGTGACGTTGCTGCCGGCGAAAGGATCGACGACGAGCTGGCCTGGGTCGGTCAGGAAGCGGATGAAGAACTCCGGTACGCCGTTGGGAAAGCGCGCGGGGTGAATGGGCAGCCCCACGCTACGGCAGCGGCGAAAATACTCGTCGCTGGACCGCGTATTCGGGATCTGCAATAAGTTCGGCGGAATGGCGCCGCCGTTGTCACGGCGGAAATGCGGGCCGATGTCGTGTTGCGAAGGCCGGCTGGCCGTGTCATAGCCGTCGCGCAGCAAGCGCTTCATCGACGGACTGTATGGCTTTAGCACCCGGCGATTGTCAGCGCGCGGCGTCTCAGTCTTCGACAGCCACCATAGCGTAGTAACGGCATCTTTCACGCGCGTTCGTCGGATTGTGACCCACTCGGCCGGCGTCGGCAGCTTGCTCGGGTTGTACCAGTAGAACTCCTGCGCAAGATAGAACAACTCCATCAGCCGGATCACTAACTCATATTGATACAGCGACCGCGTGCCGCTGCCGCGGTTCCAGGCGCCGCCAATGTCGAGGACGAAGCTGCCGTCCGGCCGCAACACCCGCTGAATCTCGACCGCGAACGGCCAAAACCACTCCACATACTCCGAAGGCGCCACATTGCCATAGGCTTTCTGCCGGCGCAGCGCGAACGGCGGCGAGGTCATGACGAGGGCGACGGAATCGGCCGGCAATTCGCGCAACACATCCAGCGAATCGGCGTGATAGCACTGGCCGGCGGAAGTGGTGTAAGCAGGCGCGAGCGAGAGGTCGAACACGCGGTCCCTCCTTGAACAGGCGTTCGTGCATTTCTTGGACGGCGGCGATTGTAAGCGAAACCGGCCGGCGCGTCCTTAGCAGTTCGGCCTTAAGGGGGGACTTCGTCTAAAATACGAATCACGAAAGCACGAAAGACGAAAACTCGAAAAACTATTGCGGCACGTCTTTTTCGTATTTTCGTCTTTCGTGCTTTCGTGATGGAATTTTATGATCAACTAAGGAGAACGGCATGTCCCAAACGGAGACGACGATCAATCGGTTGGACGTGATTGCGGTGGGGCCGCATCCGGACGACCTGGAAATCACCTGCGGCGGTACTTTAGCGCTGTTGGTCAAGCAGGGTTACAAGGTCGGCATCCTCGACCTGACCACCGGCGAACCTACGCCGCGCGGCTCGCTCGAAATCCGCGCCCGCGAATCGGAAGCCGCGCGCCAAGTGCTGGGAGTGCCGTTCCGTTGCAACGTCGGCTTACCCAACCGCGAGCTGATGGATTCACCGGCGAATCGGTACATTCTGGCGACGTGGTTTCGCCGCCTCACGCCGACTATCGTGATCTGCACGGCCGGCCGTACTCCCGCCGCTTCCCCTGACCATCATCAGGGGCACCTCCTCGTCGAAGCGGCCCGGTTCTATTCCCAGCTCACCAAGTGGGACGACCGCTTTGAAGGCACGGTGCCATATCGTGTGCCGCATCTCCTCTACGCACCGTTTCCGTTCGAGGCCGAAGTGCGCCAGTGGCACGGCAGTTTCGTGGTGGACGTGACTTCGACGTTCGAGCAGAAGATGGAGGCGATTCGCTGCTATTCTTCGCAATTTGATGAATCGCGTATCGCTAAAGTGCGCCATTTCGTCAGCGGCAACAACATCTCGATGGGCGGCCGTTGCGGCTTCGCTTACGGCGAGTTTTTCGCGCTGCCGACGGTGATCGGCACGAGTGAACCGTTCACGCTGGTGATGGGCGGCAAGGCGACGGCGGCGCCGGTGTCGCTGCCGGGCCAACCGGCGCCGCCGTTGGAGTGAGGGCGCGGCGGGTTGCTCTTGTTCTAAGGAAGCGTCGCGGGAATAATTGAGCCGCCCCGTCTGAATAAAGAAGGATGCGCATATGGCCCGCCTGGAAACAAGCTTTCCTCCCACTTGGAGCATGGGCGATCTGTTGAAGCACTTCGGCGGCATCGCGCCTGAGCGCATTCGCCTTAACCCTACACCTGGCACGGCGAAGGAACACCATGTTACCGAGTTGAACGATCACGAGGACAAGCTGTATGAACTGGTGGATGGCGTACTTGTGGAGAAGGTCATGGGCGCCCCGGAATCGTATGTGGCGGCGGAAATCGTGCGTGAACTAGGAAGCTTCGTTAAGAAACGCAAGCTCGGCGTTGTGCTAGGAGCTGACGGCACACTGCGGCTCATGCCGGGCTTAGTACGCATCCCGGATGTGGCATACATTTCCTTTGAACGATTGCCAGGAAGAATGATGCCGACGCAGGCCATACCGGACCTTGCACCCGATGTGGCCGTCGAAGTTCTCAGCGAGGGTAACACGAAGCAAGAGATGGAGCGAAAGCTCAAGGATTACTTCTTCGCCGGCGTCCGCCTTGTTTGGTACGTCAATCTCAAGGCGCGGACGGCCGAGGTCTACACTTCGCCGGATCAGGGCGTGACGATTACCGAGAATCAATGGCTCGACGGCGGCGATGTGCTGCCCGGCTTTCGACTGCTGCTGCGAAGCGTGTTCGATCTCATTACGCCGCTGCCTAGCCGGATAGCGAGCGGCCGCCGGAAAAAATCATCCTAAACCATAGTGTGAGGGAGATGGTGGCGCGCCCGCTCCGCGGGCGCCCTACACTAGACGCCAGAACCTATTGGTTCGTCACGGCTTATTCTTCTTTCGTTTAACCCGTAGCCGTAGGCGAGGCCAGCGTCCGTCCGCACGCCGCCGGCCTCGCCTACGGCTACGGGTTAAACGATCCAGTGACGACCCACCAGCCGCCTAATTCCAGAGGCTTACGCATTTTGATTTTTTCCTTCTTGACATTCCGCGCCCGTTTGACGATATTAAGAAGCATGAAATTGCGCGAGCATTCATCGTGACAGATTTCCCGATCAAAGGAATCCCTTTCATGAAGACCAAACTCTTCACCGCCGTCTTCGGTGTACTGGCCTTCGGATTCGCTGGTTACGGCGTCACCAACTACATGGCGGCCCGCCCAGTCGCCGTTGCTGGCATCGACAACAAGACTCCAGAGATAGAAGCCAAGAACGACGCTCTCGCCAAGGAGCCAGAAAATAGCGCCAAGAACGACGCTCTGGGCAGCGACAATCTGAATCGATAGAGGCTCGCTTCGGTGTCACGAAGTCAACAAACCCAAGCTGCAAGCCTTCGTTGGCGCGCCGCTTGGGTTTTGGCGTTTCTCGCTCTCGCGCCCACGAACCGCCTTCGGGCAGACCCCGCGGACGTCCTCATCTATTACGCCAACGAGACGTCGCCGGAGGGGCGGGAAGCCAAAAACTACGATACCTTGATCGGTTGGCTCCGGAGCGGCGACAACCCCAAACACGCCCTCATCGCCAGTCAACTGGAGAAAGATCGCCGCGCGTTCCAGGCCGCCGTGGAGGTCGAGATCGATTCCCTCTCCGGCGAACTCGCGCGCATGAAGGACGGCCCCCAGGCCATCGTGTTGACCAACCGATTGGCCCGACGGGGTCTGTGCCAGATCATCCGGAGCGACAGCGACCTCCGGGAAGTTCCCTTTCCGACCCGGCCGACCCGAATTACATCCTCGCCGCGAACCCCCTCTCCAAGCCGGAAACGCTGTACGCGGCTTTGGCATTCGCCGCCAAGGAGTTCCCGCCGGTCGGCCATCGCTTCATCCTGATGACCGGCAGTCACGGCAATGCCTCGAAGGCGCTCACGCCGCGGCTCGCCATTCGCGCCGAGAAAACGAACCGGGAGGAAGTCCTCCGCATGACCGCCGGCCAACCCGTCGGCGAGACGTTGCCCGAATGGTCCGGCAGCCTCGGCATCACCAAGACGGAGTACGTGCGGGCGCTGGCCGACGCCGGCCGCGATCACGGAATGCACTTCAGCCTGGTGTTTATGGAGGCGTGCAGTGCGTATACCAACGAACTGCGGCCCGAGAACCTGCCGGAGAACGTGGAGCGTCTGATGGTGATCCGCAAACCGTGTCATTACATCAATCTGCTCCTCGGCGACATCCTGTACGACATGAAGCCGAGCGACCGGTTGGCCGATGCGATGACCCGCGGCCTGCCGCCCAAGTTCCTGATCCTGCGTCATGGAGACGAGGCGCCTCCCGACGCATCGCCGCCAGCCTCGCAGACGCTGACGTGGTTGTACTTCATTCCGCTGGGCGGATGGATCGGTTGGGTTTTGTGGCGACTTTTGAGGGCTTCTCCAAAGAAAATGGCCACAGATGAACACAGATAAACACAGATGAAGACCAAGATTGGAGTGAGGTGCGCGGGGGTTGCACTTGTTTCGCGTGAAGGGTGCGGGAATAATTGAGCCGCCCGGTCGGAACAAAAAGGATGCGCGTATGGCCCGTTCAAAAACGATCCTTCCACGGACATGGAGCATGGGCGATCTGTTGAAGCACTTCGGCGGCATCGCACCTGAGCGCATTCGCGTGGACCCCCAGCCCGGCACGGCAACGGAGCGTCATGTCACCGAGATAAACGAACACGAGGACAAGCTGTATGAGTTGGTGGACGGCGTGCTGGTGGAGAAGGTCATGGGAATGCCGGAATCGTGTGTAGCAGTGGGAATCAGCCGTCACGTTGGGAACTTCGCTGAAGAACACGATCTCGGGCTTGTCGCAGGGGCCGACGGTACAGTGCGGCTGATGCCGGGCCTGGTGCGCATCCCGGATGTGGCGTTCATTTCTTTTGATCGATTGCCAGGAAGAGTGATTCCTGCGCAGGCCATTCCAGACCTCGCTCCCGACTTGGCCGTCGAAGTTCTCAGCGAGGGCAACACGAAACAAGAAATGGAGCGAAAGCTCAAAGATTACTTCTTCGCTGGCGTCCGCCTTGTTTGGTACGTCAATCTCAAGACACGGACGGTCGAGGTCTACACATCGCCGGATCAACGCGCGATTGTCACCGAGGACCAAGCGCTCGACGGCGGCGATGTGCTGCCCGGCTTTCGGCTGCCGTTGCGAAGCGTGTTCGGCCGCCTTCCACCGCCTCCTAGCCGCAAAGCGAACGGTCGTCGCAAGAAATCGTCCTAACCACGTCGTCCCGCCAACATACCGCAGCCGCCCTCCACGTCCTTACCGCCGCTGTAACGGCGCACCACCGGCATCCCTAATTCCACCGTAAGCGCATCGCGGAACGTCTGTCGCTCCGCATCCGACGGCGGCAAAAATTGCCCTGTCGCGTCGTTCACGTCGATCAAGTCGAGGCGCACCGGCATTCCGGCCGTCAACTCCGCCAGCCGCCGAGCCTCGTCCGGCCCTGTGTTGACGCCAGCCAAAAGAGTCCACGCCAACGTCACTCGTTCGCCCATCGCTTCGTGGTATTCGCGCACCGCCGCCATCAGTTCCGGCAATGGATGGATCGCTTCCACGGGCAACAATTCGCGGCGCCGCTGTGGATCGGCTGAAGTCAGCGATATCACTAGTCGGTGTGGTCGGCGTTCGGCCGTGAAACGGCGGATCATTGGGACAATTCCTACCGTGGATATCGTGATTGCGCGGGCGTTGATGGCCCCGCCGCACGGTTCCGATAGAATTTCGGCTGCCGACATTACACGGTCGTAATTCAAAAACGGCTCGCCCATGCCCATAAAAACGACGCCGCGCACCGGATGCGGCGAATCGTCGCGCACCTGCATTACCTGATCGACGACTTCCCATGCGGCAAGGTTGCGCTTGAATCCCATGCGGCCCGTCGCGCAGAAGACGCAGCCCAATGCACAACCGACTTGCGAGCTGACGCAGACCACGTACTTTTCGTCGCCCGGCCGATGCAGCAACGGGATGCGCACCGTCTCGAATGGTTCGGGTCCGTCGCCCTGGAAGAGATATTTGGTAAAACCATCAGTGGGCGACGTTCGCTTTTCCAGCAGCGTCAGACGCGGCACGCGCGTGGCTTGGCGGACGCGCTCCAGCAAGCGCGGCGAGGTTTCCGGCATAGTCGCCGGCGCTTCCAACGCGCCGCGCTGCAACACGGCGGCTTGCAACCGGCGTACAAGTCGCGCACTCACGCCCAGAGGGGCGAGGCGCGCATATAACCCGGCGGCGGTATAGTCCTTGAAGAGGATCGGGGCGTCGGGTAGGGTATCGTGCATGGCTCCACTTTGACAGAGGCTCGTCGGTTATACAATGGATTTGACAGCCTCAACTTCAGGAGAGAGAACATGGCGGAAATCGAGAACTCCGCGGGCGGCCTCACATTCGAGGACGACAATAGGGGCCAAACCTTGGCTAGCGGCGTCACGTTTCTCGAAGCCGGCAAGGGACCGCTCGTGCTGCTTTTGCACGCTTTCCCCCTATCGTCGGCCATGTGGCGGCAGCAGATCGAGGCGCTGCGAAACGATTGCCGCGTCGTCGCACCCGACCTGCGCGGCTTCGGCAGTTCGCCGGGATTCACCGGCGCCCCGTCCGTGGATCAGATGGCCGACGACGCCGTGGCGCTGCTGGACGAGTTGAAAATCCAGGCGCCGGTCGTGGTGGGCGGTTTGTCAATGGGCGGCTACGTCGCGCTGGCCTTCGCGCGTCGGCACGCTTCACGGCTTCGGGCATTGGTGCTCGCCGACACGCAGGCCGGGGCGGACGACGCGGCGGCCGCGGCCAATCGCGACAAAATGATCGAATTCGCCTCGAAGAACCCGTCGCCGGCTGTCATCGACCGGATGATGCCGGTCGCCTTGTGCGCCAACACTAGGACGAAACGGCCAGAGGTGGTCGGGGCGGTACAGCGCATCGCTTCGCTCCAAGCGCCAGCGGGAATCGTCGGCGCCCTCAAGGCGCTGCGCGACCGGCCCGACGCCACACCTATGCTCAAAGAGATCACCGTGCCGACCCTGGTGATAGTGGGCCGCGAGGACGCGTTGACGCCACCGGCCGTCGCCGAAAAGCTGACCGCCAACATCCGCGGCGCGCGGCTCGTCGTCCTCGAAAACGCCGGGCACTACTCCAACTTGGAGCAGCCGGAGCGCTTTAACGAGGCCGTGCGAATGTTCCTGGCTTCCCTTTAATTCTTGTAACATCCTTTTGAGGTCTATTTCATGCGACGATTTTCGTGCGGCGCCCTGTTGCTGTTCCCCATGCTGGCCTTGTCGTCCTCGGCCGCGACTACGACGCTTAACTTGACCATCGCGGCCGGCAAACACGATCGGGTTGCGACGCCCGTATCCGCCTCCATCCTCCTCCCTTCCTCGTTCGCAAAAATCAAAACGATCACGCTCAACAACGACAAGGGCCGGCCGATCGTCGCGCAACTGACCGGGCCGGCGCTGCTCGCCAAAAAGACCGACGCGCCCGACGGCCAGGCGGCGCGTGAGGTGCATTTCATCCTGCCGTCCCTCAAGGCAGGCGAGTCGCTGAAGTTCACATCCGTTCTCGACTCCGATAAGCCTGAAGTCGCATCGCCGGATGTTTTCAGCTGGCGCGACACGCCCGGCGATTCCACCGAACTGCGCTACAAGGATGTGCCGGCCTTGCGCTACATGGACCACCCGCTCGACGAATCTACCAAGGCAAAGCGCGAGGAGACTTTCAAGGTATATCACCACCTTTTTGACCTGGACGGCAAGCGCGTTACGAAAGGGCCGGGTGGTCTATATACGCATCATCGAGGTCTTTTTTACGGCTTCCGCGAAGTGACTTACGACGACGGCAAGAAGACCGACATCTGGCACTGTCCCAAGGCGTCGCAGCAACATGAGAAGTTTCTGGAAACGGAAGCGGGTCCGGTGCTAGGCAGGCAGCGCGTGCTGATTGCGTGGCACGGCGAGGAAAAGGAAATCTTCGCCCATGAGGAGCGGGAATTGACGGTTTACGCCGTACCCGGAGGCCGGCTCGTCGAGTTCGCGTCACGGCTGCGGCCGGTGAGGGGCATGGTCCACCTCGACGGCGATCCGCAGCACTCCGGCTTCCATTTCCGCGCCGATCAGGGAGTCGCCGAGGACAAAAATAAGGTGCAAACGATTTACATACGCCCCGACGGCGTTGGCAAGCCAGACGAGACGCGCAATTGGGATCCCAAGACGAAACAAGGTCCAGTCAACCTGCCGTGGAACGCCATGAGTTTCGTGCTGGACGCCAAGCGCTACACCGCGGCCTATCTGGATCGACCGGAAAATCCCAAGGAGGCGCGCTATAGCGAACGCGATTACGGTCGTCTCGGCTCGTATTTCGTGGCCGACGCCACGGAGAAGAAACCCGTTGAGGTTGTGTATCGGCTCTGGTTGCAGGACGGCCAGATGACGGTCGCGGAAGTCGCCGCCAAGAGTGCCGACTTCGTGGAACCGCCGACAGTCAGCGGAATTATCGTGGGGGCGCCATCGGAAAAGTAAGTAGAGGTTTTATCTCCTCTCCTGGGCGTCAGGGGAGGAGAACTGGAAGCTGCGCAGATGGGTTGCAGTCCAGCGGGCGGGTCAGCCACGGCGTCACCTGTCGGCCCAGGAATAGCGGCATACAGGTGCTGTTGTGTAGGCAGCCGCGCTCAAAAAGCATGTCCGCCGACCATGCCGATTGCACCAATCGGCTGTAGAGGCGTCTGCCATCTTCATCTAAGTCGTCGGGCGCCTTGAAGCCCTCCATGCCTGCGGCGTTCACATAGTAACGATCCACGGTGCCGAAAAAGCTAGTGCCAAAACTGAGCATAAAGCGATCCAGAGGAGAGTTAAAGGAGACGACTTCGCCGCGCGTGGCCCGCAGCGCTGGTCGCAAGTCGTACTCCGGCGACACTGCGGCGGATAGCACAATGAGGCGGTCAAGCGTACCCGGCGGCAGTTCGCCGGCGGCTTCCAGCACCAGGGCGGCGCCGGCACTGTGGCCCATCAGGAATACCGGCCGCGACGCATCCTCCGCCTTGACCGCCATCACTTGGGCGGCCAAGTCGGCCGCCTTTTCCTTCAGGTAGCGCGTGTCCTGTAAATCGCGCAGATAGCGAAATTTACTGTGCGTCCACTCGAAAACGCGGACTTCGTGTGGTACGCCGGCCAGCGGCAGTGTTACCTGCGCCCACGACTGCAACGGATCGACGCCGCCAACCCCGCCGACGACAAATACGACGCCGGATTTGGCGCCGCACACCGGCTCCGCGGACCATGCGACGGGGCAAGAAAGGACAAGCGCCGCAATTAGCAGTATGACGATCTTTTTTGACGTATTCATACTGATTCCCGCGGTGCCACGAGTGCGATAGAACGAGAGGCGCGGCCAAGGCTATAACGGCGCCGTGAAAAGCGGGCAATGCCAATCAAGCGGGGGATCCTGCTGTTGGGTGTGCCTCTCGATGTTGGGCGCGTTCGGCACGACCGCCCCGCGTTCAAACGCGGGTCTACAGGCCAAAGCCCCGTGAACGGGGCTGGAATTGCCTCACAGCCCGGTTTACCGGGCTTCGGCCTGTAGACC
>DHJA01000139.1:37350-38507 GCA_002404095.1 Planctomycetaceae bacterium UBA4732 | reverse complement strand
GTCGATCACGTCGCCGGTGGACGGGTACGCATAACGCCCGTCAAGGCTGAACGTGACCCACCCTGGCTCCTCGCGCAGCTTCACCGCGGCGACCTGTCGAGGAGGCGTTGCCGTGGCGTCGAAGACGTGCAGGCGGCGGTTGGCCGCGTCGCACACCCAAATCTCCTTTTCATCGGGCGTCAGGCCGATGCCGTGACTGGGACAGCCGTGCCGGGCGACTGGACCCTTCTTGAAGCCTGTGACTTCGACGCGGGCCAACACCTTGCCGGTCGTCAGGTCGCCGATCTCGAACCCGAGCAAGTCGTTGACGGTGACGAAACACCGCGTCTGCGCCGCGTTGACCGTGAAAGGGCGGATCGACCCGCTAAACGGCCCGATTTCCCGGACAACCTTGTGGGTCGCCGTGTCAGCGACGCGGAGCATCGGCGACTTCAGGCCGGCCAAATACATCCGTTTGCCGTCTATGCCGCAGACCGTGTTGTGCGCCCCGCTGTTCGTCTCGATAGCGGTCAAGACGTCGCCGGAAGTCGCGTCCACGACGTTCCAGGTCGGTCCCTCTAGCGAGGGTACGTAGAGTGTTTTGCCGTCCGGCGTCATCGCCATTCGGTCGCAGCCGCCCGGCAGCGGTTTTTCCCACAAGGCTTGCTCGGTTTGCAGATCAATGCAGTAGAGCTTTTTGGTCGTCGTGAAGTACAGCTTCTTCGTGCCGGCGTTGGCGCAGACGCCCTTAATGTTGTCGGGCTTCGTTTCCCGACTGGCCGGCGTCTCGAACCGTCGGACGAACTTGTGGCCGTGGTCGATGTCGAAGATGAGGATGCCGGCGCCGCCGTACTGGAGGTCGTTGCGAATGCCCGGCGCCGCCACGTAGAGATGGTGCTGTTCCGCGACTTCCGGGAGAGCAGGCTTCTCCGCCTGGATTGGATCGACCGAAAATGGGACGAGGAGGACGACCGCGAGCAGGGCGTGGGGGGAAAATTTGTGCATGGACCGATCCTTTCTCGAAGAATCCGCGAGGGAAACGGCAGTCTACAAACCGGTCTTTCCCGGATGAATGCCATACAGGGCATCGGCTTCGACGCCACCGTTAAGGTTACCTACCGGACGGAACGGTTGCTAGGATTTTCACCAAAATGTGCCTCAGAGCCTGTGCGAAAAGG
>DHJA01000139.1:30421-37189 GCA_002404095.1 Planctomycetaceae bacterium UBA4732 | reverse complement strand
GCCCTTTTCGCACAGGCTCTCAGTACCCATTTGCCCAATGGAGACCGCCCCGCCGTCAACGGCGGCGCGGGGCTTGTTCCCCAACAACTATTTTCCTAGAATGAAGACATCCAATATTGAGAAAAGGTGTAGCGTGAAAGAGTCGTTTGACGGCTTGAAGAGAGACATGGACGCCGCCTGTGCATTCCTACGCGGCTTCACCCTCGGACGGCCGGGCTTCACGCAGCGAGACGGCGCCACGGCGATTAACCGAGTCCGCGAGCTTGCAGAACGGTTACAAAAGGCATTCACGAGCGGGGAGCATTGCAAAGAGGCGACGCAGGCCGCCGCCTCGGCCAAAGGGCAAATCCTGGCGGCCACTGCGCGGCTCGATCTCCTGCGCGGGTGAGCGTCACGGATTGCCTACCTGCCGCCGCTCCGTCACGTCCCATCGTCCGGGATCATTTCTCCATGACGATATTGGTCCATCCCGAGTCGATAAATCCGGCCCAGGAAAACGCGACTGGTGCGGCCGGGCCAGCCTCGCCGCAGCCCGCACCTCCCGAGCAGGGACGGTCACAAGGTCGGTGGGCGCTGACATCGGAATGCCTCTTAGCCAGTCTGGTTCTCACCTTGGCCTTCCTGGTTTCGTCCTTCGTCGCTCGCAACGCCGATGTGTGGCTGCACCTGGCGACGGGGCGCCTTTTGGCCAAAGGTGTGTATTCGTTCGGAACCGACCCGTTTTCCTACACCACGAACGGCGTTTATTGGGCGAACCCTTCCTGGCTATACGATCTTGGCCTGTACCAGTTGTTCAACGCGGCCGGCGGTCCCGCGCTCGTCGTCCTCAAGGCTGCGCTGATCGCCTTGCTGGCCGGGTTGCTGCTGCTCATTCGCCAACCCGGCAAATCGGGCTGGGCGCCGGCCTTCTGCACCGCTCTGGCCATACTGGTTATGAGTCCGCGCTTGTTATTACAGCCTATTTGCATCTCCATAATCCTACTTGGTCTGACGCTCTGCCTTCTCTGGCGCTGTCGCGCCGCGCCCCAACCGACGGCGTGGAGGCCGCGCCTTTTCGGACGCGAGGTGGACGCCCGGCTGTTGCTGCTTCCCCTTTTCGCCTTATGGGTGAACCTGGATGAATGGTTCCTTCTCGGCCCGGCGCTGGTCGGCCTATTCTGGATCGGCGACCGGATGCGGCCGCCGGGCGGGCGGCCGACGCCCGGCTGGTTGTTCTTCGCCGGCCTGTTGACCTGCCTGTGCGGCCCTCACCATTTCCATGCGTTCGCCTTGCCGGCCGATCTGTTCCCCGCGTTTTTCTACGGCGGTCTGCTTCAAGACGCTCGTTTTCATCACCTGTCCGCTTCGCCCTGGCAGTTCGACGGCGCCTTCCGTTCCTCCGCTGGGGCGAACGTCGCGGGACTGGCGTATTTCGCCCTTGTCGCCGTCGGAATAGCGTCTTTTGTGTTCAATCGCTCCGCTTTGCGCGACTGGCGCGTCCTTGTTTGGGGATTTTTCGCCCTGTTAGGCGCGTGGCAAGTCCGCCTGATCCCGTTCTTCGCCGTGGTCGCCGGCCCCGTCGCCGCCCTCAATATGCAGGGGATAAAGGCCCAGCCGCGCCCGGCGGTGGTGTTCGCACTGCGAACGGCGTGCCTGGCGTTTCTCTTGGCCCTGATCGCGTTGGCCGTGCCCGGCTGGCTGCAAGGCTTTCACCAGAAGGCGCGTCAAGTCGCCTGGGACGTGGAGGCCGATCCGTCGCTGCGGCGAGCCGCCGAGAGCCTGCGCGTCTGGCGTGCGCGGGGTCTACTTCGCCCCGACGAACGCACCTTCCCCTTTCATCCGGACGTGGCTTGCTATGGGGCCTGGTTCTGTCCTGGGGAAAAGTCATATATCGACTCTCGATTCTCTCTATTTGGGCGGACGGGGGACGAGTACGCCGCGGTCTGCCGGGAACTGGACCCCTCGTTGTACACGGGCAGAACTGGCGAAACTATGATGGAATCAATCTTTAACAGGCAGCACGTCGCGCTCGTCGTTCTATACGACCCTGATCCGAAGAGTCTCCTAACCGTCGCCAGCGGACTTTATCGGAATACCGAGGAATGGACCCTGCTGGCCGTCGATGGGCAGGCCGTAATCTTCGGCTGGAATGCAACCCGCGGCAAAGCTCACGGCGATTCGTTCGCGGATCTGCGCTTCGACACGCGCCGCGCGGCATTCGGCGCTTCGGAGGACGATGAGGAGAGAGCGCCGGCGGCGCCCGGACAAGGGCCGGGGCGCGATCCCCATGAACCGGACTGGAAGACGCCCTTCGGCAAGCCGCAGGAAATCGCCTGGGAGTCGGCAGCCGCCAGCGTCTACCTGCGCTTGTTCGAGGACAAAGAAGAGGGGCGACGGCGGGAAAGCGTGGATCGTTATTACACCACTGCCGCGGCGGCGTTTGGCGGGCTGCCGGCTAACGTGGAGGCGTCGGCCGGGCCGTTAGGACCGCCTGCGGCCGTCGCCTTCCGACTCGGCGCCCTGGACGAGAGGCTGGCGGAGATCAACGACAAACCGCCCGAGCTGCCGCTGCTCGCCGTGCGCGCCGCGCGCCGCGCCGCCGCCGCCAATCCGGACGACGCCAACGCCTATCTCCGGCTCGCCCAGGCGTACCTGACCCTGCGAAATGAGACGGTCGAACATTCTCATGGCGCCTCCTTGTCGCCGCTCGTCATGCTGCGGCACGTCCAGATCGTCACCGCCCTCCGCCAGGCCCTGATCCTCAACCCCGACCTGGAAGCGGCCCATCAAAATCTAGCGATCCTGCTGGCCGAACGCCAGTATTACGACGCGGCCCTCGACCACCGCCGCGCCGAGCTGCGCATAAGCCGCGGAGCCGGACGACGCGCCGGGGAAGACGCGGACGCCTTCACACGCCGGCTGGACGAAATGGCGCGACGGGTCCGGGAGATGGAAAAGCAAGTTCAGGACGCCCAAGACAAGTTTGTGATTGATTCCCAACCGCTGAGGGACAATCCGCTGGCCAAGGCCGAGTTGGCGCTGCGCTACGGCCTGGCCCGCCAGGCGCTGGAAGACGTACTATTGCGGTCGCGTGTGGAGCTGTTCGGCTCCCTTGGGGCCCGGCTGGAACTGGAGCTATTGCTCATGTTAGGGCGGGCCGAGGAGGCGCGGGGAATGTTAACCGACGGAGACATGAAGGCCAATAAGCGGAAGCTGACGACGTTCATCGTGCCGCGCATCAACTCGGCGGACCCGACGCCGGCTTACATCTTCCCCGCTTACGAATGGCTGTTGACCTGCCAAGCGGCCGCGTCCGGCGATTATGATCCGGCCGACGCCGCGCTGGAGGAAATCGGCGAACGGCTCAACGCTGAGGTGGGAAGGGGCCGCCTGGAGTCTCAGCTGCTAATGACTTCTGAGATCGGGGCGCTGGCCCAGCGGTCGCAGTTTACCTCGCCGCTTTTCCTGAAAGAGAATTTGGAGATGCAATCACGGCGGGTTCTTCTCCAGGTCGAGCAGGCGGACGTGCTGGCCCTGAGAGGATTGTTGGACCTGGAACGCGGAGCGCCGACGGACGGCGAACGCCGCCTGGCAGAAAGCCTGAGTCTTTCCCGATCTGCTATGCTGGCGGGAGCGGGCTGTCCGAGCCGGCCGCTCGTTCTTGCTTATTTGAAGCGCGTCCGCGCTGGCCGCGACTAGGAAGCTGTTCCGGGAAGTCCCATAAGACTTATAGGACTTATAAGTCTTATAGGACTTATAGGATCGTTCGAGGTGTTTGATGAACGACGTACCGGCCCGCTCCGCGAAAATAGCGCTGTGGCTGCTCGCGCTGGCAGGCGGCGGTCTGGTCGTCGCGGCCGGCGCCCGCCTCTTCTTCTACAAACCGACTGCTGAACCTTCGGCCGCGCCGGTCGTTTCCGCGCCGGACAAGGACATCGACGCCCACGTCCACGAGTTCTGCGGCCACTGCCACGCCTTTCCGCCGCCAGAGACGTTCCCGCGCTCCGCCTGGAAGTATGAAGTCGAACAGGGCTATGGCTTCTTCGAGCTGTACTCCCCACCGCTGCACGCGCCGCCCATCGACGCCGTTGTGAACTACTTCCAGGACCGCGCCCCGGCGGAGCTGCCCGCGCGGCGGACATCGAACGCGCCTCCACGCCTCTGCCGGTGCGGTTCGAGCCGACCTTCTTTCCGGGACCGCCCGGCCTGGAGAAGCCCGTCATCTCCAACATCAACCTCGTTCATTTGTACGACGACCGCCAGCTGGACGTCTTGGCCACCGACATGGCGCACGGCCAGGTAATGGTCTTGCAGCCTTACGCATCCAAGCCCGAATGGAAGATACTGGCCAACCTCCACACCGCGGGCCATCCCGAGCTGGGCGGCCACCCGGCGCATACCCAAGTGGTCGATCTCGACGGCGACGGCATCAAGGACATTCTCGTCGCCGATCTGGGCAGCTTTCCGCCGACCGACCGCCGCGTCGGCCGCGTCGTCTGGTTGCGCGGCGAACGCGACGGGACTTTCACCCCCTTCACGCTGCTCAAGGATGTGGGCCGCGTCGCCGACGTGGAAGCGGCCGACTTCCGCGGCGTCGGCAAACTGGACCTCGTCGTCGGCGTCTTCGGATGGCAACGGGCCGGCGAGATCCGCTACCTGGAAAACCAGTCCGCCGACCGCGACCATCCGAAGTTCGAGTCGCGCATTCTGGACGACCGCCACGGCACCATCCACGTCCCCGTCTGCGACCTGCACGGCGACGGCCGTAAGGACTTCATCGCTCTCATTAGTCAGGAATACGAAACCGTCGTCGCCTTTCTCAACGACGGCAAAGGCCATTTCGACAAGAAAACCATCTACACCGCTCCGCATCCGGCCTACGGCAGCAGCGGCATTGAGGTTGTGGACTTCAACGGCGACGGCCTGTCCGATGTGTTGTACACCAACGGCGACGTTTTGGATAAACCTTATCTCTTGAAGCCGTATCACAGCATTCAGTGGTTGGAGAACCCCGGTAAGGGCAAGTTTCCCTGGACCCATCATCCGCTGGCGCCGATGTACGGCGTCCACCGCGCCGTCGCCGCCGACCTCTGCGGCGACGGCCGAATGGACGTGGCGGCCGTCTGCTTCCTTCCCGAGGAAGGGTTTCCGGAGCGAAAGGAGCTAAAACCGGACGCATTTATCGTCCTGCAACAGACGGCGTCCGGACGCTTCGACCGCCACACGCTGGAAACCACCACTTGCGATCACGTCACTTGCGCGGCCGGCGACTTGTATGGGACCGGCCGCATGGACATAGTGGTCGCCAATTACGGCGCGGCCCAGGACGCGCCGGCGATTACGATCTGGAAAAACATGGGCCGCCCAAGGGATGGTACGAGCCGCGACCGTTAGGGAGCGGGGGCGTCCCGCATCCCAAAATCGCTCCCTAACGGTCGCGGCTCGTAACACCAGATTCTTACGCAAACAGTTCCTTAATCGGCGCCCCCGCCTTCTCCACGATGCGAACCGGCCGGCCGATCGGCGTGTTGTTGACCTTGGTGTAGTCGATCCCAACAACCTTGCAGACGCTGGCGAGGAAGTCCAGAGCCGAAACCGGCCGGTCTTTCACCTCGGCGCCCTCGGCGTCGGTTTTGCCGATCACTTGTCCGCCCTTGACGCCGCCGCCGACCATCAGCGTGGACCAGGCCCGCGGATAGTGGTTACGGCCGGGCGTGCCGCCGCCGTCGGTGATCTTCGGCGTCCGGCCGAACTCGCCCATCCAGACAATCAGCGTGTCGTTGAGCATTCCGCGCTGTTTCAAGTCTGCTACCAGGGCCGACATCGCCGGGTCGAGTTCGCTGGATAGTTTCTTGACGCGGTTGAAATTGTCCTTATGGGTGTCCCAACCGCCGAGCGTGACTTCCACGAAGGGGACGCCCGTCTCCACTAGCCGCCTGGCCAGCAGGCAGCCTTCGCCGAATTTGTTGGCGCCGTAGGCCTCTTTGACCTTGGGCGGCTCGTCGGACAGGTCGAACGCCTTGGCCTCTTTCGACTTCATCATCTGCACGGCGCGGCGATAGGTCGTGGCATGGGCTGTGCCGGCGCCGACTTTGTAGTCGTGGTAAAAGGCTTGCTCCATTTCATCCAACAAGCCGACGCGGTCGTTGAACTCGCCGTCCTTGACCAACGGCTTGAGGTTCTCGACGCCCTTGGTGGGATCTTGAACGAACAACGGCTGGTGCTTCGGCCCGAGATAGCCGGAGCCGTAGCTGCGGCCGTTGACGGCCACGAAGTTCGGCAGCGGGAAGTTTTCCTTGCCCAGCTCTTGGGACACGGTGGAACCGATGCTGGGGTAAACAAGGCCGCCTGAGCCTTCCTTGTAGCCGGTGTGCATGTAATAGCGAGCGCGGCCGTGGGCGCCTTCGCTGGTGGACATGCCGCGAATAATGGCGGCGTCATTGGTCAGTCTGGCGAACTGCGGGAAGTTTTCGCTGATTTCGACGCCGGGCGCGGCCGTCTGGATGGGCTTGAACTCGCCGGCGTCTGTGGTGCCGGGTTTGAGGTCGAAAGTGTCTTTGTGGCTGGGGCCGCCGTCCATCCACAGGAGGATGCAGGCCTTGTGCTTGGCGCCGGACGACGCCGCCCGCGCCGCCAACACGCTCAACCAGCCGGACATCGCCGCGCCGCCGACGCCGGCCGCCGACAGCTTCATGAAGTCGCGCCGCGATAGGCCGCTCAGAAAGTTCATGGGGGTCATGGGAAAGATCCTTTCGTGCGATCGGATGCCGTTTAGCCGCGACCCGAAGG
>DHJA01000139.1:8759-30317 GCA_002404095.1 Planctomycetaceae bacterium UBA4732 | reverse complement strand
CCTTCGGGTCGCGGCTAAACGAGAGTGATTTAGTTAATGATTCATCACAAACTCGCTGCAATTCATCAACACCCACAACACATCGGCGTAACCCTCGTGGGCCTCGTTCTTGTGTTTGGCGAGGTAGGCGCCCATGCGTTGCTGTTCCTTGCCTGTCGGCCGGCGTGAGAGTGTGGCCAGATACAAATGGTCGATAATCTGTTCGGGTGTCTTGCCGGCCCGGATCACGCCGTTAAGGACGACGGCGTTGTTCAGTCCGGGGGCGTTCATCAACCGCAACGCCTGCGGGATGCCTTCCTGAAACTCGGTCGGGTCCGTGGCGTCCTCCGCCTGGAAGAACACCACGAAGAGCGAACGCGGGTTAAAGTTCAGATACTTGGCGCCTTTCGGTATCTGCGTTTTATCGCCATTGCCGAACTTGAAAGTGCGCGAATCTTTACCTGGCGCCAGCACCTGGAACAGCGAGTCAAACTGTTGCTCCGGCGTCATCACCTTCACCGCAACCCGCGCAAACAACGACGGGTCGGCGTCGGCGTTGCCGGCGCCGGGCTTGCTGGTCCGCTGGTAAGCCTCGCTGTTGCACAAGGCGCGGTAAAGCTGCTTCAGATCGAAGCCGCTCGAAGCCAACTGGTCGGCGAGGTCCACCAGCAGCTGCGGATGCGAGGCCGCGTTGGCCTCGTTCATGTCGTCCACGGGATTCACCAAGCCCCGGCCGAATAGCTGAAACCAGGCGCGGTTGACCATCGCCTTGCTGAAGTACGGGTTATCGGCGGCCGTCATCCACTGAGCCAGCATCGGCCGGACCTTTTCCTTGCCGTCAAGCTTTACTTCCGATCCACCGAGGAACTTGGCCGGCACTTTCTTCATCGAGTCGGGAAGCGGCATCTTGCGGGCCTTGGGGCCGGGGCCTTCGGCAATGCCCGGTACGCCCTCCTGCTTTAAGGGATTGCGCGGCCCGGTGATCCTAACCTTCAAGAAGAAGTCGGCCATGCCCCAGTATTCGGTCTGCTTCCAGTCCGTGAACGGATGGTTGTGACACTGAGCGCATTGCAGTTGGACGCCGAGGAACACCTTGGTCGTGGTGTCGGTCATCTTGTCCACGGTGCCGTTGGCCAGAAAATAGACGACCGCCCCGTTCTCATCCTGCTGCCCCTCGGCTGTTAGCAACTCCCGGACGACCTGATCCCAGGGCTTGTTTTCGTTGAAGTTCTTCGCCAGCCACTCCACTAGCGGGTCAAACGGGACGAGGCGATTGTCGGAGTCGCGTTTGACGAGCAGATCTTTCCATACGTCGGCCATGTGCTTGCCATATTCGTCGCTGGCGAGCAGCTCATCAATGAGCTTCGCGCGTTTGCCGGAATCTTTGTTGTCGAGGAACGCGGCGGCTTTGTCTGCGGACGGAATGTGACCGGCAAGATCCAGAGAAACGCGGCGCAGGAATTCGGCGTCGTCGGCCTGGGGCGACGCCTTGACCTTTTCGGCCGCGAGGCGTTGCGCGACGGCTGCGTCGATGCTCCGGGCCAGAGCGGGGGCGTCGAGTTTGCCGGTCGGCGAAGGACGAAGGACGGGCTTGTCCACCTTCGCCTTCTCCGCGACGGATATGTCCTTTGCGTCAATTTTCTTGTCGGCCGCGTGAACCAGGCTGAATCCACCTAGCGCCATCAGCGCAGCTAAGAGGAGCCAGCGCGGTGAAACGATCCGGTGCTTCATATTTCTCTCTCCCACCCGAAAGCGGTGTTGCGTCTGACGAATGCCACGGCCACGACCTATCCCGGTTAAACCCCGTCTTGCAGACGAAGTTCCGCTGCAATGAGCCATTTCGATAGCGGCGCCCCATGGAGTCTAACACACGCTGCTATAACAAGAGGGACGCGGCTGGAGGCGTTTAGCCGCGGCAGCTTCACCCAACCCACGGACGACGGCCATGCTCCCTCACGGTTTCCTGCGCGTCGCCGCCGCATCGCCGGTGCTCCGCGTGGCCGACTGCGCCTTCAACGCAGAGCGCATCCTCGCTCTCATGGGTCAGGCCGAAGCCAACGGCGTTGCCGTCCTCGTCTTCCCTGAGCTGTCTCTGACCGGCTACACCTGCGCCGACCTGTTCCAGCACTCCACCCTTCAGCGCGGCGCGCTGGACGCGCTCGAACATCTCCTCCGCGCGGGGGCCAATCTCTTCTCAGGCGTCGCCTTCGTCGGCCTGCCATTGGCCGTGAACGATCAAGTTTTTAACTGCGCCGCTGTGCTGCACCGCGGTCGATTACTCGGTCTTGTCCCCAAATCGTTCATCCCCAATTACAAGGAGTTTTACGAGCGCCGATGGTTCACCGCGGCCGCCACGGCCCGTAGCCGCGAAGTTTCCCTCTTCGGCAATATCGTCCCCTTCGGCACGAACCGCCTATTCACCGCCCCCGAAGCGGAAGGGCTGACGGTCGGCGTCGAAATCTGTGAGGACCTCTGGACGCCTATTCCACCAAGTTCGAGCCAAGCGTTGGCCGGCGCCACGGTCCTTGTCAACCTGTCCGCCAGCAACGAGATCGTCGGCAAGGCCGCGTATCGCCGTCAACTGGTCGTGGGCCAGTCCGGCCGCTGCATGGCCGCCTACGTCTACGCCTCCTGCGGCGTCTGGGAGTCCACCACCGACGTGGTGTTCGGCGGCCATTGTCTTATCGCCGAAAACGGCTCGCTCCTGGCCGAATCGCCCCGCTTTCAACGCGATGATGTGCTCCTGAGCGCCGACGTGGACCTCGACCGCCTCCGCGCCGACCGCATCCGCATCAACAGCTTCGGTGACGCGCGGCTTTACGTCTCCGGCGGCGACCACTCCGAGCGCGTTCCATTTGACCTCGGCGCGACCGACCTGCCTGGCCAATTGCGCCGGCCCAACGACGCCCATCCGTTCGTGCCCAAGGAGGGCAATGAATTGCGCGAACGCTGCGAGGAAATCTTTCAAACGCAAGTGGCGGGGCTGGCCAAACGGCTCGACCACATCGGCAAGCCCGCCACGGCCATTGGCGTGTCCGGCGGTCTCGATTCGACGCTGGCGCTGCTCGTGGCCTGCAAGACGATGGACGCCCTCGCCGTACCGCGAGAGCGCATCCTCGCCTACACCATGCCCGGTTTCGGCACCAGCAACCGCACCCGCGACAACGCCCGCGCCCTGATGCGCCACCTCGGCGTCACGGCGCGCGAAGTGGACATTCGGGCGATGTGTCTGGAAGAAATGAAAGCGCTGCGCCATCAGCCGTTCGGCATTGCACTCGACGGCCTAAATGTTGAGGAGTTCACGGAGCGGTTACATCGCCGACCGGCCGACCGCGACGATCTGGTCTTCGAGAACGTC
This sequence comes from Planctomycetaceae bacterium UBA4732, assembly GCA_002404095.1. Classification (GTDB taxonomy): domain Bacteria; phylum Planctomycetota; class Planctomycetia; order Gemmatales; family Gemmataceae; genus UBA4732. The sequence goes on along the minus strand of DHJA01000139.1, from coordinate 26,980 downwards.
CAGGCGCGCATGCGCACCAGCCTGCTGATGAACAGCGGTTTCGTCATCGGCACCGGCGACGTTTCGGAAGCCGCCCTCGGCTGGTGTACCTACAACGGCGACCACATGAGCATGTACAACCCCAACAGCAGCATCCCCAAAACGCTCGTCAAGTTCCTCGTCGAATGGGCCGCCCGCAATGAGTTCGACGGCGAAACGCGCCGTACGCTGCTGGATGTAGTGGATACGCTCATTTCGCCGGAACTGCTGCCGCTCGGCGCCGACGGGCAATCCGCACAAGCCACGGAATCCGCAATCGGCCCCTACGAATTGCACGATTTCTTCCTCTTCCATTTCCTTCGCTACGGCGCTCCGCCTGAAAAAATCCTTTTCCTCGCCGAACGGGCGCGCTTCGACCGCGCCTACGCGCCGGCCGAATTGCGCCGCTGGCTTGGCGTCTTTCTGCGCCGATTCTTTGCCAATCAGTTCAAGCGTTCCTGCCTTCCCGACGGCCCCAAGGTCGGCTCGATCAGCCTCTCGCCGCGCGGCGATTGGCGAATGCCGAGCGACGCCGCCGCCGAGTTGTGGCTCAACACGTTGGCCGCGGCGCCCGCATCCCTTTCCTAATGCGTATGCCTTTAGGTTAAAACGACGGGCGCCCGCAGAATCCCTACCGCATAAGCATGACGGACGGAAATGTCCGTGTGTATGCTTCATAAGAAGGAAACCTACGGCCGATAGGTAATCTGCCAGCCGACTCTGGTTTCTTGAGATTTCCTTCGTGCCGGATTGGATATTTGCCTTTTCATCGGTCACGGAAAAGTCTCTCGGCAGTCCAGTGATACACCACCCTTTGATAGACGCCAATCGAGGACATATCGATGACCCAACCCAAGCCGCAGCCGTCTCGGGATGCTCGAAGCCGTCGCCCCAAAACCCAAACGATCCTTCACCTCGAAGCCCTGGAAGACCGCACACTACTCAGCGTCGCCGCGCCGGTACCGATTCCTCTGGCGTCCGCTCCCTACGATTCGAGCCATGTTCTCGTGCGCTTTCGCACGGAAGCCGCCCCTGCGATCCACATCCACGGCGCCAGCCTTGGCCAATCGTTGGACCTCGTTTCGGGCTTGTATGAAGTGAACCTGACGGGCCTATCCGTCGCCAACGCCTTGACGGAGTTTCGGGCCGACCCGCGCGTCCTCTCCGCCGAGGCGGATTATCTGGTATCGGCCGCGGGGACGCCCAACGACCCGTACTTCGGCAGCCAATACGGCCTTCAGAATACGGGTCAGTCGGGCGGCGTCGCCGGTGTGGACATTCGCGCCGTACAGGCTTGGGACGTGACCTCCAGCGCCAGCAAAGTGATCGTTTCGTTGATCGACACCGGCGTCGATTACAACCATCAAGACTTGTATCAAAACATCTGGATCAACCAGGCGGAGATTCCGAAATCGCGGTTGAAGAATCTCGTTGACGTATTCGGCGACGGTTATATTTCTTTCCGCGATCTGAATGCAACAATAAACCAGGGCGCGGGCAAGATCACCGACGTGAACGGCGATGGCCGAATCGATGCCGCCGACATCCTGGCTCCGATGATCCGCGACGCCCAAGGCAACGACACTGGCCAGGGCGGCTGGGCCTACGTCGGCAACACGCAGGACGGCGACACGGCCCATCCCAACGATTTCGTCGGATGGAACTTCGCATCGAACAACAACCAGCCCTTCGACGACAACGGCCACGGCACGAACGTGGCGGGCATCCTGGGCGCGACCGGCAACAACGGCGTCGGCGTGGCCGGCGTGGACTGGCAAGTCCAGCTTCAGGCGATAAAGGCTTTCGGTTCCAACGGCTTTTCAACAATCGGCAACGTCGTCGCGGCCATCGGCTATTCCGTCAAACACGGGGCGAAAATATCGAATAATAGCTGGGCCTACCGCGCTCCAAGTTACTCGTTGTTTACCGCCATCACAAGCGCCCGCGCCGCCGGACAAATCTTCGTCGTGGCGGCGGGTAATAACAACAATCCGGACCCCGATTACCCAGCGAATTACAGCGGGCAACTCGACAACATCGTCGCGGTGACGGCCGTGGACCGTTCGGGCAACCTCGGCCCGAATGCCAATTACGGCGCGAACTCCGTGGCGCTAGGCGCCCCCGGCGTGGATATTGTGAGTACGGCGCCGGGCGGCGGCTATTCCAGCTACACCGGCACCTCCCAGGCGACGCCGTTCGTCACCGGCGTGTTGGCTCTGGTGTGGAACCAACACCCGGATTGGACGTACAAGCAAGTCATCGCCCAGGTGCTTTCGACGACGACGCCGCTAGCGAGCCTGAATGGCAAGACGATCACGGGCGGCATCGTCAATGCCGCCGCCGCCCTCGGCGCGGGGTCGAATGGAGGCGGTCACCACGTACCCGGCCCGACGCCGCACGTCCTGACCGCCGTCTTCAGCGGCCCTGACGCTCACTCCCTTAACCGGATTCTGCTAACTTTCGACCAGGCTATCGACCCCAACACGCTTACGCAGGCGAACTTTAGCCTTTTCAATCCGTCGAACCAGTCGATCTTCCTAAGCTTTACGCCTAGCTCGGACGGCCTTCGTCTGGAACTCGACTTCCCCGTGCAGACGGCGCCGGGCAACTACACACTCGGCCTTAATGCCGGCGTTCACGACGCGAATGGCGATGCGCTGGCGCCGTTCAGCAGGGCGTTCGCGGTGGTCGCCCTGCCGTCGAACACTTTCACGTCCGCCGGGCCGACGCCCATTCCGAACCAGGGAACCTTCTTTTCCACGATCAACGTGGACCGAGACCTGCCGATCGCTTCGCTCAACGTGGTCCTGAACATCGCCTATCCCGCCGACGGCGACCTGTTGATTCACCTGCAAGCGCCGGACGGCACGGACATATTGCTTGTGAACCAACGCGGCGGTTCGGGTAGCAACTTCGTGAACACGGTCCTCGACGGCAACGCGCGGACTTCCATCCGATTCGCGTCGGCGCCGTTTGCGGGATCTTTTCAGCCGGAGACGCCGCTGTCTACTTTCGCCGGCAAAAACGCGCGCGGCGTATGGAAGTTATGGGTCGTGGACCTACGCACCGGACGCGCCGGCGTCCTCAACAGCTGGTCGCTGGTCATCACGCCGCGCGTCGTCTCACCCTCCAACACAGCTGGTGTAAGCGGGGAGAAGGCGGCGCCGCCAGCGGTTAATCACTCCAATCAAGCGCGAGTGGCGGCTGTGGACGCGGTATTTCTCTCGGAGAAAGCGATACATGACTGGCGAAACTCGCTTCTGCCGACAGGATGGCCCTTCCATGGGGATCATTCGACCGATCGCTGGTTGTAGTGACTCCAGCTTTGGAAAATCGCCAGGCGAGCCGCCGGGTTTATCCTGGCAGGCCGGACGGCGGGCGTAAAGCCCGCCGCTCGCCTTGGCATTCTCCATGATGAACTCAACATTGGCGCGCCCATTAGGCGATCCTCATTTCGGGGGCAAGCCCGCCTCGGTCTTCTTCAGCAGGACGTTCACTTCGGCCCAGAGCTTGCGCCAGGCTTCCTGTTCACCGGGTGTAAGGTTTGCGAGGGCGTTCTGGTCGCGCACGCCGGCGAGGTAGGAATCCTCTTGCCAGTGCCGCAGCGTCCGGCGCGTGACCTCTCGCCCTTTCGGTTCGATTGCGATCTTTTTTGTCCACAGCCTCAAATCGGCCCGCAGCCACTCGGCGGCTTGCTTCCTTAAACGCGCCCGCCCTTTGTCGTCGAGCGTCTTGGCGTCGTCCCCCTGGCCGCTGGCAGCGAGGACGGCGGCGCAGGCGGCGTTATAGCGATTGCCGTTGGTCAGGTTATCCGCTGAGGCGCGGTCCGCGGCGAAGGAGTTGCTGAAAAATCGCACCGAATCCCTATACCGGTGCTTGCAAAAGCAAACCTTCGCGAACTCGAGACCGACGGCCGGGGATGACGGCTCCGCCTCCTCCCTGAGCAATGCGTGCAGGAGGGCGTCACGCCGCACCCAGTCTTCCGCGGTGCGCACCCAATCGGCCGAGGGGTTGTGCCAGTTGGGGTCCTTGCTTCCCAACTCGTGGGCGCGCCGGTAGGCGTCCAACGATTCGGAGAAGCGGCCTTGTATCCTTAAAACATAGCCGAGACTGGAGAAGGCCAAAGCGTAGTCAGGTTTCAATTCGACGGCTTTACGGTACTCGGCGATCGCTTCGTCCCACCGGCGTTTGTCGCGAAGAACGTCGCCGAGGTTGTGATGGGCGAAGGCGTAATCGGGATCCAGTTTGAGAGCTTCGCGGTACTCGATGATCGCGTCGTCCAAACGGTCTTTTTCATGAAGGACAATACCGAGGTTGTAATGGGCCAAAGCGTAATCGGGCTTTAGTTCGAGAGCTTTGCGAAACTCGGCGATCGCCTCATCCAAGCGGCCTTTGCCGTGAAAGGCAATGCCGAGGTTGTTATGCACGACGACGGCGCCGGGGCGCAAGGCGTGGGCGACGGTGTAGTAACGAATGGCTTCGTCTGCCGCGAGAGGGTGCTTGATTCTCTCAAGAGAGTACGCGAGCTGGAAGGCGATCCAGAAATCGCTGGGATGGCGCTCATTCGCCGCCCGCAAAAACCTCACTCCATCCGCCGGCCTCAATAGCCGGCCCAAATCTGCCAGCCTCGCCGCCGGCTGATTCAGGGTTTCTAAACGGAAAGCTAGCTGTCGCAGACCCTCCGTATCCTTTTTGGTTGTGAGCGTGTTTAGGCGATTCTGAAACGAAGCGGGGTCGGGATCGGCCGCTTGCAAAAGGACGCGAACCCGCTGCTCTTCCTCTTGGTTCGGCGTGACGTTGGCCCAGTCCGCCAAGGCGGCCAGGAGTTCCTTCCGAATAACGCGCCGGTTGATCCGGTCGGCCGCCGCTTCCGGCGCCAGTACGGCGAGACCCATATCCTGCTCGAACGCCGACGCATACAAGGCAGCCGACCCCGCGTTGTCAAAGCCGTCCTTGCCGGCTTCCGCTTGTTGGATGCGGGCTTCCTCCAAGTGGGCGATCATACGGCGGTCCTTATCGGCGGCCTCCAAATCTTCGCGCACCGCACCGACACGCCCGCGCAGTTCCTCCGTGCCCACGCCGCCGTTGAGTACGCCTTCGGCCCGTTTGACGGCCGACAGCGCCTCGCCCAACACCGCCTCCCACTTTGCCGGGTCGTCCGTCAACTTCCGCGCCTGACCGCCAAGCGTCGCCGCTTCGTCCAACGCCGCCGTCACGTCGCGCTCCGTTTCCGCAACGCGGCGGGCGTGTTCCGTCGCGCGGGCGGCTCGGTCCTCCTGATACCATAGCGCCCCCGCCCCAACGCCTGCAGCAGCACAAAGTACGGTCGCCGCCAGAGCAACGGTCAATCGTCGCCGCTTGCGCTCTTCCTTCGCCCGAGCCTGCGCCGCGGCTCTTTCCACCTCCGCCGTCCGCAATCGCTCCTGTACTCCCGCCAGATAGCCCGCTATCGCCTCCGCCGCGGCGCCGCCGTCGCGCGGCCGATCGACCGGCTCCGGGGCCAAACATGCCTTCGCCAGCCGCACCAGCTCAACATCCGCTCCGCACGTTTCCAACCGTCCAAAAGCGTCCGCCAGGTTCGCCCGCGCCGCTTGACGCAGCAACTCACCCCTCTCCTGGCTCCGGTAAGGCGGCGCGCCGGTCAGGATTTCACAGAGCATCGCGCCCAGGCCGAACACGTCGCTACGCTCGTCCAGTCCTTCCACGTCGCCACATGCCTGCTCCGGCGCCATGTAAGCCGGCGTCCCGAGTATCGAGCCTGTCGTCGTCTCGGAATCGGATCCCTCCGACCGTATCGTGTGAACGCCGCGACCTTTAACCACCTTGGCGAGTCCCCAATCCATCACCTGTACCTCGCCGAACGCTCCTACCATGATGTTCAGCGGTTTCAGGTCGCGGTGGATCACGCCGCGCGCGTGGACGTAGGCAAGCGTCTGACACATCTGCTCGAAGATTTTAAGGAAGCGCGGCAGGTCGTCGGCCGGACTCTTGCGATCTTTGAGGAGCGCCGACAACGTCCGCCCTTCCACCAGTTTCATCGTGAAATAAGGTCGGTCGTCCGACAAGCGACCAACCGCATACACCGGCACGACCCCTGGATGCTGGAGTTGTCCGCCGATCTGGGCTTCTTCCAGGAAACGATGAAGCGTTCCCTCATCGCTTTTGCGAGTCTCCAGGAGAACCTTGATTGCTAGGTCGCGGCCGAGTTCGAGGTCGCGTCCTTTGAATACGACGCCCATGCCGCCCCGACCTAGTTCGCCGAGAACCTCGTAGCCGGGAACCTGGAGGCAAGACGGAGCCGACGCCAGCGCGGCCAATGAAGGCGCGACCTGTGCTATCGTTCTGCTTGGCCCCGCGGACGGCGATGTGTCCGTTGGATGGGACTCTTCCATTAGCTCCTGTTGCGGCAAGGTGTTCGGGTCAGACGGCTCGGCCATGACGTTCTCCGGCCAGGCAAGAGCGAAATCCTCAAGCCCTTCATCGAGTTTACGGCCGGCCGCCGATGTTTACAACCGCCCGAGTCGAAAATCGGTCCAGGCCACTGCCGCTCGCCGCCGGCGGTGCGTCGTGGTACGATACCACTACCGAACCCGCTCCCTCCACCTGCCGCGAGAAGGCCGAAACATGGACCCCGCCGTCTTCGATGAACTCGAACATACCCTCGCCGCCGAGGGGCCGGAAGCCGCCGTCCGCCGCTTGTGCGACCGCCTCCGTGAACAGAAGGACTACCACGCCCTTTTCTACGCCATGCTCATGCAAAAGCGCCACGAACTCGGCGTTTCGCCCGTGCCGACGGGGCCGTCAAAGGAGCTGCCCCCTGCCGTCCACGCCCCTTACGAGGACGCCATTCGTCAGGCGGGACGTTTAGTTGGCGGGTTGTACCTTCAGGACGGCCAGATGCCGCAAGCCTGGGCCTACTACCGCATGATTGGCGAGACCGAGCCGATGAAGGCGGCGCTGGAGGCGCACAAGCCGGCCGAGGGCGAGGATCTCCAACCGCTCGTGCAAATCGCCTTTTACGAGGGCGTTCATCCGCGTAAGGGCTTTGACTGGATCATCGAACGCTTCGGTATCTGCAGCGCGATTACCAATATCGGCAGCCAGGATTTGCCGCACTCGACCGAAGACCGTCAATACTGTTTGCGGCGATTGGTGCGCGCCCTTCATACGGAGTTGCGCGAGCGGCTGGCGGCGGAGATCGAGCGGCACGACGGCAAGCGGCCTGCTGAGGCCGCCGCGCCCGAAGGCGCCCGCGGCAGTGTACTCAAGCTGATCGACGGCCGCGACTGGCTGTTCGAGGACGATGGCTATCATATCGACACGTCGCACCTCAGTTCGGTTGTGCAGATGGCCGTCCTGCTGGAGCCGTGCGAAGAGTTGTACCTGGCCCGCGACTTGTGCACTTACGGCCGGCGGCTGTCGGAACGCTTTCGCCACCGCAGCGAACCGCCGTTCGCGGATATGTACGAGGCGTATGATCGCTATTTATCGATCCTGACCGGGGAAGACATTGAGGGAGGGTTGGCGTATTTCCGGGCGGAGGCCGACAAGAGCGCGGCCGACGGCAACGGCTCGTATTCGGCGGAAGTGCTGGTGAACCTCTTGTTGCGATTGAAACGGCCGGCGGACGCGCTGGCCGTCGCCCGCAAGCATCTGGTAAACGCGGACGGCCGGCAATTGACGTGCCCCGGCGTAGCGGAATTGTGCCAGCAGGTCGGCGACTATCGCACGTTGGCCGACGCGGCGCGCGAACAGGGCGATGCGGTGCATTTTTTGGCAGGATTGCTGGGTGCGCGCAAGGGTTAACAGATGCACGGCGGAAGTATTACTTACTTTCCACGCACTCGGTAAAGCCAGACGCGCGACACAGAAACGGTTCGCCGGTCCTTCTCCACACGGAACGTAATTCCCAGCGGCGCGGCGAAGAGAATGCGCCGCCCTTCCCCCCGCGACTCGCCCCGTCGCAACGGGTTGGTTCTCAAAAGCTGCTCAATCTGGTTGACCGCCGCGTTAATCATATGCCTGAGCGCTGATTCGGATTTCAACCAAAGGGAGGTCAGTTCATCCAGGGCCGACTTTTCCCAGCGGACCCTGAACATTACTGCCCCTCCAGGCTCTTAAGGTGAGCCAGCACTTCTTCGGTGCTAAACCATTTGTCCGATTGCTCCCGCCTTTGCAACTCTTCTTCGCTGATCGGCGGTTCCCATGGCTCATACTCAGACAAGTCCATCACCGGATAGACTCGGCATAGCACCCGCCCCGTTCCGTCGCACAATTCCATTGCATCGGTCACTTGGAGGAGCTTGGGAGGCAGATTCGCATCAATCAGAACACGCGTCATGGCAACTCCTGTTGTCTATAGATAAAAGTTGGTTTGGCATATCGAGTGTCATTTTACACCAGAATAGGCCGTCTTAACTACTCCTTTTCCAACTCCGCTATGATCTCCTCGGTCATGTTAATGTTGGAGTAGACGTTTTGCACGTCGTCATGGTCATCGAGCGTCTCCATCAGACGCACCACGCGCTTCGCGGTTTCCGCGTCCACGTCCATCGGCGTTTTGGGTATCTGCGCCAACTCGGAATTCGTCACGTTCAGGCCGGCCTTCTGCAACTCCTCTTGCACCTTGTTGAACGCCAACGGATCGCACACGATCTCGAACGACGGCCCCTGTCGCCGTAGGTCGTCGGCCCCAGCGTCCAACACCGTCGCGAGCAGCGTATCTTCGTCGATCCCTTCCGCCGGGATGTGGAACAGTCCCTTGCGCTCAAACAGGTAGCCGACGCAGCCGGCGCCGCCCATGTTGCCGCCGCCGCGCTCGAAGAGCTTGCGAATCTCGCCGTTGGTGCGATTGCGGTTGTCGGTCAGGATTTCGACCAGCACGGCCGCGCCGCCGGGGCCGAAGCCCTCGTAGGTGATTTCATCGAAGGTCAAGCCTTCGACTTCGCCGGTGCCGCGCTTGATGGCGCGCTCGATATTGTCCTTGGGCATCGACACTTCGCGGGCCTTGCCGATGGCGTAGCGAAGTTTGAGGTTCATGTTCGGGTCGCCGCCGCCGTGGCGGGCGGCGATGATGATAGCGCGGCTGAGCTTGCTCCAGTGTACGCCGCGCTTGGCGTCCACGGCGCCCTTTTTGTGCTTGATCGTCGCCCAATGGGAATGGCCGGACATGGCGTCTCCTTCACGGCTGAGAGCGCCTCCGGGTCGGTTTGGCGCTCGTACAAAGATGGGGTTACGGTTTCACGAGTCGGAGTTTCTCTTGGATCTCGGGCAGCCGGTCGTCGGGCCGGCGCCGCGTCGTTTGGAACAGGCTCACCGCCTTGCGCCACGCCTCGGCCGCTTTTGCGGGCATTTCGGAGCGGAAATAGACGTCGCCCAGATGGTCCCAGACTTCCGGCGACTCCGAGCCGTCTTGCAACGACACGGCGCGCTCCAATTCGCGCCGCGCGTCCGCCAGCTTGCCCTTACGGAATAAAACCCACCCAAGACTATCCACATAGGAGGCGTTGTCCTGATCGCCGTCCAACACCAGCGCGTCGCCTGTCGTGCGCTGCTTGTGATCGAGGTCCAGCGCCTTGCGAATCATCCGTTCCGCCTCGTCCAGGTCCTTGTTCCGGTCGGCCCACTGATAGCCGAGGTCATTGTTGGCCGTCGCGTCGTCGGGGTCCGCCTCTAAGACCGCTTTTAGCTGCTCCTCGGACTTGGCGTGGTCGTGCGCCGTCGAATACACCATCGACAATACCATACGGATTTCGCGTACATCACCTGGGGTATTATACTCCTTTAGCAACGACAGGCATTCCGCCGCCGCTTCGGCGTGCTTGCCTGCCTGCGACAGCATCTCGGCCCGAAACAGGCGGTAGTGCATTCGGCTGGCCGCGTCCTCGGCTTTACGCACCACCTCGTCGGCCGCCTCAAGAGCCTCGGCCGTGCGGCCCAGCGCCATCTGCGCGAGGGACAACTCTTCGTAAAGCGGGGCCAGTAGCGTCGCTTCATTCCTCAGGCCGCGCGTGGCGACCGTCACGACCTCTTCGTATTTATGCCCCAGCATGAGCACTCGCAAGAGGCCGAAATAAACCTCCTGCTCGTTGCCACGATTCACGCCGGCGGCGCCGTCCAAACAGCTGCGATACAGGTCTTCGGCCACACCGAGTTGGTGAGTGCGCGCAGCCAGCGCGGCCAACAATAGCCGCGTCTTGAACGCTAGACCGCGCTGAAGCCGCAGCCGTTGGTTCGCTTCCACCAGGAGCTTCTTGACCAATTCGTTGTCGGCGCGCACTACCTGGAGCATGGCGCGCGCGCGGGAAGCGGCCGACGCCTCGTCGGGCTTGTCGCCTTTGTCGCCGGCTTCGCTCACGGCCTTATCGAGGGCGTCCAGGATTCGGGCGGCGCCTTGGGCGTCCACCTTATAGAGATCGAATAAGCCGCGGTAAGTTTCCGGCGTGGGCGATTCCTTGGCCATATCGATGTAGACCCGTTCGGCGTCGGTGTTCCGTCCGGCGCGGTGGTACTCACGGGCCAGGAGCAATTGCAGGGCGGTGTTCTGCTTATCGTGCCCGCTGGCGGTTTCCAGGTCGGGCACGACGGCCGCGCCCCGGCCGAGTTTTTGCTGAAGCGTAATCTTGAGTTGGTAACCCTCGACGCCCTGCGGCTGGGTTTGCAGGTATTCCTCCAACCGCTCCAAGGCTTCACGCGCTTTATTTTGGCCGGCATAAACCTCGGCGAGGTTAAAGGAAAGACGCGCGGCACGGGCGGGATCTTTCTTCTGCGCCTCCTGGAACGCGGCGACGGCCTGATCCGTCCGGCCGGCGCGCAGACAGAGGCGCCCCAACCGTTCGTAGGTTTCGGCGGCCTGGCCGTCAATCTCCACGCGGGTATACGGCCCCTGCTCAACCAAGGCTTCGGGCCGATCAAATACCGCCGTCGCATCGCGGAAAGCGCTTTCGGCGCCCTTCAGATCGCCGGCCGTCTCGCACACTGCCCCCAGTTCGAGGCAGACTTGCAGGTGTACATCGGGCCGCTCCTTCAATCCGGGCAACGCGGCCGTCCGCCGCAGTACCGTAATCGCCTCTTTCACTTTGTTGACGGCTCGCAATTGTCGTCCATAGAAATAGCCCGTGTCATAATCGTCATGGTCCAATTCCAGCGCCTTACGGCACATCTCCAAGGCGTCGTCGCTGCGATCCAGAGCAAGGTAAATCGGCGCCAACGCCCGCAACGGCGCCGCCGCTTCAGGGTCGAGCCGGGCGGCTTCCTCGTAGGCGTGGACGGCTTCAATGAGACGATTGTGCCGTTCCGCGATGGCGCCAAGGCCGAAGAACTTGAGCGCGTCCACGTGATCCAACTCACGGCGGTCGGCGGGGTGGGCGGGAACATGGACGGGCGGCAACTCGCGGGGTTGCTGAGCGCACAAAGGCGCGACGGCCAGCAAAGCCGCAAAGGACGCCGGCCACAAGCGAACGGATCGGAGCATCACGCCTATCCCCTGTTGTCTGGGCGGCTGGGAATTATACGGCGGGCGGCGGGTTTTTCCTAGCGAGGAACGAGTGCCGTTTCTTCCGAACGCTCCGTCAGCTACCATATATGTCGACGCGCTCCCCTGCGGGTCGCGGCTAAACATTTAACCAATCGATTAACACCTATGAGCGCTTCCGCTTTGTTCACCAATCACCTCGCCAGCGAAACCAGCCCTTACCTCAAGCAGCACGCCCATAACCCCGTGGATTGGTATGCGTGGGGACCGGAGGCGCTGGAGCGCGCTAAGAAGCTCGACAGGCCGATCTTTCTCAGCATCGGCTATTCGGCGTGCCACTGGTGCCACGTCATGGAACACGAGAGTTTTGAGAACGAGGAAATCGCCAAAATCCTCAACGAACACTTCGTCAGCATCAAGGTGGACCGCGAGGAGCGGCCCGACCTCGACCAGATTTATATGACGGCCGTGCAGCGCATGACCGGCCAGGGCGGTTGGCCGATGACCGTTTTTCTCACGCCGAACCTGCGGCCTTTCACCGGCGGCACCTATTTCCCTCCAGAGGATAAATACGGCCGTCAGGGCTTTCGCAGCATCTTGCTCATGCTGACCGAAGCGTGGCGCGACCGTCGGCCCGAGATCGACTCGGCCGCCGGCGAGCTGACCGAATACCTTCAGGCCGTGGCCGCGGTGCAACCGGCGCCGGGCGGCCTCGACGCCGGCTTGCTGCGCGAGGCGTCGAATGCGCTGGCGCGCGTGTTCGACCCGGCCCACGGCGGCTTTGGCCAGGCGCCGAAGTTTTTACACACGATGGATCTGCGCCTGTTGTTGCGCGTCTGGAAGCGCTTCAACGAAGACCATGCGCTGCACATGGTCCGGCACACGCTCGACCGCATGGCGATGGGCGGCATCTACGACCATCTCGGCGGCGGCTTCGCCCGCTACAGCACCGACGCCCGCTGGTTCGCCCCGCACTTCGAGAAAATGCTCTACGACAACGCCCTGCTCGTCCCCTGTTACGTCGAGGCGTATTTAGCCACGGGAGAGCCATTTTATCGACAAATCGTCGAGGAAACGCTTGACTGGGTGAAGCAGAAGATGACCAGCCCGGAAGGGCCGTTCTACAGTACGCTCGACGCCGACAGCGAGGGCCACGAAGGCAAGTTCTATACCTGGACCGCCGCCGAAACCGAGAAGGTGCTAGGCGAACAGGACGCGGCGACTTTCAACGCGGTCTACGGCGTTGAGCCGGAAGGCAACTGGGAAAACGGCTGGAACATTCTGTATCGCGCCAAGACGTTCGACCAATTCGCCCGGATGAACCACATCCCCGAACCGGAGCTGAAAAGCCTTCTCGCCGCGTGCCGTCAGAAGCTATTTGCGATCCGTGAAGACCGCATAAGGCCGGGCCGCGACGAGAAGGTGCTGACGGCGTGGAACGGCTTGATGATCGGCGCGCTGGCCGGGGCCGCCGCGGCGCTGGATCGGCCAGAGTACGGCGATGACGCCGGCCGGGCCGCCGACTTCATCCTCCGGCGCATGCGCACGCCGGACGGCCGGCTGCTGCGAACGTACTCCACCGGGAGCGATGCGAAGCTGAACGCTTACCTGGAAGACTACGCCTACTTGCTGGACGGCCTGGTTTCACTGTACGAGGCCACATTTGAGCCGCGTTGGATCGCGGATGCTCTGGACCTATCCAGAGTGCTAATAGAGCAATTCTGGGACGAAGCCGGCGGCGGTTTCTTCTACACCGGCCGCGACCACGAGGCGCTAATTTCGCGCGCTAAAGACCCACACGACAACGCCACGCCGTCAGGCAACGCCGTGGCGGCGACGGCCCTGCTGCGGTTGGCGAAGCTGACCGGGCGCGACGATCTGCGTGACAAGGCCGAGGCGACGTTGCGGCTGTACGCCAGTCTAATGAAGGAGCATCCGACGGCAATGGGGCAGATGTTAATCGCGCTGGACTTCGACCTTGGCCCGGTCGAGGAATACGCCGTGGTCGGCGACCCATCGGCCGAGGATACGCGGCGGATATTGCGCGCGATCCGAAGCAGATTCGAGCCGGACAAGGTCGTGGCGTTGCGGCCGGCGACGGGGCCGGCACACGAAGACCTGCTGCCGCTGCTGGCGGACAAAACGACGCAAGGGACGGCGGCGTTATACGTCTGTCGAGACTTCGCGTGTCAGGCGCCGCTGGTGGGGGCGGAAGCGGTGGAGGCGGCGTTGAAAACAAAGGAGACACGCGATGGCTGAACTGCCTCCGCACCTACGGGCAATCCCTCTGTTTGTTCGCGCGGAATTGGCTCTACGCGAGGCCGCACGGCAGGCGATTCTAGAGCATCGCCGTTATAATGTTCCCCTGGTCTATTGGCGCGACGGCAAGGTGGAGCTTGTTCCACCCTACGAAGTGGTTCTGCCGGAGATGGATCCGTTGACGGCCGAGTTTAAGGCTGCGTCTGACAATAGGGTGCGAGGGATATGCGAAATATGGCGGCCCGAAGAGGCGGTGATTAGTCCATTGATAATACGGCCGCAGGGCCGCGTTCTATAAGCTGGCTGCCTAAAGGGACGGCGCACTCCCACCGCATCCGATTTTCCCTTGTTCCCTTGTTCCCTTGTTCCCAAACTCCTGTTGGGGAGCCCACGCCGCGAAACTTCTGTTTCGCGTCTGGCCCTCGCGTGGGACGCGAAACAGGAGTTTCGCAAAGGCGCGTGCCCAAACGGGAGTTTGGGAACGAGAAAAGAGTGGGCATTACACCCGACCTCGCGTTGCCAATATTGCCATGTAGGTAGATTGCATAAAATCAGCGCCGTCAGTCGCCCCGCCCACAAAATACCCTTTGTCCCGCTACTTCTGCACTATAGGCAAACCCATTCCGTCGCGCCGGGCGCCATGCTTTCGCAGACTCAGTGGGGGGAAATCCCAGGAGCTGCCTCCCGCGAAAGCATGACTACCCCGCGAGGCCCCCATGCTTTCGCGGTGGCCTTGCCGCTTCCTCTGTCCCAAAAAGGATCCGCAAAAGCATGGCACCCGGCGGACAAATAAAAGGATCGCTAAGTACCAGACGCAACCGCGAACTGTACTGCTTTATCTCACCGGCCTGGACGCCGGCGAATCCCTGAAGGTTATTTATCACCTGCGGGCGACGATGCCGGCCAAAGTCGCGGCGGCGGGCGCGCGGGTCTACCAATATTACGATCCGGATCAGCGAGGAAGCAGTCCGGCCGCACGGTTGACGGTTTTACCGCGCGAGTAAAGCAACCCGCGATCCCTTCTAGGGCTGCGACGGAGAACTGGCGTCTTCCGTCGGCGCAGCAAAGAACGGCATAGATTGGTTGGGTGCGCCTTGTCCGCAGAATAAGTCGAAGAGCTGACCGCCATCAGTTCGTAGACCCGCGGCGCGACCAGGAATGAGTGTACCGAGGCCAAAGCCCAAACTAATCAGTGCCGCTACGTTTAGCCAAGCGGTCGTCAAGTTTCCGGGCATAAGCAGAGCCACGCTACGCCAACCGGGACGCGCCTCGCTGGGAATCATATCCGTCGGTCCAGGGTTAATAATCGAGGCTGCAATCAGGCAGAAAACGCAGATCAGCAGGTTCGCAAGCGGACCTCCGGCGACCATCGTAGCCCACCGCCGAATGCTGGTGTTACCAGCCGGAAGGCCAGCAACCACATAGGCGGCAGGTTGAAACCACAACCTGTTCAGCCGCACAAGCAGCCGCCCCTCAATGCGCTCAACTGTGAGTAGGCCAACCGTAAATCGAGCGAAGGAGAGACCCGCCGCCTTTCCGGCGAGGAGGTGCCCCACCTCATGAGCGGCAATCAGGCAGAGGAAAGTCGGTATCACGCCCACGCATAGCCAGACGCAGGAGTCCATGCCGTCGAACATCGCAACAGCTAAAGCCTGCATGGCGATCAGCGCAGCGAGGACAAGCCCGACCGCGAGGCTAATTGTTTCGACGAGCAGCCTCTGAAGCCACAGAACCACGGCTTTCTCCTGCTGCGGCGAGCATGATGATTCGCCCCCGGTACGTCGCAAAGTGCTGGAGGAGGGATTTGAACCCTCACGGGGCTTGCGCCCCTTCGGATTTTCATACCACTACGGCTTACGCCGCCCATGATGGTTTGTGGTCTGGACTTTCCCTTGGCCCTAGCGAAATGCCTTAGGCCTCAGCCGCCAAGTCTCTACACCTTCCCCACTCTCTCAAGTGGGGCTTGGCTCGGGATTGCCGCCACCCATTATTGTGCTGCGGTTTCCCCGACTTCGACTGAATTCACGCGGGCGGTTTCCCTTCCCGGTGCTCAATTGCATTAAGTCCGATGCGTCTGCCGATTCCGCCACTCCAGCGTCCCGATCTACTCTAACCGAGTCCGCCGACGCGGACAATGGCGCGGCCGTTCCTTGACGCCCGCGAAGCCTAGCCGTAGAGCATCCATACAGGAAAATCAATCGGTCGGCGTGGAAACTCCTCATGGCGCATGTCACGCAAATGTCGGCCGCAGACACGGCCCTGCTGGTGATCGACGTGCAGGAAAAGCTCTTGCCGTTGATCCCTGACGCCGCCGCGCTGACGCGCAACATCGCTTTCCTGATCGACGGCGCCTGCTTGCTGGACATGCCCGTACAGGCCACCGAGCAGTATCCGCGCGGCCTCGGCGCCACGGTGGCAGAGTTAGCCGGGCGTCTGCCGGTTCGGCCCGATAAGATCGCGTTCAGCTCCTGTGCCGTCCCGGCCGTCATCGAGCAGTTGCACCGCGAGGCGCGGCCCAAGGTCGTGTTGGCTGGCATCGAAACGCATGTGTGCGTCCTGAATACGGCCCTCGATCTGCTGGCACACGACTTCCGCGTGTACATCGCCGTGGACGCGGTTGGCGCGCGTTACCGCATCGACCATGACACGGCCCTGCGTCGTCTGGAGCAGGCAGGCGCCGTTCTGGCTACCGTTGAGGGTTGCGTGTTCGAGTGGATCGGCGGCGCCGGTCACGCCCGATTCAAGGAAATAAGTCGTCTGGTGCAGCAGCGTATGCAGCACCTTTCGGCCACACCAAGCATTTAAGAGGCGAGTCCTTATGACCCTTCCCGGACAGTTAAACCCGCCTTCCCGCCTGTTGCTCGGCCCCGGCCCCAGCGATGCCCACCCGCGCGTACTGCGCGCCATGGCGACGCCGCTGCTCAGCCATCTCGACCCTGCTTTCCTCGAAATCATGGCCGAGACACAGGAAATGCTGCGCCATGCTTTCCAGACAAAAAACGCCCTCACCTTCCCCGTCAGCGGCACCGGCATGTCCGGCATGGAAGCGTGCGTCGTCAACCTGATCGAGCCGGGCGACAAGATGGTGGTGTGCGTCAACGGCTTCTTCGGACAACGCATGGTGGACGTGGCGGGCCGGGCCGGCGCCGCGGTCACGGTGCTGGAACAAACCTGGGGCGACGTTTTCGACTTGGGCAGGCTCCGCGAGACGCTACAGAAAGTTCGGCCCAAAGTGCTGGGCATCGTTCATGCTGAAACCTCGACCGGGGCCTGGCAGCCTCTGGAGGGTCTGGGCGCCTTGTGCCATGAATTAGATACGTTGCTGATCGTCGATACCGTGACCTCGTTAGGCTGCGTCCCGGTCGCAGTGGATGCCTGGGAACTCGACGCGGTATTCAGCTGCTCGCAAAAGGGCATGAGTTGTCCACCGGGCCTGTCGCCGGTGACGTTTAGCACACGGGCCGTCGAAGCGATCAAACGCCGCAAGACTAAGGTGCAGAGTTGGTATCTGGACACGACGATGATCCAGCACTATTGGGATCAGGTACATAGCTATCACCACACGGCGCCGATTAGCATGATTTACGCCTTGCGAGAGGGTTTGCGTATCCTTCTCGAAGAGGGGTTGGAAGCGCGATGGGGGCGGCACGTGCGGAATCAACAGGCGCTCAAGGCCGGCTTGACCGCGCTCGGCCTTCAATATACGGCGGTGGAGGGACGACAGTTGCCACAGCTCCACGCGGTGCGTATCCCGGCCGGCGTGGACGATGCTGCGGTGCGCAAAGCATTGCTGACGGAGTTCGGCATCGAGATCGGCGGCGGCCTCGGCGAATTCAAGGGCAAGGCATGGCGCATCGGCCTGATGGGTCACAACAGCCGACCGGGCAACGTACTGTTGCTGCTGGCGGCGCTGGAACAGTGCCTTGGGGCACATGGCGCTAAGGGGTCGGCGGTCGCGGCGGCCAACGGCGTGTACAAGGCGTCTTGACGTGGGAACTGCGCTGGGCGTTGCGGGCGCTTCATTGCCAGGCTAACCTCATCAACTGCATGACTCGCTGGCGCCCTCCAGCAACCGACGCACCTTGGAGTACAGTTTTGTGTCATTGCCCGAACAGGAGTGGGTTAATCCCACGCTTGCCAGTTGGGCGGGCAAGAAGTACCCCAAACACTTGCCGCCCTACGACCGAGACGACTGGAAGGCGGTCATTCGGGAGACGGTCGGCGAAGCACCGGGATATAAGAAACCGAAACCGGTGGCTCGCTACATCCATAGCGAGGATTTCAGCCTAACGCATGAAGCGGTCAGGCAAATGGAATTCGAGTGCATTTCGAGAAAAGATCGTCAAGAGGTTCCCGTCGTTAATCCAAGGATTCGAGTATACTGGCAAAAGCGACCTAGTGCAACGTCACTCGTGCTTTGATGGATCGGGTGGAACGGGCTTCTAGCCCGTCCAGCGGAACCGGACGGGCT
>DHJA01000139.1:0-8614 GCA_002404095.1 Planctomycetaceae bacterium UBA4732 | reverse complement strand
CCCACCCATCAATCCATGCGTGACAAAGCACTAGAATCATCGGGGCGAGCCTGGGTCAAGAGACCTATTTTATCCGGGTGCAGGTCGGTCAAGACGGCGTCTACCACGGCCGGCCCATCACGGCGAAGGAACTAAAGAAGGAAGGTGTGGCATGAAACCTGTTGCGCTAAACATTCCCGCCTCCGCCGAAATTGTCTTCAACAACCTGTACCGCACAAATGATCCGGCTCTGCTTACCGCCGACTTACTAGGCGTCGCCTTGCCTGGGGAAATGTTCATTGACGTGAGCTGGCATCCGGAAAGAGATGCGTCCGGGGAGTACACCGTCACAGTCTACTATAAGTCATGGGATCATATTGAAAAGGAGTTTGAGACGACTTCTATCGATCAATTGATCCTAGCGGTCGAAGCCTACTCAAGGGAGTATTGCAAGCCGGTCCTCGCCTCCGCCCAAGCAGGCCAGTAGTCCGCGAAGCGGTGAGTTGACTTACGACGATGAATCCTACCTTCTTTCTCGGCATTGAAACCTCCTGCGACGAAACCGCCGCCGCAGTCTTCACGGATGAACCGGTCGTGCTGGCCAATGTCGTCGCGTCGCAGACCGACCTGCACGCACGCTTCGGAGGCGTAGTGCCGGAGGTCGCGGCCCGCGCCCATCTCCAGCGATTGCTCCCCATCATCGACGAAGCGTTGCGGCAGGCGGGCGTCCGCCTCGATCAGCTCGCTGGCGTGGCCGTTCACCATACGCCGGGTTTAGTGGGAGCGCTGCTTGTCGGCGTCAGCGCCGCCAAGATGTTGGCCGTGGCGCTCGACCTACCGCTGTTCGGCCTCAATCACGTCCACGGCCACATCTATGCTTGTCGTCTCGCCGCTGGCCGTGACATATTCCCGTGCGTCGGCTTGGTGGTCAGCGGCGGCCATACGACCCTGTTCCACTGCCGCGACGCCGTGACCTTCGAGCGCTTAGGCGGTACGTTGGATGACGCGGCCGGCGAAGCGTTCGACAAGGTGGCCAATCTGCTCGGCCTCGGCTTTCCGGGAGGGCCGGCCGTGGAGCGCGAAGCGGCGGCCGGCGACCCGCGCGCCATTCGTCTGCCGCGATCCTTCCTCCACGAAGATCGCTTGGATTTTAGCTTTAGCGGATTGAAAACGGCGGTATTGTATGCTCTGGCTGGTCCGAATGGTCCGCGGCCGGCGCCGCCCGGTCCGGGTAAACGCCGGGCAGACTTGGCGGCGAGCTTTCAGGAAGCGGTCGTGGATGTGCTGACGGTAAAATGTCGGCAGGCGCTTCGCCTCACCAAGCTCCCGCGCCTGGCGGTCGGCGGCGGCGTCGCGGCCAACGGTCGGCTCCGCAACGCGCTAGAGCGAATGGCGCGTGAGGAAGGCGCCGAGCTATTTATCCCCTCTACGGATCTGTGTACAGACAATGCGGCGATGGCGGCGGCCGCGGTCGAACAATGGCGGCGCGGCTTGCGGTCGCCGCTTGACCTCGACGCCGTACCTCGGCTCGACTGACTCCGGCCGCGACTTGACCCATTCTTGTCGCTAAATCGAGTTTCTTGCGCCTTTCCGTTAAGTTCATCGGCTTGCGCGGCCGGCAATCAATTTATCTTTCTTGACGCGACCCCTCTTCGTTATTCCGGTGGAAACCAAGGCCGATTTGCCGCGTCTTGTTGGAAGCGCGTGTAGAGTTGCGAGAACATTAGGGCGTATGCCCGCCGCCAGGATGGCGGTAGCGGCCGTGCGCCCGGCTTTCAGAGAGGACCTCTTGCCATGAAAAAAATGCTCTTCTCGTTGATTGTCGGTCTGGCGTCGCTTGGTCTGGGGGCGGCCCCGTCCCAGGCTCACACCTTCGGCTTGTTTGTCTGCCACGGCGGTTGCGGCGAGTGCGGCGGCTGCGGCCACTGTGGACTCTTCAGCCACTGTTGCAGCAAGTGTTGCAGCACGATCTGCATCAAGGACTACAACGCCTTCAGCCCGTCCTTTTCGGGCAATATGTGTTTCAACGGCGTCAATCCCTTCTGCGGCGGCTGCGGCGCGGGCAACCCCGGTTGCGGTCCCAGCATTCAGATGCTCCCGGCCTGCTCGGGCTGTGCGTCAGACCCCTGCGCTCCCGCCGCCATCGCCGGCCCTTCCGCCCAGGCCATGCCCTACGGCGGGCCGCTGTCGGCCGCAATGGCTCGGCCCTATCCGGCGAGCGTGATGCCGACGGGCGTCCAGCCGAATTACTGGACCGCCGGCTACGGCCGCTAAGCCGACCCATTGCTTGTGCGATGAGCCACGCCGGGCGGGCGCGGTGGAGCTTGTATCCGCCGCGCTCGTCCGGCTTGCTTTTATGAGCGAACGGCCGGCGTAAGCCGGCTGGTTCAGGACGCGGACCCCGATAGCATTCTGTACCAGCCGGCTTACGCCGGCCGTTCGCCTTTCGAGTATCCCAGCTGGTCGCGCCGCGACCACACTGATCGCCGCGCGACCACTCGCAGTCGCAGCCTGTAAACCACCATTTTTGCCAACTCCTTATTAAATCATCTCTTGCACCCGACGCCGCACGGCTTCGCGGTTCGGCATCCGCATTGCTATACCCCTGCGGACGCCGAAACAACTCCGCGAGGTTTTATCCCATGAGCGCGGCAACCATTCTCCTCGTCGATGACGACGAAGTGCTGAGCCAGGTACTCCGGCGCGTTTTGACCCGCGACGGCTATCGCGTCGTCGAGGCGGGCAGCGTGGCTCAGGCTCTGGAATTGACCCGTGAGGATAAACCGCAACTCGGTCTGCTCGACCTTTCGCTACCCGATGGCGACGGAATGGAGTTGGCCACGAAGCTGCGGGCGCAGGGCGTGGATTGCCCGCTGATCCTGGTCACGGCCTACCCCCTCCGACTGCGCGACCAGCCCGAACTCCGCAGCGCCTTCACGCGCATTTTGACGAAGCCGCTTAACTTGCAGGATCTGCGTCTGGCCATCGAGGCCGCTCTCGTCCCTGGAACAACGGCGGTTAATTCCGAGTCTCAGGCCGCACCGGTTGAGGCGCCTCAAGGGACGGGAGAACATCCGCCGGATTCCGAATTGGCGCGGTCGTTTTCATCGCCGCCGGCGCCCGGCCGTTCCCGTTACGTCGTCGCCGCCGCTCTCTTCGCGCTCGCCTGCGTACTCGTTGTCATGGTCCTGCCCGCGCTCGGAATGCCTGGTCCCCTTGATTGGTTCAATAAGGCGCCGACCCCCGTGGCGACCGCCGCCGAGGATAAGCAATCGTCGGCCCTGCCCGTCAAAGGCGATCCCGACGGCTTGGAACTTGGTCAGGAAGTCAAGGACCGTCTCGCCATCCAGGTTGCCCAAGTGGAACCGCCGAAAGAGGGACGGCAATTGACCCTTTCGGGATCGCTCAATTTCGACCCGAACCTGCTAGCCCAAGTGCATCCGCGCTTCTCCGGAGAAGTGATCGAGGTCGGGCCGTATGTGCCGCCGGGAGCGACCCGTCCGTCGGATCGCGCCCTGAGCTACGGCGATCCGGTGAGAGAGGGCCAATTACTCGCCGTGATCTGGAGCAATGACTTTGGCCAGAAGAAGAATGACCTGATCGAGGCTCTAGCAAAAGTGTGGACCGACCAGATAACGCTGACGGCACTGGAGGAACTCGCCAACGAAGGCGCCGGGTCCGGGGCTAACGTCCGCCTTCAAAAAGGGGTCGTCACCGCCGACTACAGCGCCGTGGACCGGGCGCGGACCGCTC
Source organism: Planctomycetaceae bacterium UBA4732 (assembly GCA_002404095.1). Classification (GTDB taxonomy): domain Bacteria; phylum Planctomycetota; class Planctomycetia; order Gemmatales; family Gemmataceae; genus UBA4732. Next base: position 4,882 of record DHJA01000139.1, on the reverse strand, counting down.
TGCACCTCTCACGCTTGACGGATAAAGAGATTCAAGAAGTAGAGGACATCGCCAAGGCCATTTACAACGAGCGCACCAAAGCGCTCAAAGAGAAGGGCGAAAAGAAGACGCCGCCGGGAGGTGATTGGCAAAAGTGGGCCAGGATAGAAGTGCGAGCCAACTTCTCCGGCGTGATCGTCGAGCGGAACGTCGAGAAGACGGGCGCGCTAGTGGACGTTACGGCGATGCTGTTTAAGATCGCGGACCTTAATAAGCTGGTTGCACAGGTCTACGCCTATGAGGAAGACCTGCCGGCCCTGCTTCAGCTGCCACGGCCGATCCCATGGCAAGTGCGGGCCGCGACCGACGTGCCGGAGGGCGTACTGACAACGGGAGGCGTGGACCTGATCGGGCCGGTCATCGACCCGAACCAACACACTGCATTGGTTTTTGGGCACGTGGACAATCCCGGCCCCGATCATCCGCTCCGCGTCGGTCAATTTGTCACGGCGACGATCTCCCTGCCGGCCCCCGACAACGTGGTCGCAGTGCCGACGTCGGCGGTGGTCGAGACGGGCGCCGAGAGCATTGTTTTCGTGCAGCCCGACCGCTCGAAGCCGATCTACTCCATGCGCCGCGTGGCCGTGACGCAGAGAAACCCGACTGAAATCAACGTCCTGAGCAAATTGTTGGGCAAAGAAGGGACCGGCTACTCGCCGCTGCATCCCGGCGAATGGGTCGTCACCGAGGGCGCCATGCTTCTCAAGGCCACGCTGGATGACGTGCAGGCGCGCGAAGAAGCTAGGAAGGCTGCGGAGAAAAAGTAGCAGTTTTGGCGAGCGGGGTCGCGTAAGCGCCCCGAGTTCGGTGCAGTCGCTGAAAGCATCTCGGGGCGCTTACGCGACCCCGCTCGCCAAGGAGAATCGCATGATCCGCTTGCTAATCGCCTGGGCCTTGAACAGCCGATTCATCGTCGTCTTGCTGGCGCTAGCGCTGGCAGGCTTCGGCGTCTACGCTTTTCTGAACGTCAACGTCGAAGCCTATCCCGATCCGGCCCCGACGATAATTGAGGTTGTGGCTCAGTACCCTGGCGCCTCCGCCGAGGAGGTCGAGCGCAAAGTGACCATCCCGCTGGAAATCGCCCTCGCCGGAATGCCGCACTTGACCATCACGCGCACGAAGTCGTTGGCCGGCCTCTGCCACATGCGCAACCAGTTCGAGTACGGCGTCGATTTCTACGCCGCCCGTCAAGAGGTCATCAACCGCCTGGCGAGCGCACAGGGTCTACCCAGCAACGTCGTCCCGCAAATTTCCCCGTTCACACCTACCGGCGAACTCTACCGCTATCAACTGTCCAACCCCAAAGACCAATGGGGTCAGCCCCTCTACACGCTCCAGGATCTCAAAGCCCTGGAAGACTGGGTGTTGGAACACGAGTTCAAGCGCCTGCCGCGCATCGCCGACGTGGACGGCTACGGCGGCCTGGTCAAACGCTACGAAGTCCGGCCCAACCCGAAAAAGCTCCAGCAATACGGCATTACCCTCCAACAAGTCGAAAACGCCATCTCCAACAGCAACGCCAACCTCGGCGCCGGCTTCCTCAACCAGGGACGTAACGCGGTCAACGTTCGCGTTCTCGGCCTGTTCGGCCGCGGCCTAGACCCCGCAGAGGAGGTGTTGGGTATGGACAATCCCACCGACGCGGCCCGGTGCCTGCGCGAGGAAGAAGCGAGTCGCGTCGAGGAAATCCGCAACGTCGTCGTGGCGACCGTGAACAACATCCCCATCCGCGTGCGCGAGTTGGTCGTGCCTGACGACCGGACCTATCCCACCGACCCGGACGCCTTGCCGGGCGTGTTCGTTGGCGCCCAGCCGCGGCTCGGCAAGATCAGCCTGTGGCACCCGCGCCGCGACGCGCAAGGCCGGGAAAACCGCGACTTCGAGCCTAACGACCAGGAGGACAAGGTCCAGGGCACCGTCCTGATGCGGAAGAACGAGTACACCAAGCCGTCTTTGGACGCCATCAAGAAAAAGGTCGAGGAGCTGAACAACACGCCCGGTCAACTCCTACCAGGAGTGAAAATAGAGCCTTCCTTCGACCTGACTCCGCTTATCAACCACACCACGGAGACCGTGCGCGAGAACCTTGTCACGGGCATGGTGCTGGTGACCATCGTGCTATTGATGTTCCTGAGCAACATCCGCAGCGCGATCATCGTGGCGATCAACATCCCGTTAGCACTGCTCTTCGCCTTCTCGATCTTGTTCCTGCGCGGCCAGTCGGCCAACCTTTTGTCCATCGGCGCCGTCGATTTCGGCATCATCGTCGATTCGTCGGTCATCATTGTCGAGAACATTTACCGCCACATTAGCTCCGGCGACTACGCCCATCTGCCGCTCAAGGACCGCATCGCCCGCGCCTGCGCCGAAGTGGAAAAGCCGCTGTTGTTTTCGACTCTTATCATGGTCTGCGCGTTTATCCCGCTGTTCACCATGCAAGGGCCGGAAGGCCAAATCTTCGGCCCGATGGCGCAGACCTACGCCTTTGCCCTCGGCGGCGCCCTGCTGTTGGCTCTCGTGCTGGCGCCGGCCCTCTGCCTCATCTTCTTTAAGAACCTCAAACCAGCGAGAGACAATTTCCTCGTGCATTGGCTCAAGTCCAGCTACCTTCGGCAACTGGATCGCTATTTGAGGTATCGTTGGCTGACGCTCGGATTTTTCCTCCTGCTTGTCGGAGGCACCGGCGCCGCTCTGCCCTTTCTCGGCAGTGAATTCATGCCCGAACTGGAAGAAGGCAACCTCTACCTCCGCGCCACCCTGGCGCCGAATGTGTCCCTGGCCGAAGGCGCGGACATAGCCCATAAGGCGCGGAAGATCATGGCCGGTTTCCCCGAAGTCGCGTCGGTGCAGTCGCAGGTGGGACGGCCAGACGACGGCACGGATCCGAGCGGGTTCTACAATGTGGAGTTCAACCTTCCGCTTTATCCAGAAGAGCAATGGCCGGCCGAGGCGGAGCGGCCGGCATGGCAAAAGTGGTTGATGGGCGGCAAACGGCGGCGCACCAAACCCGAGTTGGTCGCCGCCATGAACGACAAGCTCCAGACCATCACCGGCGTCGATTGGAACTTCTCACAATACATCCGCGACAACGTCTCGGAGGCGCTCTCAGGCGTCAAGGGCGACAACTCGGTCAAGATCATCGGGCCGAACCTGAAGAAACTCGAAGAAGTGGCCGACCAGGTAAAAAGTGCGCTGGCGTCCGTCAAGGGTATGGAAGATGTAGGCGTGTTCAAGATCATGGGCCAGCCGAACCTGGAATTCAGCGTCGATCCCAAGAAGTGCCAGAAGTGGAATGTCAGCACGGCGGACATCGAGAACGCCGTGAACGCGGCGGTGGGCGGTCAGGCGTTTTCGAGCATGGTCGAGGGCGAGAAGTCGTTCGACATCGCCATTCGCTGGCCGCAGGACATGCGCGGCAGCGAGGAAAAGATCCTCGACATCCTGGTGGACGCCACCAACAACACGGTGACGGGAGGCAACACTCCAAGTACGGCGCAAACGCCGGTCGGCGGACCGAGTACCGGCCCCAGCGCGACCGGCACCAGCAACACGCCGCCAACCATCCACGGCTCCGCCAACGTGGCGCCGTTGAACAACCCTACCGCCTCGGTGCCGCGGCGCCGACTGCGCGAGCTGCTGACGCCCCTGAACGAGCATGGAGAGCCGGACGAAAAGGGATCCACTTATCTCCGCCCTGGCGCCTCCACGATCGGCCGCGAGCAAGGCCATCGCCTAATCCCCATCAAGTTCAGCGTGCGCGGCCGCGACCTGGCCGGGGCGGTCGCCGAGGCCCAGGCGAAAGTCTCGCCGCTTGTTCCGGCCGGTTACCGGGTGGAATGGAGCGGCGAATTTCAGGAAATGCAGGAGGCTTTTAGTAGGTTAATGTGGATCATCCCGGTGTCGCTGGCCCTAATCTTTGGGCTGCTCTACATGGCCTTCCACGATATTATCGACGCCCTGCTGGTTTTCGCCAACGTAGTGGCTTTAGCCATGGGCGGCGTCTGGGCGCTGCTACTAACGGGCAATAACTTCAGCATCTCGGCGGCGGTCGGGTTCATTTCGATTTTCGGCGTGGCCATCATGGACGGCCTGCTGTCGATCTCCTATTTCAACGCCCTGCGCGCCAAGGGAGTGGTGTTGCGCGAAGCCATCCTGGAAGGGGCGGCCAAACGGGTGCGGCCGATGTTCATGACGGCACTGACGGCCATCCTCGGTCTGCTGCCGGCGGCGCTGTCCACCAAGATCGGCTCGCAGACCCAGAAGCCGTTGGCCATCGTGGTCGTGGGCGGAATGTTAATGACGCTGGTGTTGAACCGTTACTTGATGCCGGTGCTGTATAGCTTTTATGGCCACCGTGAACCAAAGGCGGGATCGGGCGGGATGGCGCACTGAGGAGCAGCGAGCCTGGTCGCGTAAGGGTCCAAAGACTCGACGCCCTGACCGTCGCCCTCGTCGACGCTCTCCATGACGTATTCACCTTCTCACGCCGTGATCGCCGACGCCGCGCGAATTTCTTCTTCAGCTACGCCACCGCCGTGCTGATCCACCGCCGCCGACGCTACACCATCTGGCTGACTGCGCTGACCAAATCTCAGCCGCCGCATCAGACCGTTGCCGCCTTGCTGAAACATATTCGTACGCGGGGATTGCTGGGTGTGCGTCTGATACTTGGGTGGAAAAATTGTCCTCGTTTCCACGCTCCATGAGTTACAGGGGGGTGCCATGCTTTCGCGGTCCGGCCCCGAAACCTCGTCCGGTCCCGATGCCGCGAAAGCATGAGTCCTCGCGCGGGACACATGCTTTCGCGGCGGCTTGAGCGGGCGGAAGGTGCGGACAGAGGCCG
>DHJA01000050.1:34023-39425 GCA_002404095.1 Planctomycetaceae bacterium UBA4732 | reverse complement strand
GGCGCTGAGAGCGGCCGCGACGGATGAAAGCGGCCGTTGACCCGCCCGCCTCTTCCGACGCAATGGACGCGACCCTGGCGCCCGTGGGAAGGATGATACGAAAAGATACATTTGAGTGGACTGCCGCCCGACGCAATGGACGCGACCCTGGCGCCCGTGGGAAGGGACCGTAGAATCAAGGAAGCGAGACGGCCGGAGTAGCTACCGGACGGCCTGCCCCTCGGCGCCGGTTTGATTTCCGTCGGCGCCGGGGGGCGGGCGCATCCCTCAAGGAAATCTCATCATGCCGCTTTCACATCTCGACTTGCCCCCCATCATCGAAGCGATTGAGGAGCTGGTTCGCACCATCGAACACCCGCCCACGGCGGACTGGCAAGCCCCCGCTTGGCTCGTCGCGCAGTGCGGCGCGCCGCGCGAAAACCCCGCTTGGCTCGTTGCGCTTGGAGGGGCGATAATGGACGAGGGCCCCCCCCTCATTCAAGGACTGAAGGACCACGCTTGGCTCGTCGCGCAGCTCGAACAAGACCGGTCCGAGGCGCCGAGCGACCAGGCCCACGGCTGGCTTATCGAAATGGCGGTTAGTGAAGTGTGGACCAGGACTATGGGGCCGGAGGATTGCGAGGATTGCGTCGTGGGCGACTGCCCGGAGGGGGTTAGCGCTGCGACGTGGGCCCCGTGGTTTACGGACAGCCCGGAGGATAATGACAGTGGGCGGGTGTTCGTCGGCGACGGCCCTGAGACCGCGGAATCACTCGATATGCAGCGACGGATGGTAATCGTTAGAGGATCCCGACCCCCAGAACCCCGCAGGGCCGACTGCCCTGAGATCGCGGAATCCTCACTCGACATGCGGCACAAGATTGCGCTCGTTGACCTAAGAAAATATCTCTTGCGTTGCGAGATTGGTTCGATCCTTGCCGCCAACGGTATTGATCGCCTTCAGGCGCTGGTTTACTTGGAATCCGTGATAGAGACCCTAACCGACCGCGCACCGAACGCCGCCGTAGACGCCCCGCCGCGCGACGCCCCGCCCGAAGATGCGAAAAAGCCGGCGCTTTCAAAGGGCGAAAGCGAGGTCAAGGTCCGCGCCTACCTGAAATCGCACGAAGCGCGCGCCCGCAAGGGAGAAGTAAGCATCCGGGAGATAAAACAAGAAACCGGAGTGCCAATCCCTTCGATCCAAGGGATTGCCGCTTGGCGTGCGCTTCAAGACAGGTTGGAAAAGGAAGGACTTTCCAAGCGGCCGCGACGACGCAAGGCGCAAGCGTTCACGTCCGCGATGGATTCCGCTGCTGGGGATCCCGAGTTGCAAGGGTTGGTGAGGGAGCAAGCAGCCGACGATGAAGGATCGCCCCTTGATAAAGGCCGCCGTGGAAAGGTCCACGTCCGGAAACAGTTCTAAGTGATTCCGGGGTGTTCCGGGGGTGTTCCGCTGGAACACTTTCGGGGTGTTCATGAACACTTGGCGCTCATTTCCGCCTGAAAATACAGTGTTTTTTCGTACTCCTCCGTGAACACCTCGCTTAGGTTGGAAGGGCAATCCTCCACAACCGAAGCGAGGCGTTCTCTCATGCTGGCAGAATCTCCCGTCCGCCTTGTAACCGCAGCCGACATTGCCGCGCGCCTGGGGCAACCGCCGCGCCGCGTCCAGTGGATTCTGGCGACGCGCCACCACATCCGGCCCGCGGCACAGGCCGGCGCCGTCCGCGTCTACTCCACCGCGGCTATCGCTCTGGTCCAAGACGAGTTAGACCGCATCGACGCGCGGCGGAAGGGGGCGGCGCCGTGCACCTGAGCCTCACCCCCGATCCGACGGCGAACGGCGCCGCCCCGAAGTCCCTGGCCGTCGCGCCGCTGTTGGCCGACGCGCGCGCCCTCGGCAACCTGTTATCTCTCGGCCTGCGCACCATCCGCCAGATGGACTCGGCCGGCAAGCTGCCTCGGCCGCTCAAATTAAACACCCGCGTTCTCTGGTGCGTTCAAGAAATCCGCGATTGGCTTGAGGCCGGCGCTCCGTGCCGCGCGGAATGGGAAGCGTTGAAAAAAGCTAAACACAAATGACGCCGACGGCCGGGACGTGAACCCCGGCCGCGCGGCAGTGACACCGAATTGTCAGTGAAAGGACTACCCCCATTATGACCGCCGCCTCTTCCATGAGCAAGTCGACCGCGGCCGGGAGCAACGGCAAGCCGGAAACCGCCTTGCCCTGCTTGACGCCGCGACACTTGGCCGATCTTCGCCAGAGCGGGTTGACCGATCAACAGATTGCCCGATGCGGATTCCATTCACTCCAAGCGCCGGCGAGCGTGCAAGCGGCGCTGCGGTGGAAGCGCTACAACGGCGAGTTGGGGGACTGCCTTTGTATTCCGTTCGTCACCGCCGAGGGCAAGCCGAGCGGATACGGCCGCCTGAAACCCGACCGCCCCCGCAAGGGCAAGGAAGACGGGAAGCCGAACAAATACGAATCGCCGAAGGGTTGCAGCAATCGCGCCTACTTCCCAGCGGGCACGCTGGCCGCCTTGAATGATCCATCGGCCCCATTGGTCATCGTGGAAGGCGAGAAGAAAGCGTGCAAGGCCGATCAAGAGGGGTTCCCGTGCATCGGGCTGGTTGGCGTCTACGGTTGGCAAAGGAAGCGGAGCAAGGACAAGGACGGCAAGGGACAAGGCGAGCGGGAACTGATTGACGATCTAAAAGCCGTGGCCTGGAAAGGTCGAATCGTCTATGTCGTTTTCGATTCCGACTTGGCGGCCAATTCCAACGTCCGCCAGGCCGAGTGGCGCTTGGCCGAGACGTTGCAAGGCCACGGCGCGTCAGTCAAGATCGTCCGCCTGCCCCAAGGAGAAAACGGACCCGACGGCAAACCGATCAAAGTTGGATTAGACGATTACCTTGTGGCGAACGGCCCGGACGCCTTCCGCGAACTGTTGACCGTCGCGGTTGAACCGGCGCCGCCGGAAAAAGGGCTGACGCCAAACGAAGCCCCCGACGATCCGCACCGCCTGGCCCGCCTGTTCATCGGCGAAAGCTGCCATCACGCCGGCGGCCTGACTCTTCACTCTTGGCGCGAGGAGTGGAACCGATGGAACGGTTCGGCCTATCGCATCGTGCCGGAAAAAGAACTGCGGGCCGAGTTGACGGCCTCGGCTAAGGCCGAGCTGGACCGCGTAAACTTGATCGCTCAAAAGCTGGCGGAGGCGGACAAGCCGCCCCCCGAAGTTCGCAAGGTGACGGGCCGGATGATTACCGACGTCGCCCACGCCCTGGCGAGCCTAACCATGCTGCCTTCGCGTACAGAGACCCCCGCTTGGCTTGACGGCGACGGCCCGTTCCCCGCGCCCGAGTGCTTGGCGTGCCGCAACGGGCTGATACACCTGCCTTCCCTTGTGGCCGGCAAAAATCACTTCACGGCGCCGACGCCGCGCTTCTTTTCGCCGAGCTGCTTGGACTTTGATTTCAACCCTGCCGCTCCGAAGCCGTCGGCCTGGCTCAACTTCTTGGCGGAACTATGGCCGGACGACCCGACGAGCATCAGCGCGCTACAAGAATGGGTTGGTTATCTTCTCACGCCGGACACGAGCCAACAGAAAATCTTGATCCTTGTCGGCCCGAAGCGATCCGGCAAAGGGACGATTGCCCGCGTCATACGGGGCTTGATCGGGGATGAGAACGTGACTTGCCCGACGTTATCCGGTCTCGCCACGAATTTCGGCTTGCAACCGCTGCTAGGCAAAACCGTGGCGATGATCCAGGACGCCCGGCTGAGCGGCCGGACGGACATCGCCGCCGTGACTGAGCGGCTACTGTCCATCAGCGGAGAGGACGCGCAGACCGTTGACCGCAAGTTCCTATCGTCCGTAACCGCCAAGCTGAGCGTGCGGTTTACGGTCCTCACAAACGAGCTGCCCCGGTTGAGCGATTCAAGCGGAGCGTTGCCGGGGCGGATGATCCTCTTGCGTTTGACGCGCAGTTGGTACGGCAAGGAAGACACCAGCTTGACGGGCCGGCTTCTGGCCGAGCTGCCCGGCGTCTTGCTCTGGGCGATCGCGGGCTGGCAACGGCTGCGCGACCGCGGCTATTTCCTTCAGCCCGATTCTAGCCGCGGCATGATCGACGAGCTGGCGGACTTGGCAAGTCCCATCGGGCAATTTGTGAATGAGCGCTGCCGGATCGGGCCGAGCTATCAGGTGGAACGCACCGTCCTTTTCGACGCCTGGAAAGGTTGGTGCCAAGAGCAAGGCCGAGAACACCCCGGCGCCGCCGCCACGTTCGGCCGCGACCTGCGCGCAGCGGTTCCCGCTCTTGGAAGCGCTCAACCGCGCGCCGACGGCGCGCGAATCCGCGTTTACGAAGGAATTGACCTGAAATGACCCGACCGGAACAGGCTGGAACATGTTCCACACAACTGCACGTGTGGCGCGAGAGGAAAGGGGAAGAAATGGATAGGGGTAAAGCGCATATAGCCTGCAATGGTTTGGAACATGTTCCTACCTGTTCCACTTGGCCCCCGCCGTGGTTGGCGGAAGGGGTTCAACCGGCCCCGCAACCGCCGTCGCCGCCCTCAACCCCCACCGCCATTTCACCATCCATCTTACCGCCGGACCTACGCGAAACCCGGCAAGAGCGCGCCGCCGTCATGCAATTCAACGGCGGCCTTTCCGTGGAGCAAGCCGAGGCCCTGGCCGATGTCTTGGGCAAGCCGATCCGCCCGCCAGCGTCGTTTCAAAGCGTTCCGCGTGACGCGAGCTGGTGGGCTACTGGCGACGAGCCTGATTTACTCGAATTGGTCAAGGGGCTTTTTCCGCCCGCCGGCGCCGCGCCGAAGGTCTCCGATTGGAGGTTGACCCGATGAAGGAGGTCATAGCCGCGCGATTGGACGACTTGATTGCCCTGGCACAACAGCTAAAGGCGACCGTCGAAGCCGAGCAGCCCGGCGCCATGCCGCCGACGTTTCCGCTCATGCGCCTCGGCCTTGACGCCGACGCGATGGTCAACACCCTACAAGCCCACCTCGAGCGCCTCATCCCGCAACCGGAGGGCAATCGCGGCAAATCGACCGCGTAGAATCACTCAGGCCGCGTCCGGATTGCAAGAGGCGGCCCGTGGGCCGTCTGAAATCGGCCGGCCACACGCCGCCCTTATCACTGAAAGCGAGACGCCGAAATGACCGCCGCAAGACACAAGCCGCAGGCCGCGCAGAGCGAAAACGGAACCGTCGTCTACCAACGGCAACACAAACGCGGGCTGACGATGCCCCAGCTAAACGCCCTCGACCTTCTAGCGAGCGGCAAGACCGATAAGGAAACGGCCGAACTGCTGAACCTGTCCCGAACGTGCGTCACGAAATGGCGGTTGTATGATCCGCTGTTTCAAGCCACGTTGAACCAACGACGCGGCGAAAT
>DHJA01000050.1:25941-33995 GCA_002404095.1 Planctomycetaceae bacterium UBA4732 | reverse complement strand
CTGCGCTCGCTGATTCCGCAAGCCTTGTGCGTGTTGGCTGGCGAGATGGAAAAACCCGACGGCCCGAACCGCCTAAAGGCCGCCGTCGAGATTCTGCGCTTGGTTCAGCTGCCGCAAGACGCCCTGGCAATCGGCCCGACCGACGCCGAAGAGATTGTCCGGGGCATCGTCGCCGCCCGACGGGGAAACGCCCGCGACATTCTTGACGACTTCCAAGACCAACAAAAAGGGCTGCCGCATTTCGCCAACCACGTCCGCGAAGTCCGGCAAGAACTCGAAGCCCTCGCCGCCGAACCCGACGAAGGCAATGGCGCGGCGGAAACGACCGCTTCGGGCGTGGAAAGAAATCCGTCACCGTGACGGATTTGAATATCACGACGGCGGATTCCTCCCGCTGGCAACGCACCGCCTCCATTCCGGCAGGTATTTCCCGGACTGGTGAAGTGAACCCCGCCACAGCCGCGCGACTGGCGCGCGTTCATGCGTGGAGGACGCCGAATGATACAAAAAGATACATTTGAGTGGACTGCCGCGAAAGAACAAGCCGCGCGTTTGGTTGCGGAAGGCGTCTTAACTGAAGCGCAGATTGGCAAGGCGGCCGGCGTTCTTCGGTGCCAGGTGCAGCGCTGGAAAAGGAATCCCGCCTTCGCTGAGCGCGTTCGGTTCATCCTTGCGGAGCTGGGGGAGGTTTCCCGTCAGCGGTCCATCGGCCGGCGTGAGGTGCGCATGGAGGCGATTCAAGAGCGATGGTTCATGCTCCGCAAGGCGATTGCCGAGCGGGAGGGCGACTTGGCCACGGTCGATATGGCGGCGCTGCTGAAGGCGGCGTTAGACCACGAGAAGCAAGCGGCGATTGAGAGCGGGCAGTGGACTGAGAAGCGTGAGGTGGGCGGCGCCGCGCCGATGATCCGGCTGGTTGAGGTTGTGCGTCCGGCGAAGCCAGGGGAGGCTTGCACCGTGGAGCGCAGCCCGAGCGCCTACTAACCTTCCGCGTCGCCCCGATTTGGGATACGATCCCATTGTCCTTTGTCGGTGCCGCCGGACGTGAATTGAGAAGCACGTTCGGCGGCCCGGCCCTTCTCAAAAAGGAACCCTTCTCATGGCAAGCATCTTCCGAGCGACCTACGCACACACAGACCCCAAGACGGGCAAGAAAACGACAAAGGCGTGCCGCAAGTGGCGCGTCGAATACCGTGGCGCGGACGGCATCGTTCGCCGCGTCACGGGCTACACCGATCTAGCGGCGACGAAACAATTAGCCGCCCGCCTCGAGCGCGACGCCGCGCGCGGTCAGGAAGGGATGATCGACCCCTACGCCGATCCTTCCCGCCGGCCGCTGGTTGATCACCTGGCCGATTATCGCGGCCACTTGGAGGCAAAGGACGACGCCCCCCGGCACGTCGCGCAGACTTGTACCGCCTTGCGAGCCGTCTTGGACGGTTGCGGTTTCCTCCGCACCGCGGACCTGTCCGGCAGTCGGCTGGCCGCGTGGTTGGCGGAGCGCCGGGGGCAAGGAACGTCGGCGCGGACGTTCAATTATTACCTGACCGCCGCCAAGGGATTCACGCGCTGGCTTGTCCGCGACCGTCGCACGTCGGACGATCCGTTTGCGTACTTGGCCCGCGTCAACGAAAAGACAGACCGCCGCCGCGTCCGCCGCGACATTTCCGAGGGCGAGCTGGCGGAACTGATTGACGCCGCCGGCAAGGGAGAACCCTACCGAGGCTTGTCCGGCGCCGACCGCGCCATGCTCTACACCGTGGCGACGTTCACGGGCTACCGCTGCGCGGAACTGGCGAGCCTATCGCCGGCGTCGTTCTCGTTGGACGGCGACGCGCCGACCGTGGTTGTGGAAGCCGCCTACGCCAAGAACGCGCGGGCCGATACCTTGCCCGTCTGCGCGGCCCTGGCCGACCTGTTGCGGCCGTGGCTGGCGGAACGGCCGGCCGATGAACCGCTCTGGCCCGGAACGTGGCGCCTTCGCGCCGCTGCCATGCTGCGCGTGGACCTGGCGGCCGCGCGTCGGACGTGGATCGACGCGGCCGGCGACGACGACGGGGAACGTCAGCGGCGCGAGCAATCGACCCGCCTTGCTTACCGGGACGCAGCCGGCCGCGTATTCGACTTTCACGCGACGCGCGGCCAGTTCATCAGCAGTCTGGCCCGAAGCGGCGTTCACCCGCGCACGGCCCAATTGCTGGCCCGCCATTCCGACGTGAACCTGACCATGAACGCCTACACGCATCTTGGCATGGTGGACCTGTCGGCGGCCGTGGACGCCTTACCGTCGCCGTCCCTGGCCCGACCGTCGGCGCCGCCCGTGCGGAGCGTTCGCGCCACGGGAACGGATTCAACCCCTACTAAGGTTGTCTTGCATGTAGGCCAGCATGTAGGACCGGCCTACATGCGGACGCATTCGGAGGCATCGGCCCGCATCGAAGGGGGGAAAGAGGACGGTAAGGATAGCTTATCGCAAGTGGTTGGTATTGCACCGGATAGCATCGCTTCGCACCCGGCCGCATCGAAAAAGGAGAGTGCCCCCTGTCGGAATCGAACCGACAACCTACTGATTAAGAGTCAGTTGCTCTACCGATTGAGCTAAAGGGGCCGCACTATAACCGTTTTGTTTTTATGGCAGAACGCCTTGCCTCTGGCAAGGGCATTTGTTTCGCTCTCACGCGCTCCCCTTTGGGTCGCGGCTAAACAATAGGCTCAGTCCGCGCCCCCTGTCGTTCGGCCCAGCGCCACGTCGAACTCGCTCAGCAGCGGCACCAGCATCGCCGTGATTGCGAAACCGAAGGCGACCACGATTACCAGGAACGAGGGCAGCGGGTCCGCCGACTCCTGCGAACCTGGCCGGGCCACCACGATATTCATTACCGCGTACAGGACGCTCAGCGGGCAAAACCAGCTCGCCCACGTCAACGCCGATGACGGCCGTGTGCCGTTCAGCACCCACCATAGTCCGCCAATTGCCGCCCCAAGGAAGAAGATGAAACTCAACCATTGGTACTCAAATCGACCGCTCAACACGATCAACGCTAGACAGAATAACGTGCCCAAGGATAGGAAAAATACCGTGCCCAGCGTTTGCACCACGGCCGCCCCGCTGTTGGTATTCCGCAAGGCGACGTGCAGCCCCAGGACCATGACGAACGCCATCAGTAAGAGGAAGCCGCCGCCCACGCAGACCAACGCCGTCGCGTTCATCGAAAAGGCCAAGGTCTTGTGTCCAGGCGGCGGCGCCGCCAATAAGCCCCAATATGCGTAGACAATTGCGAGGACGAGCGGTGGGATGAGGTATTCCTTCGTGTTCCATAGGATGCCGCCGAGTTTGCCGAATATGAACTCCTTCGGCGTCAGGTCCGTCACGAGCAATAGGTCCAACGCTCCCACGTCGCGTTCCGAGGTGATCGCCGTCGCCGCCTGCGCCGCCGCCAACAATAGGCTCAGCACGGCGATCGGACCCAAGCCGTAGGCCGCGGCGAACGGAAATCGCGCGCCGGTCCACAAAGGCGCCAAGGCGAAATAACAAATGAGCATCAGGACGATGTAGTAGGCGGTCTTCACCAACAGAGGCCGACGACCGTAGGCCCGCGTGGAGATCTCGCGCCAGAGGATCGGGTTGGCGCCGACCGTGCGCGCGACGCCGGGCGCCGCGTGAGCCGTCTTTCGTTGGGGCGGGGAAACCCCGCCCCTACTGCGGTTCTCCGGAGCGGCCGGGAAGAATTGACGCGCCGGCCGACGACCCAATGACGCCAGAGCCGCGAAGTCCGCGCGCTCCTTCGCTTCGGCCTCTTCGTCAGGCCGCTCGCGCTGCATGACCGGCTCGCCGCTGGGGTTCCACACGCGCAGTTTGAGTACGCCCCAAGCATTGAGCAACGTGCTGAGCAAGACCATGACGCCGACGAAAACGTAAGCCGGCGTGAAGCCGGACGCCAACGGATCGTGGACGGCGCGCAGCGCCTCGAACGGGTCCAACCACGCCAGCAATGATTGCCCGGCCAGAGCCGGAATCAGGCCCAGCAACAACGCCAAGCCGCGCGCCAGGCAAAGGTAGAACACCACCAGCAACACCGTCAAAGCCAGCGATTGAAACGTCCGGTCGCGCCACAAAGCCACCAAACCGCCAAGCGACGCGGCCGCCAGCGAAGTCGCGGCCGTCACCAGGACCGCTTGAATTATCTGTTGAAGACTGACGCCGCCCAGCAGTAAAAGGAGCATCAATAGCGGCACGGTCGTGGCCAGCAGCAGCCAGATCGGCAACAGACTGCCGAGGATTTTGCCGAGAACGATTTCCGAGTCGCGCAGGTCGGTCATCAGCAACAAAACGAAAGTGCGCCGGTCCTTCTCGCGCGCCACGGCGCTCGCCGCCGACAGGGCCGAGAAAAACAAAAACAACGCCAGCATCAGCAACGTCAGCAGCTGGAACAGCACCGCCCCGAAACGCGCCGTCTCGCCCAAGGTCGCTGAGTGCGTCCAGCCCACCATCGTCTGATACGCCGTCAGGCCGACGATCCATAGCGTACCCAGGTAGGCGGTGCGCTGCACATAATGACGGGCGCGGCGCGGCACCGTGAGAAATTCGCGGTTGAAGATGGGACCAAGCAGCATAATCCGTAGTCCGTATTCCGTAGCGGGCGTTGATAACAATACGGTTCGGGACGGGAAAGTGTGCTTGAGCCGCGGACCCCGGACTCACGAGTACGTTCGCCCGGGGCTTTATCTGGAACGCCCTCCGGACTCAAGCCGTTGATAGTATCTGTCTTGAAGCCCCTAGGGCGACTGAGATAAAGCCCCGGGCGAACGTACTCGTGAGTCCGGGGGCAAGGCTCCGCCCCGGCGATTTTTGCCCCTTGCGGTTCGGCCCGGCTCCGATACGTTGACCCTAACGGGAGAGCGTTACCGTCCTGATTGCCTCGGAGCGGCGCGCGGGCATGGACATCATCTTTGATATTTTCGCCGGATATCCTATCCTTTGGCTGCTACAGACCGCCTTCATGATCTGGATGCTCGTGGATGCCTACCGTCGCGGCGCCGAATGGTTCTGGTTTTGGATCGTCCTGTTTCTTCCCGGCGTCGGCGCCTGGGTCTACTTCTTCGCCGTCAAGCTCCCCAGCGGCGACTTCCGCAACTTCAACGCTGGCGGCTTCGTTCGCCGTGGGCCGCCCCTCGACCACCTCCGTTACCTCGCCGAGCAGACGCCCACACTCACCAGTCACCTCAACCTCGCTCAACGGCTGATCGAGGTCCGCAACTACGGCGAGGCTGTGCCGCACCTCGAAGCCGTCCTCAAGTCGGAGCCGGACCACGGCATGGCCTTGTATAGCTTGGCCGCTTGTTACCACGAACTGGGCCGCCCGGCGGAGGCGATTGCGGTTTTGGAGAAATTGCTCCGCCGCGACAATCGTTGGGGCAACTACACCGGTTGGCGCCTACTGATCGACGCCCAAGGCGAAACCGGCGACGGCGCCGGCGCGCTGCAAAGTTGCCGCGAGCTGGCTCGCCTGTCGCCGACGTTGCAAAATCAGTGTCTTCTAGCCGGCCGTCTCCTCGATCAGGGCCAGACGATTGAAGCGCGGATGCTCCTGGAAAGGGCGCTGCGCGACCATGACTACGCGCCTGGCCACGTCCGCCGTCGCAACGGCCGTTGGGCCGCCGAGGCCCGGCGACTCTTCAAACAAGTCGATTCGGCCGGGTGAAGCGATCCCTAGCGTCGCGCTTCTACAGGCCCTGAGCGCAAGCGAGGGGTAAGGCAAAAACCCCTCGCTTGCGCTCAGGGCTTGTAGGGGGGCAATGACCCAGCGGAAAAAAATCCGCTGATTTCTTCCTTTTTGCTCTACACTTCCCATTCATCCCAGCTTATCCTAGTTATCAGCATGGAAGGCATAACCCGCTTTTCACGCTGTAGGAGTAGTCGGAAAAGGAATCCATCTCAATCGCACAATCAGCATTGCCCTATCCACTTTGGTGGCGATGGGGAAAACGGTACGAAAATTGCCCAAACTGCGTATCTCACCTAATCGAAGCAATCCACCGGATTGCGTCCTGCTGTCGAGTTGTTGGTCCTGTTAAGGAGAATCGAATGAAGAAGGCAGTGTCTTTCCTGGCTGTGGCGGCGATGTGCGTCCTGGGCACGAGTACGGCCTGGGCGTTTGGTCACCATCGCGGCGGTGGCGGGTCGTCTTGCGAATCCAGCAGCTGTGGATCGTCCGGCTACGCCGACATCGGCTGTGGATCTTCCGGCGCGGTCGGCTACGGCGACAACGGCTGCGGCTGTGCGGCCCCGCAGTACCAGACGGAGTACCGCGAAGTGAAGCGAACCGTCTACCGGCAAGTGCCCGAGACGGTCGAAAGGGACGTCACCGAAACCGTGCAGGTGCCGGTGCCGCGCGAAGAGACGCGCACGCGCACTTTCTACGTGCCCGTCAACCACCAAGAGACCCGTCAGCGCCAGGTGTGCAAGCTCGACTACCGCACGGTGGAACGGGAACAGACCGTCCTGGTCCCTCAAACTCATGAAGTCGAGCAGCACTATTCTATCTGCGTCCCCGAGACGCACTTGGAAACGCGGCAATCGACCGTGCAAGTCGCGGTCATGCACCCGGAGACCCGCCACCAGACGTTCACCGTCTACCATAACGTCCCTGAAGTCGTGACGCACCAAGTGGTTTCCTGCCATAAGGTTCCGACCTACGACGACTGCGGCTGCGTCTGCGGCTGCCAGACGGTTCAGGAAGTGAACAACGTCAGCTGCACCGTCATGCGCTGCGTGCCCGAGACGCAGACGCGCGAAGTAACCGTCAACGTTTGCCACTACGAATCGCGGCCGCAAACCTATCAGGTTCCCGTGACCACGACGCACACGGAACAGCGGACTCAGAAAGTGCAGCAGACGGTCTGCGTCCCGACGACGCGGAAGGTCTCCGTGCAAGTGTGCGTCCCGACGACCGTGAACGAGAATTACACGGTCAACGTCTGCTCGACGGAAGCCCGGACCGAAAACTACAAGGTCCAGGTTTGCGATTACAAGACCGAGCAGCGCACGCACAAGGTCCACTACACGACGTACAAGTGCGTGGCCGAGGAAGTGACGGAGCGCGTCCCGGTCACGACCTGCGTGGCCCCGATTAACACGGGCGGCGGGGACTTTGGCGGCAGTAGCATCGGCGCGGGCTATGGCTCGGGCTGCGGCGAAGTTGCTTCCTGTGGTTCGGACTGCCTCAGCTGCGGCCAGAGCGGCGGCCGTCACCATCACCACCGCGGTTGCCGCTAACCGCGGTTAGAAGCGGTTTCAACGCCCTGGCGAGCCGGGTCGCCTAAGCGCCCGGAGATGGATGCAATCGCTGAAGCCATCTCCGGGCGCTTACGCGGCCCGGCTCGCCTTTCTGTTCTCTCAGGCGCCCTGGACCATGCTCGCCAGCACGCCCATAATCTTGGCGACATCGACGATATAGTATTCGTGAATATCAACAATCACATCGTTTTGCCGCAGCTGCAAGAACTTCCAGGCGCTGCCCGTCGTCACCGCCCCATAGACGACGGCGATGGCCGCGTCGGATTTCAAGTTGTACTCCCGCGCCGCCACCATAGCCGCGATGCACTGGCCGAACCCCGTCCGGAGGTTGTCGTTCTTGGCCTCCACGATGGCGACGAGCGGGGCGCTGAGAATGATCTGCCGCGGCGACTTGGTGAGGATGAAGTCACAGAAGCCGTTCAGGCCGCGCGACGCATCGACGTTGAACTCGACGCCCGAGAAAAGTCCAAAACCCCCTTTTAACGAGCGGCGTAGTTCCAGAAGTAAGGGAGCGATAATAAACTCGGATCGGGCCTTCTCGGTGTTGACGGCCAGGGCCAGATCCGTCCCATCCCGAATCACGGCCGCGAATTCCTCCCGAACGGCGGCGCGATGGACGCCGCCGAACAAGTCGGCCTCCGACACAGTGACGCCCAAGGCTTGTTGTACTTCGGGGAAGGTGAAATCGCGAAACGCCATGTTTTGCCTCAATTCGCCAAGCGCAAAATCGCGGCCTCGTTCCCACGCTCTGCGTGGG
>DHJA01000050.1:11858-25872 GCA_002404095.1 Planctomycetaceae bacterium UBA4732 | reverse complement strand
GCGTGGGAACGAGGACAAGCGCAAAATCGCGGCCGTTTTCTCTCGCCCGTCGCGGTATCAACGGCCGATAATACTCCCGAAGCCTCCGCGTCCGCCCTTTTTCCATCGACATTCGCACACGGTCCCATTGTATGCGGCCGACCCCTTCCATTCCCGGTTACGAGCTGTTGGAATATCTCGGCGGCGGTCCCATGACGGCCGTATACGCCGCGCGTGACGGCGCCGACGACGCCCCATGCGCGGTCAAGGTCGTGCGCGACGAGTGGGACGATCAGGCCACCGCCGTCAAGCTGCTCCACCGCGAGGCCCGCGCCGGCCTCAGCGTCCGCCATGCCCATCTCGTCCGCATCACCCATGCCCACGTCACCCGTTCGCCGTATTTCCTGGTGATGGAGCTATTGCCCGGCGAATCGCTGCGTCAGAGACTGCGGCGCGACTTCCAGCTCGATCCGACCGAGGCCGTGTGGGTCGTGCGGCAAACGGCCGAAGCCTTGGCCGCGCTGCACCGGATCGGATTCCTACATGGCGACGTGAAACCAGAGAACCTTCGGCTCACCACCGACGGCCCCGCGGTGCTGATCGATCTCGGCTTCGCCCATCGGCCGGGTGAGAACGCCGCCTTTCTACGCGAAGGCTACGTCCTGGGCACGGCCAATTATCTGGCCCCGGAGTTGTGCGACCCGGAACCGGACGAAAACTTCAGCAGTGATTTATTCAGTTTGGGAGTGATGTTGTTTGAAATGCTGACGGGCCGTTTGCCGTACCCGCCGGGGTCGCTTCCCCAGACGTTCCGCCGGCACCGCTGCGACCCACCCGCCGACGTCCGCCGCTACGCCGGGCCGCTGCCGCCCGCCCTTGCCTCGCTAGTCGAACGTCTGCTGGCCCACCGGCCGGCGGATCGTCCCCGCGCCGGCGCCGTGGTGCGACAACTAATCCAGCTGGAGATCGCCGGTCTGCGGCGGCGGTCGGCGTGAATTACGCCAGATCGCCGTCGTCGTCGGCAAAGTCTTTCTCGGTGAATAGGGTGAAGCCTTCCCGCGACAGCGTGGTAATGGCGGCCTCCAAGTCCTCGACGTGCAGGGCCAGCGCCGCCGAGCCTTGCGGCCCCACAAGCAGCGGGTAGGCGTAGTGGATGCTAATCTCAGCCGCCAGCAGCGCCTTGCATATCCGCAGCAAAGGGTGGTCGCCTTCCGGCAATCGGACCACCAGCAGATCGCTTTCCGTGACCGGCAGTTTACCCAGGGCGAAAATTTCCAACGCCCGCTCGGGGTCGCTCAACACCAGGCGGATGATGGCGCAGTCGGAGGAATCGACTACGGTAATTGATACAATACGGATGTCCGTAGACTCAAAGCGGCGTACCACGTCCAGCAGCCCGCCCAGGCGGTTGGCCACGAAGACGTTGAATTGGCGCACGCTCGGCCAATCGCGGCCCCGCGCCGTGGCCAGCGCGATAGAAGAGCCGGAATCGTGGTTTTGTCCGCCGTTGTTTTCTACACCGCTCATGAACGTTTCCTTATTCCGGAACGAACATTAGTATACGCCGGAAGCTCGATGAACGCAACCGTTTAGCCGCAACCTGAAGGGAAGATTTCGGCGCCCTCCGCCTTCCTCTATCGCGCGGTATGATGCCGAATGGCTATGCCGCGTAAGCGCCGCAGCCTTTTGTCCCAGATTATCCCTTGAGCAGCACGATGGCCGCAGCCTCACCTCTGACCGAAGTCGAAAAAGCCCGATACGAATGGCAACTCTGGACGCCCGAATTCGGCGAAGAAGGCCAGCGTCGGCTCAAGGGCGCTTCCGTGTTGGTGTCGCGCTGCGGCGGCGTCGGCGGTATGGTCGCGTATGAGTTGGCCGCGGCCGGCGTTGGCCGACTCGTCCTGGCCCACGCCGGCGCCGTGCGGCCGAACGACCTGAATCGCCAATTGTTAATGACCACCGACAGCGTCGGCCAGCCGCGCATGGACATCGCTCCGCGGCGGTTGCGTGAACTCAATCCTCTTGTCGAGGTCGAAGGCGTCGCCGAAAATCTCAACGAGGAGAACGTCGCTCGGCTGGTGAGCGGCGTCGATTTGATCGTGGCGTGCGCCCCGCTCTTCCGAGAGCGGTTGTTGCTCAACCGTGAGGCGGTGCGGCAAAACAAGCCGCTCGTGGATTGCGCTATGTACGATCTGGAAATGCAGCTTACCACTGTCCTGCCGGGACGGACGCCGTGCCTGGCGTGTCTGTACACGGAGGAACCGTCCGGCTGGCGCCGCGAATTTCCCGTCTTCGGGGCGACAGCTGGCGTGGTCGGCTGTCTCGGCGCGATGGAAGCGATCAAGGTGCTGGCCGGCCTCGGTGAACCGCTATACGGCAAAATGCTGCTGTGCGACCTGCGCGACATGACCTTCCGCCAGACCGTCCTCAAGCGACGAGCGGACTGCCCTGTGTGCGCCGCCGGCGCCGTCACTCCAACGCTTCCACGCGGCGCCGAATGATGCCTGCCAATCGGTCGGCCAGCGCTTCCGGGCGCCGTAGAGCCAACAAGCGATCTCGGTTGCGTTGACGCATCGGGGTATAGTCGTCCCAGTGGGCGAGAACATGGTCAATTTTCTCGGGCAAATCAGCGAAATCGACGGCGCAAGGAACGTAATGGCGTTCGTCAACGACGGGCCAGCTCTCGATGAAATCGGTGCGCGGCTTTATCAGTACGCAGCCGGCGAACATGGCCTCGTAGTCGCGGAGAGTCGTTTCACCCCAGCCCCACGGAGAAACGCAAATCCGCGCACGCCGCATCACCTTCATGTACTCGGCTTGGGCAAGACCGCGCCCGCGGACCAGCGCTGTTCGTAAATGGGTAAGTCGCTCCAGCGTTTTCATCGCCAGCTCGCGGTGATACGTCACGCCGGGACTGGCGTAGCCCATGGACATGGCGCAAAACACATCCAAATCTTTGTCCGCGCCGCCGTTAAGCTGGTAGTCCGGCAGCTGGTCGCAGCAGGCGAAGGCCCAGAAGCCATAGCCAATATCTACCTTATTTAAATCCTTTTCGCCCAGAACGACGGTAGGCTCGACAGGGACGGGCGCCAAGTCGCCGTTGGCGGCCGCGTAGATTTGCCCGATGTGGTAAGCGTCTTCGGCGAACGTACCGTTGTATTGGTCTAGCCGCGGGTATCGGCTCAGCTTCATCACCGCCACGACGCGGCGCGCTTTGAGCCAGCTCCTGCCTTTGCCACCGTTAGAAGCGAACTGCCACCAAAACATGCCGCCGTCCGACTTGTCGAAAAGGATCACGGGGCAAGGAGCGTCCATCTCTTCGATTTGCGGGACGTCGGCAAGGATCAGGTCGGGATCGTGACGAACCAGGGCGACGCCGCGCGCGAACAACGGACCTTCGACCCGTCGAAACGGTTCGATATACGGGTCGAGACTGGAGTTCCCGCCGAGCAACTCCGACAAAATGCCAAGCCGGATGGTTGTCATGTGGCGTGTTTCTCCCGCCACAGCCGTTGAAACAGGTTCTCGTATTCCACGGCCATGCGGCGGGCGTTGCCGTGTTCCTCCGCGTAGGCCTTGCCCTCGGCGGCCATTCCCCTCGCCCATTCCGGGTGACGCGCCAACTGCATGACGGCGGCGGCGACCGATAGCGGGTCTCTCGTCACGACGACCCCATTAATGCGATCCTTGATAATCTCCGGCACACTGCCGACGGACGTGACGACGACGGGCCGGCCGCAGTGCATGGCCTCGATCATGACCAACGGGCCGCCTTCCGTCTCGGAAACCAAGCAGAAAGCGTCCATGGCCGCGTAGTAATCGCCCAGGTAAGTCCAGCCGGTCGCCATGGCGTAGCGGCCCGGAATGAGGGCGTTGGCGTGTTCCAGGAGCGGCAAGCGCTGGGCGCCCCAGCCCACAAGAAGGAGTTTGAAATGAGCCGGCAACAAGGCGGCCGCGTCCACCAGGATCGACACATGCTTTTCGACGGAATAGCGACCGACGTATCCCATGACGAAATCGCCAGGGCCAAACCCCAGACTGGCCCGCACCGCCTGGCGGGGGCGCGTCCGCCCCAGGCGGGAACAATCAACGCCGTTGTAGATCACGCTTGTCTGAAACCCATTGCAACAACGATCCTTCACGGACGGGCTGACGGCGACCACATGGTCAATGACCTGGTCGCTGTCCTTGAGGACGATTCCCGTCCAGGGGCCTTCCCCGTGGGCGAGGGCCACGCTCAGCCGCGGCCGGCAGTCCTTCAGCCAATCATTCAGGCCCACTCCCCACGACACCAGGATGTCGCATTCGCGGGCCGCCCGCTGCACGCTCTCGGCCCGGCCGACTTCCACAGGAATGGGTAGGTCGGCCGTGAGATTGGCGTCCGTGAGGCTGGCCTCGGTAGCAATGGCGCGGAGGACGCGGATTTTTTTCGGGTCCAGAAAACGCAGTAGATCGACGAGCCATTGCTCCGCCCCGCCGCGCACCAGGCACGGCCCGACGTGGATCACCGTGAGGGGTCGCTCCGCCGGCGGCGACCCGGAGTAGAGAATCGCCGCCGAACCTTGCGCTTCGATGGACTGCGCTTCAAGGGATTGCGCCTCAAGGGACTGGGCCTCAAGCGCGAGTGCTTCGAGCGACTGCTCACCGAAGGACTGGCCTACGACGCCGGGCGTCAGACCGTTCGGAACGGCGCGTTGCGGTCTCGCGGACCCATACGGGGCTACACTCATGTCTTTCCTTTCCGGTTCAACATTAAAGCGTGAAATAGATCGACAAAAGATCATTTGCGAGCGGCAGGCGGGAAAGCTCCAACATAGGCCGGCTCGTCGCCACCCTCTCCAGCCGTTCCCAGAGGCGAGTCCGGCTTGGGGCGGAGGAAATCTAGATCGTCCGGTTCGCGCGAAAGCAGATCGATCCGCGGATGAACCTCAGCAAATCGGGCGGCCGCCGCCTCGTCCGTCTTCAAACCCGGTTCCCACCAATTGTTGCGAAACGTCCAGCTTTTCCTAAGCTCGTCCATCGGATGGATGACAGGATTGAGGTTCTCCGCGCCAAGTACGAGGTTGTTGGAAACCACGCTCTCCGGCGGCAAATCCGCTCCCTCAAACGTCAGCCACGATGTAGAGTCAAGAAAGGTGTTATTGCTGACGTGAACTCCCCGTGAGTCGGCGCCCGCCGCCAGATTCACCCCGACGCCGATCCCTTTTACGAAAACATTGCCCTTCACGGAGACGTTTTGCACGGCCTGATTCAAGAACAAGTGCGTTTCCCCCGCGAGGAAACGGTTATTCTCCAACCGGACTTGCGAGACCGGCGCGCCCGTCACGCCTTCCAGGATCAAGCCCAACTGGCCGCAATGGAACGTACAATTACACACCTTGATGGGGCCGGTAGCGGCGTTCACAAGGTCAAGGCCGGCCCAGCGCGTCAAGGGCGCCTGCGTGAACCGCACATCGTCGATCAGCAGGCCGCTAACGACCCCGCTTACGACGGCGCCGTGTTGGCGTAGCGCCGTCTTGATTTGGAAGCCCCGAATCGTCACGTCCGAGACGCCTTCGACCCGCACGACGGCCTGATTTTCCTCGGGCGTTTCGAGAATCGCATGGTCCGGCGCTTCCAACACAAGCCCGCGCTTGGCGGCGTCGGTGACGGCGACGGATTCGTGATAGGTTCCGGCGCCCAGCACGCGGATGGTGGCGTCCGGCCCGGCCTGGGCCAGCGCTTCGCCGATCGTTTTGCAATCGGCGCCTCCGGCCTGATCGACGCGAAAAACGCGGCGCGACGCGGCAGCCGTCCCGTGGTACGCGGGGAACGCGGGCCAAAAGCGCCAGACGGCCAACGCGATAAGGGCCGCCGCGACCACGGCGACGGCCGCCGCCCCGACGCGCCGGCGCATTCGAGAAGCGGTCGGAGGTCGCGCCGAAATCGGAAAAGAGATGGTCGATTTGCCCTGGCTTAAGCCAGTCTGAAGGTGCAGCAGCTCTGCGTGTAGTTCGTCGGCGGTCTGGTAGCGTCGCGCGGGGTCTTTTTCGAGCAGCTTGCCGACGATCCCCGAAACGACGGCCGGAATGCGAGGGGCGAGTTGATGCAGCGGAGGCACAGGACAATCGATCACCTTGCGGGCGATCTCCAGCGCGTGCGACCCTTGGAAAGGAGACCGACCCGTGACCATCGCGTGCATGACGCAGCCGAGACTAAAGAGATCGCTGCGGCGGTCCACGCGGGCGCCGTGAACCTGTTCCGGCGACATAAAGGCCGGCGTGCCCACGACGCGGTTGACCGAAGTGATTTGCGAGCCGTCTAGCGCCGCCAAGGCCAAGCCGAAGTCGGTGATCTTTACCCGCTCGACGCCGTTCTCGAGCATAATGTTGCGAGGCTTGATGTCGCGGTGGACGACGCCTTGACGGTGGGCCGCCGCCAGACCGTCGGCGATCTGGGCGCCGATGCGTAGGAGTGACGCCAGGTCAAAAGGCGCGCCGGAACGAATGCGGGCGTGAAGCGTACGGCCTGCCACAAATTCCATGACCAGATAGGGCATACCGGACTGCTCGCCGACGGCGTGAATCACCACCACGTTCGGATGGTTAATGGCCGCCGCGGCGCGGGCTTCTCTCAGGAAACGACGGTTCGCCTCGGAACTGCTGGCCAACTGCGGAGACAAGACTTTGATCGCCACCATGCGGTGCAAGGTCGTGTCAAATGCTTTGAACACGACCCCCATGCCGCCGCGTCCCAGCGGGCCGAGGACGTTGCAGTTTCCGATTCGGCCGAGAACCTGCGGGTCATTGGTGGGGATGAGAAAACCGATGTCTAAAGTAGACAACTCCACAAAGTCGTCTTTTTCGACGTCCGTGGCGGGCGCCCCATCGGTTAAGCCGTTTCCATCGGTGGAGTCTCGATGCGAAGCGTCGGCCGCGTTCCGCAGGCCGTCAAACACGGTTCGGCACGGGTCGCATTCCTGTAAGTGCCGCCACACGCACGCCGCCGTCGGCGCATCGAGTAGGCCACCGGCAAAATTCCTCAGCGCGCTTTGCTCGGGACAACTGTTTTGAGGGGGCATGACACCGGGCCGTTGCTTACGGGGGAAGTCCGTGACGTTGTGACTACGCGATCAGGTGATAAGCTACCGCCTCTCTGGATTGATTGCAACGAAAATCCGACGCGATTTTGGGAAGTTTACGGTGACCGCTGCCGTCGGCTTGCAACGCGCCGTCGCGTCGAATAATTTAATCTTTGATTCGTCTCGGAGAGGCTGGGGCGTAGTCATCCAATGAAGGGGAGAGCAATCATGGCACGTCGCACCCTGAATCACAAGGCGCTCCGCGCCGATTTCGACGCGGCCGAGCGGCGGAAGACGGAAGCCATGGGAGAGGCCGGCGTGGCAGCCGCAGCGGCGCCGACAAAAAAGAAGGCGGCGGCGTCCAAGACGGCCAGGCCAACGCGCACGCGCACAACAGTGCGGCAGCGCGTGGTATGGGGCGTCTTCAACAATTCCAACGCCCGCGTCAAAACTTTCCCCTTTCCGCAGAAGAAGGAAGCGGAAGATTACGCCGCCAAGCTAAAAGCCGAGAAAGGCTCGACGTTTTTCGTCCAGCCCGTCAAGGAACCGATCGAAGATAGGTGAACCCGGATGTTCATAATGAAACAACCTCCGATTGCTCGGAGGTTGTTTTTCAGTGGAGCCACGGGGATTCGAACCCCGAATCCCACAATGCCATTGTGGTGTGATCCCATTTCACTATGGCCCCAAAGGGTCGTCCGGTTAAGTTAGCGAACGCCTCCGTTTCTGTCAATCGGCGCGGCCGATTCGTTATCTGCCTTACGACGATACCTCTTTCTCCGAACAAGACGGGCAAGGACCGCCGACGTGCTTAAGCGCCGGCCGCCGTCGGTCGATACCAACGACATCCCTTTCAGTGGCGCCGACGCCGATGCTTTGTAATTGCACCATGTGGAGTAAACTATGAACTGCCACCTTTGCGGCAAAAATTGCGTCAGCCGATTGGAAGGACGACGCACTGTCCTCAGCGGGAAAGTGCTGTTTTTGTGCAACGCCTGTTCGCCGGATGGCCAGCTGAACAGTGAACGGCTGGCCGTGAGCCAATCAAGCATCGCTGGCGACGCCAGTAAGATAACAGATGCGGCCGCCACGCGAGCAGCCTGACGTTTGTAAACCATACCGCGCCTGCGCGATTCCAGGCGAGCGGCGGGCTTTACGCCCACCGTCCGGCCCGCCCGCCGGGGTAAAGCCGGCGGCTCGCTTTGCTATTGCTCCTTGCTCGTGCGTCGTCGCAATGCCGCTGAACCCCTCTTCCACAAGAAACTCCGCTAGACGCCGCAACCCTCCTTATCGCAGAATGCGGAGGCGTCAACCGGCGTTCGCGCCCGCCATGAACTAGACTAGACCAAGGATCGGTCGGAACTTTCTTCCCACGACAGGAACGTCTCGTGAACAAACGCATCCTTTGGACCGCGCTTAAATATCTGTTGGCGGCGGTGCTGCTGACTTTGGTCGTGTGGATGAACTGGGGCCATCCTGAAAACCCCGACGACCGCGGCCTCAGCTATATCTGGCAGCGCCATGTGGTTCACGGCGAACCGATCCATTACGTCTATCTGGTCCTGGCTTTCCTGTGCTTCGCTGTGGCCGTGCCGATTACCTTTGTGCGTTGGTACGTCCTCGTCCGCGCCCAGGATTTGCCGTTCACCCTCGGCAACGCCTTTCGGCTGGGGACGGAAGGTCTTTTCTTCAGCACCTTCCTGCCGGGGTCGGTCGGCGGCGACTTGTGGAAAGCAGCGTGCATTGCCGGCGAACAGAGTCGGCGCACCGTGGCCGTGGCGACCGTCATCATGGATCGGCTCATGGGCCTATGGGGCTTGTGCTGGATCGTGGCTCTTCTGGGCGGCGCCTTTTGGCTCAGCGGCGCCCTGGATAGTGGCCAGGCTGAGGCGCCCTCCAAGCTGATCGTCGGTTGCGCGCTCGGCGTCGTCGCGGCCTCGACGGCGGGCTGGCTGCTGCTGGGTCTGCTGTCGGAAGCGCAGGCCGTCCGCCTCGCCGACCGCCTGGAACGACTGCCCAAGGTGGGCGGTTCGGCCGCTGAGTTCTGGCGCGCCGTGTGGATGTATCGGCGCCGACAGGCCAGCGTGTTTCTCGCCTTGATTCTTTCTTTCATCGGCTTTTTGGGATTTGTGCCCTCCTTTTACTTCGGCGCCCACGCCCTCGGAGACGCCGCCCCGAGCATGGTACCCACCTTGACGCAACATTTCCTGTTGGTGCCGATCGGGTTGGTGGTGCAGGCGGCCGTGCCGTTGCCGGGCGGCGTCGGCGCCAGCGAATATGGCTTTGGCAAG
The DNA here is from genome assembly GCA_002404095.1 of Planctomycetaceae bacterium UBA4732. Classification (GTDB taxonomy): domain Bacteria; phylum Planctomycetota; class Planctomycetia; order Gemmatales; family Gemmataceae; genus UBA4732. Next base: position 16,542 of record DHJA01000050.1, on the reverse strand, counting down.
CTCTTCAGCTGGTTTGGCTGTCCTGAACCGAACGGCGTTCTCGCTTCTCTAGTGGCGCGCGTCGTCACCTGGACGGTTGGCCTGCTGGGCTACCTCGTGGTCGTGGGAATGGCGCGGAAGGGATTCGTAGTCGATGCTAAGACCAATCACGAAAGCACGAAAGACGAAAACACGAAACAGAAGAAGAGAATGAAGATTGCTCTCTCCCTGGCCTTTTTCGTGTTTTCGTCTTTCGTGCTTTCGTGATTCGTCTTTGGCTTTCGATAACATTGCTGCTATGAAGAATACGAGAATGTTCCTCTTCCCCGGATGACCAACGCATGCGCGTCGATTTCTACGGTCTCGCCTTTGAAACGCCTCGCGTCACCTTTTTTCTGCGGTCGCCGTGGCGTTCGTCCCACCTGGAACATCGCCTGTTCGACGCCGTCCGCGGTTTGCCGCGCGTCGAACCCGAAGAAGCGCCGGACGAACTGCGGTTGCACCTCACCGACCCCAAAACCTGGCGAGCGGCGCTGCAAGCGACGACGCGCGTCCTCAAAGGCTGGGAAGAGGATGCGGACCCGGCCAGCGAAAAGCGCTCTTGGCGTTGGATGCTTGAAGCCGACGCCAATCACGCCGGCTACGACCATCAAGGCGAACGCGCGAGCCTGTGGGCCTTCCTACGTCTCAGCCTGGACCGTGGCGGAGTAGAAGACCCAGAGAAGGGCGAGGACGTGGATCTCGACGGCTTCGGTGTGCAGGTACACGGAACCGGCGAGCGGGAGGCGTAAACGCCCCGGTATCCGCCAGCCGTAAAACCATGAAAGTCGCCTTGTCAAATCCTGTTAGTATCTGTTGATCGAGATAAGCTATGTCCAAGAAGGGTGTTCAGGTTGTACGGCCTGCCTAGTCGCATTTTTTGCCCCAGTATGCCCAGTATGCTATTGACCAACCTCTTGCGCATTTTTACTATGTTCTCAGGAACACCCATCTTCTCACACATCCGCGTGTGAGACAACGTTGGCGCTTTCCGACAAGGACTGCCGTCGCTCGTGTGCCGGCAGCTTAAGAAGCTCGACCTAATCGGAAAGCGCGAACGCGCCTTTTGCGAGACGGGGACGTGGTTCGGCGTCAAAGCCACGCGAATCCTGTCTGCCGCACCGGGTTCTGGCCCAACGGGGGCTTACGTGAGAGGGCGGGTTAACGTTCAGTAAACGTGGAGGGGTTTGGTATGTACAGTGTTGTGTTGATGATGGCCATGACGAGCGGCGGCGACGTGGCGGACTTCGGTCACCGTCACGGCGGTTGCTGCGGTGGCGAGAGCTACAGCAGCTGCAGCGGTTCTTACGGCTACAGCAGCTGCAGCGGTTCTTACGGCTACAGCTCCTGCTGTGGCGGCGGCGGACACCAGCACCATCGCCATCACCGCGGTGGTTGCTGCGGCGGCGAGAGCTACGGCTGCTACGGCGGTGGTTACTCCAGTGGCTGCAGCGGCTATAGCGTTGCCGCGGACTGCGGTTGCGGCGCGGCGGTCTACACCGGCTGCGCTGGCGGCGTGGTGACGGGCGGCGCCGGCGGCGATGTTAACGCCAATAAAGGCAAACCGGGCGCTACCGATGAGGTCAAGACCACCGCGGAAGAGAAGAAGTGGCTACACGAACTGATCGAAGCCAATCCGGATAAGAAGGCGGATTTGGAGAAGTTCTGGAACGACCCCCGGACCAGCCACAAAGAGCGCAAAGAAACCTACGATGCGCAAAAGGGCGATAAGAAGGACGACAACAAGCCCGAAGACAAGAAGTCCGACAAGAAGGACAAGAAGCCGGGCGAAACGCTCGTTCCGGCCCCGGCCACAATCATTGTGAGCCTGCCGGCCAACGCCACGTTGACGATTGACGACGCGGCGACCACTTCGACCGATTCGACGCGAGTGTTCACCTCGCCGGTCCTGCCGGCCGGCCGGGAGTTCCACTACACCCTGAAGGCCCAGATGGTCCGCGACGGCAAGTCCGTCGTGGTCAGCAAGGAAGTCACCGTGCGCGCTGGCGAAACCACGCACGCGACGATGGAAGCCGGCCTGGCCAACGTTGCCAACCGCTAAGTCGGACGACAACGACAAGTTGGTAGACCGAAGGGGGGCCGTCGCGGCCCCCCTTCTTGTTTTCGGACGACGGGGATAAAGCCCGCCGCTCGCTTTTTTGTTAGAGCCTGTCGAAAAGGGCGGGGAGACCCCGCCCCTACAGCGATTTTCGTGGGTAGGGGCGGGGGGTTTCCCCGCCCTTTTCGACAGGACGTTTAGCCTTTGCCCTCCAGTTCTTTCACGACCTGGGCCACGAGCGAAGGATTGTCTTGCGCTCGGAGGTGGTCAATGCGCGCTTGTGGTACGCCGAGTTTCTGCATGGCCGCGACAACGGATTCCCATACTTTCTCACGCTTCTTGCCGGCGCTGAGGTATAGTTCGCCCACCATTTCCGCCAGGCGCTGTCCCTGAATGGCGTCTTGATTGTTGTAGTAGCGCTTGATGATCTTCTGCTGGAAGGGAGTGAAGTCCGCCATGTCGTCCTCCGTAATTCGAGGGAGCCGCCGCATTGTCGCGATCTCACGCCGTTAGCCTGACGGCGCGTGGAGGAGGCGTCAAGGCCGGTTGAGGGGCGATTCGTCGGTGTGCTGTGATTTGGTGAAACGTGCGCCGCGCTTTACTATCCTGGACCTCATCGCTCAGTTCCTCGCCATCGCGGAGAAGCCTAATGACTCGCGCGCCTGTTGGTGTTTTGTTGGGCGTTGTCGCTTTGGCCGTCCTCCTATCCGGGTCGGCCAGCGCTGCCGATTCGGAGGGCGCGAAACTGACAGCCTTCTTCAAAGCGTTTCTTGAAGAGGAATTTCAGCACCGGCCGCTGGACGCCACGCGCCTCGGCGACCATCGTTTCGACGATCGCTTGGACGACCTGTCGCCGGCGGCCCGCGCCGCCGACCTTGCGCGCTGGCGCGCCGCGCTCGCCGACCTGCCGAAGAAAATCGACGTGGAAAAGTTGTCGCGTTCCGGCCGGCTCGATTTCGAGATCCTGCGGCACGACCTTACACGGTCCGTCTGGCTGGCCGAGAACACTCACCCGTTTGAAGAAGACCCGCGCGCCTTCAATGACTACATCACCGATAGCGTTTATGCACTTCTCACCCAATCCACGCTGCCGAAAGAGAAAAATGTTCGCAACGCCGTCGCGCGCATGGCGTTCATTCCCAAGGTGGTCGCGGTCGCCAAGGCGACGTTGCACGACACGCCGCACGTGACGACGGAGACGGCCGTTCGCCAGAATCGCGGCGCCATCACCTTTTATAAAACTGGCTTCTTCACCCTGGCTGGCGAGGAAGGCCGGTCAGCCGAAGCCCATATGGCAGCCGCGAAGGTGGTGGAGAGCCTTGAGGACTATCAAAAGTTCCTTGAAGACGAGTTGCTGCCCAAAGCGAAGGGCGAATGGCGCCTGGGCAAGGAAAAGTTCGCCCGCAAGCTGGAGTTGGAGTTGGACGCCGGCTTGACGGCCGACGATGTGCTGCACGAGGCGGAGGTGGAGTTCGAGCGCGTTCAGCGCGATATGTACGTCATCGCCCGCCAACTCTGGGCCGAAGCCTCGAAGGATAAAAACGGGGTTGCCGCGCCCTTACCGCCCGATGACGCGGACGGCCGTCGTGAAACCATTCGCTTGGTGCTGGCCCACTTTAACAAGGAACACGGCAAGCCAGAGGAGCTAGTGCGCGACGCCCGCGCCACCGTGGACCACATCAAGACTTTCATCGCCGACAATGACATTCTCCGGCTGCCGGAACCCGACCGCTGCCAAGTGATCGAGATGCCGGAGTTCCAGCGCGGCAACGCCGGCGCCTACCTCAACCAGGCGCCCGCCCTCGACCCCAAAGGCGCCAGTTTCTACGCCGTCAGTCCGCCGCCGCGCGACTGGGACGACCGCCGCGTTAATAGCTATTTAGAAGAGTATAATAAGTACATGATCCAAATACTCACCATCCATGAGGCGTACCCCGGACACTACGTTCAGTTGGAGTATTCCAACCGTTGTCCATCCCTGATACGGCGCGTGCTGTTTTCGGGCGTCTTTGCAGAAGGTTGGGCCGTCTACACCGAGCAGATGATGCTCGACCAGGGATACGGCAAAGGCGATCCTGTTTTGCGACTCAATCAGCTCAAGTGGTACTTGCGCACCGTGGCCAATGCCGTCCTAGATCACCACATGCACTGCGATCATATGACCGACGAGGAGGCGATCGAATTGCTCACGAAACAGGCGTTTCAATCGGAAGGCGAGGCCCTGGCCAAGGTCGTTCGGGCGAAACAGAGTTCGTGCCAGCTCTCGACGTACTTCGTGGGCCGAACGGCGTTTTATCGTTTACGGCAGCAGGTGGAGCGCGAGCAGGGCGCGGCGTTCGACCTTGGGCGGTTTCATGAGGCGGTGCTGGACAACGGCACGCTTCCGGTCAAGTACCTGCCGGAACTGGTGCGCGAACGGCTGAGTAAACCGAGGTGAATAGTCTCTGGTCCGCCTGGAAAGCGCTCTGTAGAAAACCTTGTGAAACTCCTGGTTCCCACGCTCTGCGTGGGAACGAAGCCCGGACGCTCTGCGTCCCGAACCCGCGAAACGCTGCACCGAACCGGACGCGACGCAGAGCATCGCACCCGTGGGTTCCCACGCAGAGC
>DHJA01000050.1:0-11753 GCA_002404095.1 Planctomycetaceae bacterium UBA4732 | reverse complement strand
TCGCACCCGTGGGTTCCCACGCAGAGCGTGGGAACCAGGCTTTTCTACAGAGTATCTGGAAAGCTGTTTCCCGATTTGCTTCCGGCCTGCGTATATGCCATAGTTCACCGGAAGATCTGGCGCATGTACAGACGTTTATTCCACCGAAAGAAGATTCTTTCATGGCGCAAATTCTGGTCATCGACGATGACGTGATGTTGCAGCGAGTGCTCAAGGAAATCCTGCATTTCCTCGGCCATGAGGTTCGCCAAGCGTTCGACGGCAAGGAAGGCGTCCGCCTCTGTCGAGAATCGCCGCCCGACCTGGTGCTGACGGACATTTTGATGCCGGAGCAGGACGGGTTGCAAACCATCCGCGAATTGCGACGCTCGTGCCCGGAAGTGAAAATCATCGCCATGAGCGGCGGCTCGCGCTTCTGGCCGGAGATAGACTCGCTGTCCTGCGCCGCGCGGTTCGGCGCAAGGCAAGTGTTGCAGAAACCGTTTGCTCCCGACGAATTGCGGGAGGCGCTTGCCGCCGCTTGCGTATGAAACCTGCGTGACTCGGAGCCTGATCCTGTAAGCAGCCAAACACGGCTGATACAGCCGTGGCACACCAAAGCTTTCTGGGTGCCACGGCTGTGTCAGCCGTGTTTCGATAACTTTCGGAACGGAAGCTCAACGATCTCGCGCCAGCGGCAGCCACGTTCGTTCAGGCGCCAGGAACTCGTCGCCGCAACAAGGCCCTTCCGAGCCGACGGGATATTCCTGCGGCTTCACCGCTCCACTTTCCAACGCCGTGATGATGGGATCCATGATCTCCCATGCGCGCTCGATCTCGTCGCTGCGCATAAACAAATGCGCGTCGCCCGCCAGCGCGTCGAGTAGCAACCGCTCATAGGCTTCTGGCAGAGGCGCGCCGGGATAAGCGTCATGGTAACGGAAACGCAGATCCGCCGGCCGTAAGGCCACGGCCCCGCCGTCGTCGGGCGCCTTGCTCTCGAACAAGAGGTCGATGCCTTCATCGGGTTGGATCGTCATCGTCAACCGGTTGCAGTGCAACGTCGCGCCCGGCGGCAGTGCGAACATCAGGTGCGGCGGACAACGGAACTGAATGACGACCTCGCTGCGTCGGCTCTTCAGCGCCTTTCCGGAGCGCAGATAGAAGGGGACGCCGCGCCAGCGCCAATTCTCGACGAACAGCTGGACGGCGGCATAGGTTGGCGTGCGCGAGTCGGCTGCCACTCCCTTCTCCGAATGATAGCCGGCATACTGGCCGGCGACGACGCGCTTGGCCGCTTCCTCCGGCGTCAACACGGGCATCGCGTCGAGTACCTTGACCTTCTCGTTGCGCAACGGGTCGGCGGCAAAGCGCGCCGGCCCTTCCATCGCCGTTAGCGTCAACAGTTGCAGCAGATGGTTCTGAAACATATCGCGGAGGACGCCGGCCTTGTCGTAGTAGGCGCCGCGGCCTTCCATTTTCACGGTTTCGCAGACGGTGATCTGAACGTGGTCGATGAAGTTGAAGTTCCAGACTGGCTCAAATAGCGTGTTGGCGAAGCGGAAAACGAGAATGTTCTGCACCGTATCTTTGCCGAGGTAATGGTCGATCCGGTAGATCTGGTCCTCCTGGAAGACTTCGCGCAGGACGCGGTTGAGTTCACGAGCCGAGGCCAGATCGCGGCCGAACGGCTTTTCAATGATAAGGCGCGTCCACTTATCCCCTTCTGAGCGATTCAGTCCCTCAGCGCCGAGCCGCCGCGCGATGTCGCCGTAGAGATTGGGCGCGACCGCGAGGTAAAACAGGCGGCGGCCGCCTTGACCGCCTTCGGACTTCTCAAGCCACGTCTTCAGGTTGTCGAGTCCGCCTGGCTTGGCGGCGTCGCCCGAGGCGTAGAAAATCCGCTTGGCGAAATCTCGCCATTTGGCTTCATTCCAATCGTCCTTGGCGAACTCGCGCACGGCCTTGGCGAGGCGTTCGCGGAAGGCGTCGTCCGTGAGCGGCGTCCGTGCGGCGCCGACGATCTTCATTTCCTCCGGCAGACGGCCCTTGCAGGCCATGCGATAAAGCGACGGCGCCAGCTTGCGAGCCGTGAGGTCGCCCGTGGCGCCAAAGATAACGAGAGTTAGCGGAGTTGACATGGTTGTTCGCTTACGTTTCGCGGCAATACAATGATTCAACGTACCATTATTCTACTGATTACTGACTACTGGCTACTTTTATGAAATGGCTAACGCGCTCGTCCACGATGGCGGCGGCGTCGGCGCTGCTGGTGGTTGGCGCCGCGGCCTTGATCTTGCGTTCGGCGCCCGCGCAGCCGCGACCCGTGGCGGTGGCCGTAGGCGACGGCGACCGCGAAATCGTCTGGCTCTTTACGACGACAAACGCGACCTCTTGGGAGCGCTTTGTCGCGGCGGTGCGCCGCGCCGCGCCGCGCCTCCAAGACCAACACCCTGGCCTTCAGCTTCAGATCGGCGAGGCGGCCTTTCCAAAGCAGACAACGGCGGTCCCGGAAGTCGCCTTAACGTGGCCCGACCAACACCGGCGGCTCGTGTTCCGCTGGTACAAGCTCACCAGCGACTGGAAGACGCGCGATTGGGTGGAGGCGCTGTTGAAACGCCGGCCGCCGCCGCTGGCGATAATCGGCGGCAGCTCCAGCGATGCGGCCCGCGAGCTGGCCTGGCAACTCCAGCGGCAAAGCGCCGATATGGCGCCGACCGAACGGCCGTTGTTGCTGCTGACCACTGCCACGGCGGATCGCGTTAGCCTCCCGGAGTCGCCGCAGGAGAATGGCAGCGTCGATCTAACGCGCGTCTACCCGGATCGCACCTTCCGCTACTGCTTTACCAACAAACAAATGGCCGACGCCGTCATGGGTTTCCTCTGGAATCAGGACTCGCTCCGGCCCGACGCCAATCCGGTTCACATGGTCCAGTGGGACGACGATGCCTATTCCCGCGACCTTACCGACGGCTTTCGGGAAGCGCTTCCGCCGCTGGCGGGCATCCCGAATCCGAAACGCATTGCATCCAGCGTCGGCTCTTTTTTGTCGCCGAATCGCTTCGAGGCCGACGTGGTGGGCCAAGTCCTGCAAGACCTTGACGGCAAGCGCCCTCCCCAGGCCCACCCGCTGCTGGTCGTCACCGGACAGTCCGCGCCCTCACGGCGTTTCCTCCATGAACTGGCGCGCACTTCGCCAGCGCAGGCCCACCGCCTCGTCGTCGCCACCGGCGACGCCGTATCGTTTAATTTCGTCTACCGCGACCGCCGCGTTACCTGGCCCATTCAGGATCTGCCCTTTCCGTTTGTCTTCTTCTGCCATTTCAATCCCATTGACGCGGACGCCGGGTTCCGTGCGGAAGACGAGGGCGAGGGCGATCAGGACTCGTCGGCCACCGGGACCGAGGACATTCTGCTTAACAGCGCCATTGTCGAGACGCTGGTGCAAGCGCTCGAGCGCGACGGTCGAACCGCGGCCAACGCGGCGGAGTTGAGCGCTCGCCTCGCGAAGGTGCGCCACAAGCACGGCAGGTTCGGTTACGACGCCGAAGGGGTATTGCTTTTCGGGCCGGACGGCAACCGTCGCGGCGGGGCCGGCGAGAACATCGTCTATCTGCGTCCGACGTTCGAGGGCGACCGGGTTTTGCCCAAAGCGACAATTGAGGTATGGTATTCGCGTGAGAGCATTGAAGCGGAACACCCTTGGAAGCGCCGCGACGAGAATAATGAGTCTTTGAAGATATCCTATGAGCCGCCGGTGGTGGAAGAGAGGTCGGCGCCATGAGCGGCACACCCCCTGCCACGCGCATCCGTTTCTGGCGCTACGCCCAGGCGTTGGCGGCCCCGGTCCTCCTATGGGCGCTGGTGGCGTTCTTTCTGCGCGAGCCGGTCAACAATTGGCTCGAAGGAGATGACAGTTATGACCGATCCTCTTTAGAGGAATGGCTGGACGAGTCGCGCGGCTTCCGCGAGACGTTGCCGGAAATGGCGGCCGGCTACGCCCAACGCCGCGAGGAGCTGCGCCGCCTGAAGCCGCCCGTCGCGCCGAAAACGCCGGACCCCGCCTTGGATCAATGGGAACGGGCGATGGAGGTCGTCGCCGTCAAGCGCGAAGAGATCCATGAACATCTGCGATCCCTCGGCATTCCGCCAACCAAGATGTACAGCGGCCAATTGCCGCTATTTCCCATCATTTATCGCATCGAAGTCACGTTCGACGACGGCCAAGACGAGCCGATTGTTTGGGATTCGGAACTGCCCTACCAGCCCAGCCAGGTGCAGGAGCTGCGCCACCCGCTGCCGTCGGCCCCAGCGTCGGTCCACCTGTTCTACCAGTTGCACGCCTACAACAAGCGGCAGCGCGACGAGCAGGAACATAAACAGCGGTTGCAGCAGCTAAGTATTTTGGCGCTGGTCGCCACGATCTTGGTGGGGACGTGGATCGTCTTACTACGGCGACGTGAGCGCCAGCGCGTATTGGCGCAGCAACAAGTGGACTTGGCGGAGAGGAAATTGCTGGAAGAGGGCCGGCGCCATGAGGAGACCGAGCGCAAACTGCTGGAACAACGGTTCGCCACGCAGGCGGCCGAACAAAACACGCTGGAATTGAAGTCGCAGTTGTACGCCGGCATCGGCATCATGGCCGGTTCCTATGCGCACAACATCAAGAACCTCCTGGTGCGCCCAAACGATCTGCTGCGCCGCTGCCTGGAGGCGGACGGCTTGTCGTCGAATCAGGAGGGCATGTTGCATGAGGTCCAGGAAACTCTCGGCACGGTCACGGAACGGCTCCAGCAGATCTTGCGGACGGTCCGGCGCGACCCCAATCGGAGCGATCGCGTCGTCCTCGACCTCAACGGCGTGCTGCGCGACCTGGAACGGACGTGGCACGATCTGGCGCGCGACCGTTATAAGCTCGAAGTCGCGCTGGACCTGGAGGAAAGCGTTCCCATGTGGATCGAAGGCGACTATTCCCATCTGCAACAGGCGGTGGAGAATCTGTTATTTAACGCCCGCGACGCCACTTTTGAGATGCGTAACCACCTACGAGACGCCGCCCGCCGCGACGAGACGTTGGACAGTCCGGGGCGGCGACAGGCGTTGATCGCGGCCGCGGCTTGGAAAGGGCGAGTGGTGCTACGGACGCGCCGCGAGGGGGATCATGTGGTGCTGGAAGTTCAGGACAACGGCGCCGGCATGACGGAAGAAGTGCGGCGGCATTGCGTCGAGACGCACTTCACCACCAAGCGCGACAACGCTATTTACGAGGGACACAGCACCGGCATGGGCCTGGGTCTATCCTTCGTGGTGGCGATTTTGGAACATCATCACGCCAAGTTGGAGATCGAGTCGGAGCGACTGAAGGGCGCCACGCTGCGGGCGCGATTTCCCGCGGCGCAAGATGGCGAACGGCCGGCGTAAGCCGGCTGGTACAGGATACTGTCGCCGACCGCATCCTGTACCAGCCGGCTTACGCCGGCCGTTCGCCCATAAGCCGATCATTCTTTCAAGTTTAAGCCCTGCGTCTGCTCGCACTGTTCAACTTCAATCCTTTTCGCCTGGCTTCTTTTCCTCCGGCTTATCCTTTTCTTCGGGTTTCTTCTCCGCGACGATGTCCTTGCGCGTGCCGTCCACGGCCTTCATCACCGCCGCAACATCGTCGGCCTTGGCCCCGTTCTTTACCAAGGCGTCCTTGAGATCCTTGGCCGCCGCGTCGAACTCCTCCTCGGTGATCTTCATGCCCTTGTGGGCTTCCTTCATCGACTTGCCCTCGTACTTGAGCGGCCCGCCCGTGGCGCTGCTGACGAACTCCACTAACCTAGTTTTCAGATCGGCAATCTCCACCTTGCTCGGAACCTTCGTCGGGTCGCGCCAGAAGTTGACCATCGGATCCTTGCCGGCCGTGTTCACGAAATCGTCCACCACCTTGGCGACGTTGGCTTCGCCGCCCAGCCGGTCCCAGAGGGTTTTCGCGGCCAGCGGCGGCTGCGGCAAAGCCGGCGCCTTAGCCTCGATCTTAATCACGGTGTCGCCTTTGCTCGTGACCGTGACGGCGCTGTCGGGTTTGACGTCCGCCAGCTTACCTTCTTTGTCATCAATAAAGATTTTTGCATCTTCGGGGACCGCATAAGTCCTTTCCTTACCCTGCGCGCTCATCACGCTCAGTTTGCCCTTTTCCGCGCTAATAACCTTGCCCGTCATCGTCTCTTTCACGGGCGGCGGGGGTGAAACTAAAGGCTTGGCTTCGACCTGGGCCTCGACTTTGGTGACTACGTCGCCCTTGCTGATGATGGTGACCGTGGCGCCCCTCTCTAAGTACAGGTCTTCCAGTTTGGCGCCCTTGCCGTTGATAACCACCCTAGCCGTGTCTGGGACCATGAAGATCATGCTCTGGCCGTCCACGAGAACAATTAACTTGCCCTTCTCTCCTTTGTCCACCTTGCCCGTCGTTGTCGTCTCCTTCGCGGGAGGCGGCGTGGGCGGCACGACCGCCACGGCCTTCGGGTTGACCCCCTCGCGGATCTTGTCGATGACTTCGCGGAGGACGAAGGCCCGCTTCTCCATCAGCGGCGTGTCGCGGGCACTGGCCATAGCGTCGTCGATGGCCTTCTGCAAATCGGCATGACGACCGAGCAGCGGACGGGCCACCATCAAGGCGCCTTCGTACAGGTGGTAGCAGCCCGCGTAATCGCGCTCCATGTTTTTGTAACGGCCCTGCGCGTTGTACATATCCGCGCCTTCGTTGATGACTTCACGCAGCGTCTTATAAACCAAGGCCTCCTCGGTCTTCGCGTCCGTCGCGGACGGCGAATCATCCGCCGCGCGGACGGCGCCGGCCGTGAACGCCGCGACTGGAAGGCAAAGCATCAGGGCCGATAAGGCCCGCCGACGAAACAATGACATGAAAGGTCTCCTTGCAGCCGCGCCGGCGGAGTCCTATGCCGGCGTCGGCGGTATTTTGAAACAATTCTTCCGCTATCGGCAATCTTAGCGGAGTGGGGGCCGACTGGAAAACCTTTTTCCTGGACTTGCATCATTTTGGGCGATGTGGATAATTGCCGCGCCGAAAGGACGACGCGCGCGCCAGTCAACCCAAGGAGGAGGCTCGTGACCGACAAATCAACCAGGATTGTCCTCGCTGCACTAAGTCGAGCGGCGGCGGCGCCGGAAGGCGCGCCGTTGTTCGCCGTCCGCGGCGGTCCGGGCCTGTTTCCGACGGCGCCCGCCGGCCGGCAAGCGGCGCAGCGCTGCAAGGAGGAAGGTTGGTTGCGCGTCCTGTCCGCCGAGACCGACGCTTCGGCGCTCCTTCCCTCCACAGCCGGCAATAAGGCCGTCCTTGTTCGCAAAAAGACTAAAACGACTACGGAAATCTGTTTACTAACCGATAAGGGTCTGGCGTGGTTGTTGAGCCAAACCAGCCCGCGCGAAGTGCTGGAGGATTTCATCCGCGCCTTGGAGGGCCGACAAACGCAAGCCATCGACCTGGTGGCCAGCGTACGGCGTATGCAGGCCGGTTTCGACGCGCTCAAGGCCGGCGCCGAGACGGTGCTGGAGCGGCTGGCGCGCGATAACGACGGCCCCGCCGCGACGGACGGCTTGAAGGATCGTTTCCAGCGCTTTCATCAGGGGCCGACTGCCGACGCGCGGACGATCCTCCTGGCGCGTCTGACGGAATGGCAGGCGTCAGGCGCCTCGGAAGACTGCCCACTCCCCGAGTTGTTTCAGCGCTCGCGGAGCGGCGCGCCGGACCTAACGATCGGCGCATTCCACGATGAACTGCGCCGACTGCACGACGCCGGCCTCCTCTATCTGCATCCGTGGACAGGTCCGCTGCACGCCTTACCGGAACCGTCGTTCGCCCTGCTCGTTGGCCACGAAATCGCGTATTACGCCAGCCTGAAGAAGTAGACAGTAGCAAGTAACGGAGGTTTTTCATGTCAGCCGCCGCCGCCGCCGTTCGATCTCTGCCGGAGCGCGCCCTGGACGCCTTGCGCCGCGCCGGCAACCCGTTCCGCGACTACTTCGCGCGCAACCCCGACGACGAAGTATGCGCCCGCTACCACGTCCCCGAGCTGTTCGCCCGTGAGCGCGACCAACTTCTTGGCGTCGTCGATCTCTATCGCTACGCGCCGGCCACGCATTCGGAAGTCGTGCCGATTCTCGGCAATAAAGGGTCCGGTAAGACGCATTTGCTGCACTCGATCAAACACGGCCCCGAAGGGACGTGGCAATTGCTGGTGACGCCGGGGACGTATCAAAAGGAAGTCGATTTCCTCGAATATCTGCTGTTCCAGTTCATCGACACGCTGCTCGGCGGCGGCCGGCAGAAGGACGCTCGCCCGCTGGAGTTCGTCGGCGAACAGCTGGTGCGCGGCCTTCTCGGCAAAGCGTTGACGGCCTTGGCGCCGCCGGAATGCTTGGACCTGTTCCCGGCGCCGGGCCTGGCGGGATGGGCGCGCCGCTTCGGCCTTGGCGGCTCGCAGGCCCAGGAGCGGACGCAATGGCTCATCGACCGCCTGGCCCGGCCCTGCACCCTGCCGTTCCAGGCCGGCGGCGTCCGCCGCGCTTGTGAAGAAGCCAGTCTCGATCTGGAAAAGGCGTGCGAGCTGGTCCTCGCCCACATCGACCAAACGGAAGCGCACAACACGGCCGGCCTGATGCGGCGGCAGATCCTGACGGGCTTCGCGCGCGGCGTATTGCTGGGCGATGAGGCTGACCTGGCCAACTTTCTCACCTACGGATTCGCCGAACTCGATTTTCAAGTGCGTCCCAGCCGGCAAGACCTCGTGCTGGCGCTGTTCAAGGTGATGATGGAAGTGCTGCGCGGCCTGCGCATTCCGGTTGTCGTCGCTTTCGACCAGTTGGAAGACCTCTTATTGTCACGACGCACGGACGACGTACATCGCATCGCCGAGGCGTTCTTCGCCGGCGTCGTGCAAGCGATGCACCACCTGGACGGCATCAGCTTCCTCATCTTCGCCGAGCGCGGCCTGTGGAACCGCTTCGTGCCGTCGCTGGACGGCTACATTCAAGATCGCTTAAACAACCCCATCCACCTGACGGACTACGGCACCATCAAGACGCTGCGCCTTGAGGCGCCGGCGCCCGAGTTGGTGCGCGCCATCGTGGAGGCGCGCCTGCGGCCGGCCCTCGAACAATTCCCAGACTTCGCCGAGCTTCCTTTGATCTTTCCGTTCACGGCGGAGCAGATCGAGCGCGTGGCCCGCACCGAGCCGACGCTGCGCGACATGCTCCAGCAGTTCCGCCACCAGTTCGATCACGTCGTCTTCGGCGGCAACGACGAACGCCGGGCCTCCGCCACGGAACCGTACCTGGAGGCGGGCGCGCCGGTGAACCGCCTGCCGGTGGCCGAGGTGTTCGCGCCGCCGTTGGCAACGCCTGCGGAACTGCCGCCGGGAATCAAATCCGTGGTCGTCGTCAAAACGTCCACAACTTCAGGCGAAACAGAGTCGGAAATAGCGTCCGGGTCATCGACGAGCGACCAGTGGGACCAGGAAGTACGTTCGGCGCGTCGCAAACTGGAGCCGGAAGGAGCGTTAACCGGCGCCACGCGCGAGCTGCAAGCCGGGCTAGGGACGTTCCTGCAAATCTGCCACGAACACGGCGTCAAGGTGGGGCCGTGGCGGTTGTGCCACGTCGTTCCCGAATGGACGTTCGGCGAACATCCGACTTACGGCGTACTGTCGATTGCGCATTGGGTGTGCAAGGACGGCCAGCCGTGGAAAGTGGGCGTCGGCCTGTTCCTGGGTCGCGGCCCGGCCAAGCCGAAGGATCTGAGTACGAAGCTGTCGGTGCTGGAAACGGAGCCGGCGATGGTGGACCATCTGATCCTCCTGCGGCCGGAGGACGACCTGGCGATGACGGGCAAGAGCAAGACGCTGTGGCAGGACGCGGAGAAGCGCGGCCGACACGCCCGGTTGGAGCCAGCGTCGCTGGACGCTTTTGCGGCCCTCTACGCCTTCCCACGATTGATCGCGGCGCTGCAAGAGGCGCTGCCGGAAGGACAGCCGTTGCCGAATCTGGCCGATTTGATCCAGGAAAAGTGTGAGAAATTGTTGGAACAGGTGTGTATGCCAGTGCAGGGGTAAGGCCGCTCAAAAAACAAAGCCACCCGCCGGTGACGGCGGGTGGCTTTGTTTTGATACAGACTTCGCTCATTCAGATGCGCGGCGGCGTCACCGGGACGCCGATCAGGCGGCTCAACGTATCCGCATAGGCGCGCGATTCCGTCTCCTGCGAGTAAATGTTACCCGAAAGCCTCACCGTAAGCACGCAAAGGCGCGCCGTCTTCGCGGCCGCCCCGGACGGAAGCGTTTTCTAGACTTTTCTCCACCCTCACGGTTCCGAGCGCACCACCACGCCGAACGTGGTGCGGCCGTAGGTCGCCTTGTCCGTCGCCAGTTGCAGGGAGCGGATTTTCTTCGTGGCCTGGTCGTAATCGAGGACGCCCACCATCGTGGCGTCCACGAAGTTGTCGTCGTCTTTGTGGTAGAAGGGGTGCTTCATCTTCAGGGCGCCGTCGAGGCGGGCGCGCACGACGCCGTCCTTGATTGACAGCACCGTCGCCCGCAATTGCTGCTCGTCGATCCGGTTCTTGGCGACGTTATTGTTCTCGGTCGAGGGGTAGAAATGCTTCAGTACCGTGGCCGCGACTTCCTTGTCCACGTCCCACGACTTGCCCGCGCTCGCGTCGCCTTCGGGGAGAAGTTTACTGCCCTCGGCCTTCTTCAACACGATCCAGTCCTCGACGGCGAACGCGCCCCAGCCGCCGGAACGCGTCTCGCCCAGGGTCGGCTTGACGGGCGCCCATTCGTCGGCCTTGCGCGTCAGGGTGCGGGCGGTGAGGTGCAGGACCAGCGAATCGGCGTCGGTCTTCGGCGCGACCGATTGCGTCACGGGCTTGACCAGGGGCTTGCCCTCTTCCACCTTCAGCTTCTCGATGGTGCGCTCGAGCATCTCCGTCAGCTTCTCGACCTTGCTGGCGACGGCGACGTGCTGGCTGTCGATCGTGTGGCCGTCCGGACCGAGGATGTAGACGTGGACTGTGCCGGCCGACAGCTGGGCCTTCAGCGCCTCGTGGTAAATGCGGTCGCGTTCGGCCTTCTCCTCGGCGGGGGCGGCGCCTTCCTTGCGGTAGTCTTCGTTGGAGAGGTAGACGGGGACGAAGTAGCGGTTGAGGAGGGAAATCACCTTAGCGTTGGAGAGCGAACTCGCTCTGATCGCGTCGGCGCCCCCTCAGCAGCGGCCCACGGCCATGTGGCCATCGTGCGTGAAGAGGAAGACGGGCCGGTTGTTGTCCTTGGCGAGGCGCTCGGCTTCGCGGATGTCCTTGGCCCAGCCGATCTCGTCGAAGCGCCGGTCCTCCGCGGTCGGTTGCCAATCCTGGACGCGCTTCTGCACCCAGTCCACGACGTCGCGGTCGAGGGGCCGTTTATCCTGGGCCGGGGCTTGCGGCGCCAAGGCGACGAGTCCGAGGACGCCGGCCGCAACGGCCGCAACGGCCCGCCAAAGGGTGACGGTTCGGATTACCATGCGCGCACCGATCCTTTCCGTTGAAAACGGGCGAACAGCCGGCACGCACCGGCCGGGGGGGTGGAAACCTACAAGGCGATTATACACGCGGCGCTGCAAGAGGCGCTGCCGGAAGGACAGCCGTTGTCGAACCTGGCGGATTTGCTCCGGGAAAAGTGCGAGAAATTGCTGGAACAAGTGGGTATGCCGGTGCAGGGCTGAGAGCCTGTGCGAATAGTCGA